>NZ_JBQLIC010000001.1:0-485751 GCF_056034385.1 Marinococcus sp. LNHM3E3-2.2
CCAGGCTATTTCTTTTTATCATAGCACAAAAAAACTGCCGACAAACTCTAAAATTAGAGTCATTGTCGACAGTCTGAAACTCCGCCCTGGCGGAGTTTTTTTGTATTTCGCAGGGTTAAGCCCATAAATAAACGAAAAATGATTAAAGCCTGTATCATCTTTGAAGTGTATAATATAGGGTAATAACTAGAAGCTTATATAAATTAAGAAATCTGCGGCAGGGGGCTGCAGCCATAGCATTATTTATCATATGAAACGCAATTGGAGTGGGGGACATGGGAAAATTTTATACAATTATCACAGTGATTGGTCTGGGGGTTGCTGGTCTGTTCGGATACCATTGGTATGATACAGAATCGAGCATTCAGACGATTCAGATGCACGAAGAGGTTACCAGCTTATCAAAAGAAACGAACGTATCTTCGGGCTTATCTTCCTTTTCGCTAAACGACAGCGGGGAAGTGCGTTATTTTGGTATCAGTGAAAGATATATTCTGTCTCAAAAAATGCAGAAGAATAATTAAATCTGCTGTAGCTGCAGCTGTCTGTTCTGCTTTACCTGGTGAAAATCAAAAGAGCTGTTTGAAGGCCGTTCAGTTTTTATAGAAAAACGTTAATGGTTGATTTTCAAAGCCCATAATGTGAACATATAACTAAGAGAAGCTTAGACTGCAGATGGGGTTTATAAAAACAGCAGAAGAAGCAGAAAAGAACGATGATAACCGCCAGTAGGGCATCTACCGGAACCTGCACTCATAGAGCAGGTTTTGTACGGTTATGTGCAGGGAGGAAAAATATTTTGACTTCAATTATAGCCCACCGGGGGGCTTCAGACCGTCGTCCGGAAAACACCATGTCGGCTTTCCGCCAGGCTGTCACAGACGGAGCAGACGCAATTGAAACAGATGTGCAGCTGTCAAAAGACGGGGTACCGGTACTGATTCATGATACGCTGTTGAAACGTACAACCGGCGCTTCCGGAAGTGTTCACGAATATACATACAAGGAACTGCAGGATTTAAGCGCGGGGGCGTGGATGCATAAACGGTACCGCAAGGAAAAAATCGTCAGTCTGGAGCGGCTTCTGCAGGAAACAGGAATGGAGGAAATGAAGCTTGTGCTTGAATTAAAAAATTCCAACATTGCTCATAAAGGGCTTGAAGAAGCTGTGATTAACCTGCTGAACGACTATGAAAAAATAGAATCGGCTACAGTGTCGAGCTTCAATCACCGGTCGATGGCCTACGTTCGGGAGCTGTCGGAAGAGATCAATATCGCTATTCTTTACGCGGTGCACCTGTACCGCCCGTGTGAATACGCGAAAATCGTCGGAGCTACAGAGCTTCACCCTCATTACCGCACGATCGATAAATCCTGGATTGACGACGCTATTAATTCGGAACTCGAGGTTATTCCTTATACTATTGATAAAAAAAGCGGATGGAAAAAAGCAATAGATGCCGGCGTCACGGGGATTATTACAAATAAACCAAAGGCTCTTCAGCAGTATTTGTATCCCCCTGAGCAGGCAGCGCCGGAGGAACCGAAGCCTTCGGAACAAACGGAACCGTCAAAACTATCCGAACCATCGAATCAAAAAGAAGCTTACACAGATTAAAGCTTCTTTTTTTATGAGTGAATATAATTTCATTTACCGAAATTGTTTCATTGCTTACTAAAGAAAAAAGCCGCCTTTTTTACAAAGCGGCTTCCTGTCATTATTTGCTGTTAATAAACCCAGTGTGCTACAGCAGACCTACCTTTTCCAGGCCGCGCGCAATGCCGTCATTTCCCACGTCAGTGGTAATATGGCGGGCATAGCTTTTAACCTCATCCGGGGCGTTTCCCATGGCAACGCTGTTTGGTACGTACTGAAGCATTTCCACATCGTTGTAATTATCTCCAAAGGCATAGCAGTCCTCAAGCGCAATACCGGCTTCAGCGATTAGGTTTTTGATTCCGTTTGCTTTAGACCCTCCAGGAGGAATGACGTCGAGTGAATAAGGGTGCCAGCGCACAAACCGCAGATCCTGCATCTGGTCTACATAACGGTTTTCCTCGTCTTCCCGGGCAAACAGCAGGGCCTGATAAATATTGTTCTGTTCTGCAAACGAAGCGTCAAATTCGGGATGCTCTACGCCAAGCGTTGTAATGCTGTCATGAATATCATGATGAAATTCAATATTAGCTTTCATGGCACTGCTGCCCATAAATACAATCGGATGCTCTTTTTCAGCAGCGAAGGACTGCAAAGACTGAAGTTTTGCGGTGGGAATCGTGTTTTGATAAATAGCATTTCCATTATATTTCACAAATTGACCGTTAAATGAAATAAACGTGTGGATATCGAGTTCTTCCCGGAGGTCGTCGAACAAATAAGGGGCTCTTCCGGTGGATATCGCGATTTCATGGCCTTTGCTCCGGAGCATTTGAATAGCATCTCTGGTGGAAGCCGGCAGCTGTTTATTTTCATCGTACAGCGTTCCATCGATATCGAAAAAAATCATTTTTTTACTCATGTATGGGCTCTCCTTTTCTACACTTTTGCCCGTTTAGTATACTACAATCACTCACGTTCTACCAATACAGAGCCAAAAGAGGTTAATAGTAATCATGAAGCAGGGGAGCGGGATGCTTTCTCTGCCTCTGTCGGTAGATAAGAGCATTAATTTCTCCGCCGGTGACTAGAATCAGTCCCACCAGAAACAGCCACAGCATTAGCACGATGACTCCGCCAAGACTGCCATACGTGGAGGCATAGTTGGCAAAGTTGTTGACATAAAAGGAAAACCCCAGCGAAATTACCTGCCAGAGCAGCGTTGCTGTCATTGCCCCCGGCAAAACAGACCAAAAGGGCATATTATTGTTCGGTGCAAGATGATAGAGCATGGCGAGAATGACAGAAGTAATCGAAATAGTAATAAGCCAGCGCAGGAGCTGAACAAGAAAAACAGTATCCTCCGGAACATAAATAAATGATTGCACTGCCGATAAAATTAAATTGCCGAACACGGGCAGAAAGAGTGCAATAATAACGGAGAGCATTAATCCAAAGGTTAAACCGACAGACAGCAGCCGCACCTTGAAAAAGGACCGCGTTTCGATAACATCATAAGCCCCGTTCACCGCCTTAATAAAAGCATTCAGTCCGTTGGACGCTGTCCATATCGTGCCAATGATCCCGATGGTAAGCAGCCCGTTGCTCGAGCTGTTTATCGTATCTTCAATCGTGTCCTGAAACAGAGAGGCAGCCTCTGCAGGAACGAACTGGTACAAAAGTGATACAGCCCGGTCGGCATCGATATTAAAGTAAGGAAGGAGTGATAGAAACAAAATAAGCAGCGGGAAAATGGATAAAAGGTAATAAAAAGCCTGCTGAGCAGCCAGGCCGGCAGCATTGTCCTTCATTAATTCTGAAAATAAATTTTGAATAAAAGCAGTTATGCTTTTGATACTATCACTCCTTCGGACGGTTCTTCGGTCATTATACAAAAGACTGAAAGCAGAAAGGAAAAAACCTGTGCACAGCTGCTGCACAGGTTTTGCACATTGGGTCCCCTACAGCTGTCAGAGCTTCTAGTCAGTTTCTTCAGAAGAAGAGGAGGGGGCATCCTGTTCGATATATTGCTGGAATGTAACGAGATCCCTGAATTCACGACCCTCCCATTTCCATTCAGCTCTGGAAGAAGAAGGAAAGGAATTGTCCTTCAGGGTAACATAGTTGCTGATGTCTTCAGTGGCATCAATATAAAATCCGTTGAATGTGGAGCCTTCAAAATCGTTATTGATGACGCTTAAATGTCGTATGGAGGACTGGATACGCAGCTGGGCGGAGTCCCGGCTGCCGTGCGCGTTTTTCCAGGTGTTCTCTGAAAAAGAAACGCGGCTGATTGGACGTTGAGCAGGTCCTTGAACCAGAGCCGTTCCGGCCGACGTTTGGTCCCGCCATACATTATTTTTGAACGATAGATCCTCTGTTTCTGCAAAGGAAGTGTTACGGATAAATGTCCCAACAGCCCCTCCGCTTATAGTGTTATGTGAAAAAGTGACCTCATCGGCTCCCGCGACTGCAACAGCCGGATCGGTACTTCTGTTCGAGGAATTAATAATATTGTTTTTCACTACACCTCCGGACGGGACCCGGCCGTTTACTTCCCCGGGCACTGCCTGAAGATCAAGTGACGTTCCGGAAGCTTTCTCAAACCGGTTGTGGGAAACTGTAAACGAAGCTATGTTGCCCTCCAGTGCAAAGGCGGGGGCATGCTTCCATCTTTCGACAGTGTTGCCGCTTATGATTGTGTCCTCGTGAATGCTGTCTGCATCTGAACTGGCTATATGGACTGCTGACCCAGGCTCTTTTTCCGCTTTTTGAGACGATAAAAAACGGTTATCAAGTATTTGGAGGGCCCTGGTTTCTCCGGAGGAAGCAATCACAGATGCCGTATTTTCCTGATGAAAGGTGAATTTTTTAATCGTTATGTATTCGGTATCTTCTAAAGAAAAAAACGGCTTATCGCCAGCGGTTTTTAAATGAACGTTTTCATTTTCAAACGGACGGACGGTGATGGGAAGCTGTTCTTCACCCTGTTGGCTCATGTTCACATTTTCCTGATAAGTGCCTTCCCGTAAATAAATAGTATCTCCGGCTTCCGCGGTATCAGCGGCCTTTTGAACAGACTGAAAAGGCGCATCGATAGTGCCGTTTTGCTCATCATTTCCTGAAGGGGAGACAAATATCCCCTTATCGCTCTCGCCGGAATCAGCAGAAAAAGGAAGCATGCCGCAGCCGCTTATAAATAGTAAGAAAAAAAGCATGATAATAACAGAATAAAAACGTGGCATCTGAATCCCCTCCCTGTGAACTGATGAGACGTTGAATGTATGTAAATAAGCAGAAACTATCGTAGCACAATTGTAATAATTGCAACAGTTATAAATTGGAAGAAGACGCACGGGTAGTGTGCGCCTTCAATTTGTTTTAAAGGGTTATTGCTGCTGAAGCAGAAGTGGAGGAATTCAGTGCCTGCAGAGCCACAGCCCGCTGCGCGTCGATTAATGCTGGAGGCAGGCTGCCGTCTTGCAGGGAAGCGTGGTGGGCTACAGCAATCTGTATGGAGATATGAACCGCAAAATGCTGAAACCGCCGAAATTCACTTTGCTCAGCCAGGAGGGCATGAACGCTTCGGGCGTCATCAATAATGGTAGAAAAAGAAGCTGTAAATCCGAGCACTCCGAAAAGCGAGTAATAGAACGGACGTACGTGCCACTGTCCGGACTGCCAATGGCCAAGGATGTCGTCAAAACGTTCAAAGTATGCAGCTGCGTTTATACTTTCGAGATTCAGAGCGGATAAAAAGGAAAGGTACTGAAGTTGAGCACCTTTTTTAAAGTCCCGCTCGAGCAGCTGGTGATGGGCACTGTTCATATGCTCAATCATCTGTTCCTTATTTCCGGGGAACTGATGAATATAAAGCGTGTGTAGAGGATAATAATCCGCACTTGTTAAATCCGGAAAGGATTCCTGCAGAAACTCATACCAGGCCGTAAATGCCGGCACAGCTGAAAAGTCGTCCCGGAAGAAGGTGTAATATGATAAAGCGGCAGCGTACGTAGAGGTGCCGCGCCCCCACGGTCCCTGAACCAACTGGCTGTACAGCTGCTTAAAACCGCTCCAGCTGTCCTCGGGGCTGTCGGATAAACAGTCAAGCATACCAGCGATTGGAAAACGCTGGTGGGACCGCAGCGGTGAAAACCAGCTGTTGTTCTTTTTAATCGTCTGCTGGAGACGGTCAAACCGCTCAATGTCAAACGACTGGTGGTGCAGGGAATACATCGATGCCATCAGCATGAACATGCGGGCGTCCGAATGATGCCACGGATATTTTTTCTTTAACACCTCATAGGTGTTCAAATACTGCTTTGTAATATCTGTAAGCTGTTCCTGAGTTTCCATCTGAGGGCCTCCTTTTCTCTGGCTATGGTGTAAGTATAGCACGAGAATCGGAGGGTGTTATTCCTTCGTTAGCTCATGGAGAGAGGAAACAGAGCTCCCTACCTGAGAAATGGCCTGCTCGACTTCGCGCAGCTCCTGGATGAGTGAATGAACCTCCGCTTCGGCATCATTGCTCTGCTGGCGGCTTCTTGCCATTTCCTGTACGATACCATCAAACATGCTGTTGATTTCGTGGACCCGTTTCGTGCCGTTACTGATCTGATTGTCCGCGTTTTCAATGTGATTGCTCACAAGCTGAATTTGGTCATTTGTTTTCCGGACAAGCTCAGATACGGTATCTACGGATTTTTTTGTCTCACCGGAAAGCTTACGGACTTCTGTGGCTACCACCGCGAATCCGCGTCCGTGTTCGCCGGCACGGGCAGATTCAATTGAGGCGTTCAGGGCCAAAAGATTCGTCTGTTCAGCGATCCCAGTGACGATGTTTGTGATATCATCAATTTTAGCTGCAATTGCTTTGAGTTCACCCGTTTCAGTACGCATAAAATCCATGAGCTCCTGGAGGCTTTTCATATGCTTTCCGTGCTGTTCGAGCTCTTGCTTGCCTTCCTCGGACTGGGAAGCGGCTCCGGAGCTGCTCTTAACATTTTCTTTTGAAATGGTAACGACCCTGTTGGAAGTTGCAGTAAGTGAAGCAACAGAGGTATTTGTCTGGTTGAAAACCTCCCGGAGCGAGCGGGTAGTGACAGAAATTTGTTCGTGCAGATGATCTTTAACAGCCTGCTGTTCTTTGTGAAGTGTAAGGTGGGCCTCCTCGTAGGCTTCAAGCACAAGCTGCTGCTCGAGGTTAATGATTTTCGTAACTGCAAGAACAGCTGGAAGCAAATCAGCCCGACTGTTAAGGTGCTGGTCGACAAAATGAAGGATGGACTGCTCCATGTCTTGAAACGAGGACATGTACCATTTAGGCAGAAGGCCGATATGTAAATGAACCTGGGCAATCTTCAGCCGCTTTTGAATAAAAGTATCCTCCATTGTCCCCTGAAACATTTCCTGCACATGGACAGCAAGCGTTCGGCTCAGCCGTTCGACCGAGCTGTGCTCTTCAATGATTGCACGCAGGCTGGGCTCGTTCTTAAGGTTGCGGTAAAAGGCCTCAACAATAGCTTCGATGTTTTCAGCAATGACTGGCTGAAGTTCGGATAGTATATAAAGGTCATGGTCAGTTAGATGAATCAGCTGGAGCTGACGGTGCAGATCGCTTCCGGGGGAAAGCCTGATCCGGCTGCCGGCATGGGCGTCCCCTGGAAATTGTGAAGCAGGTGCAGATGATGGTTTTGCTGAAAACAGCATATTAATAGCCTCCCGATGCAATAAAAGTATGGTTGATACAGTAATTCTTATATCGGCTGAAGAAATATTAATATTCATGGATAATTAAAAATTTTTAGGAGGCAGGGATAGAATATGAGAAACAAAAAGATGTGGATAGCGGGGCTGTTGTCGCTTTTCATTCCAGGTGCGGGACAGGTGTATGTTAAAAAATACCTCTGGGCGGTGTTGTTTTTTGTGCTTTACGTAAGTCTGCTCGTTACGGTGTACGTGCCGTCCATTTTCGTTGCTGCGATTGCCGTGGTGCATGCGGTGCAGATTGCCGGACGGCAGGAAGCAGAAAGTAAGGACAAATAAAGGGGAAGGGCAGGGTGGAAAAAATTATTTGAAAGGCCCCGGGGTAAAAAACCCGGGGCCTTGTATCTGTGCTATTCGGCTTCGAGCGCCTGAATGAACGCTTCGTCCATATCGACAGCGATAAATTGAATTTCCCGGATGTTGTGCAGCAGCTCCCGGTAATAAATCGCGACGGTCTCGGGGTCCAGGCCGCCGGTGGCGGTGCCAAGCGCCGGCAGGGCGACCCGGTAGATGTGATTCTCCTGGCAGTAGCGTATTAACGCCTGAAGACAGGAATAAACCACGTCATAGTTCGACTTTTCCTCCGGGGCTTCCATCGTCACCAAATGAAGGATGGCTTCATACGGGAGACTGGCAGCCGTAGTCGTGTAAAGCTCGCCGCGCTTCGGCTCGTTCTTTTTGCAGTAGGCTTCTGCTTCCTGTTCAATAGTCTCTCCGCCAGCTTTTTTGATGGCAGCGGCAACCCCGCCGCCCATCGACCCCTTCCCGTTTGCAGCATTGCAAATATAATCGACATTGGTGACAGTGGTAATATCTCCATGTTTTGCACTAAGCATAATTTCTCTTCCTCTCCTTCTGCGCTATTATTCCGTCATCAGCATATCAGAATTTCCAGCCGGCAGGGAGGAGATTGCTCATAATTTATACAAAAGAATTAGACATATACCTGGAAGCCCTATGGAATAACTGCTTTGCTTCTTTGTTCGCATCACTAAGCACATGGTTCTTATTCATGGTCTGCATATTGCGGTCTTCCATAATAATCCGTCCATTCACGATGGTAGTTTCCACCTGATCTTTGGAAGCGGCGTATACAATACGGGAATATGGATCTGCTCCTTCGCTTGGATACGTATGAAAATCATAAAGGTTGAGGATAGACAAATCCGCTTTTTTGCCGATTTCGATACTGCCAATTTCCTGGTCAAGACCGACTGCTCTCGCACCTTCGATGGTTGCCATGCGAAGAACCTGTCTGGCATTCATGGCGGTCGGGCCATAGGAGGGTTTATGAATAAGGGCGGCCATCCTCATTTCCTGAAACATGTCGAGCGTGTTGTTACACGGGGAGCCGTCGGCACCGAGACTGACATTGTGATGGTGGTCGAGCAGGTCCGGGATCTCTGCGAATCCGGAAGCAAGCTTCATATTGGAGCTTGGGCAGTGACTGATATGAGCGCCCTTTTGTTTAATAATCTGCTTTTCATGCTCATCGAGCCAGACACAATGGGCGAGAATAAGGCGCGGGTGTACAAGGCCAAGGTGATCCAGATACGTTACATTTCGCATGCCGGTATCAGCTTCAACAATTTCTATTTCTCCCTGGCTTTCTGAAGCGTGTGTATGCACATACGCTCCGTAATGAGTGGACAGGCGGGAAACTTCGCGCAGCAGCGGTTCAGAGCAGGAGACAACAAACCGGGGTGAAAATGCGTATCGTATTCTATCATTATCCCGACCGTTCCATTTTTCATACAAATCGGCGCTTTCCTGCACGGACTGGCTCGTGGTTTCAAGCAGGGGAGCAGGCAGTTCATCGCCCTTATCCATCATAACTTTGCCGGATAGGGCCCGGATGCCGGAAGCTTCTATGGCTTCGAAGGCAGCGTTTGTATGGTGGACTGTTTCCATGTCGACGATCGTGGTCGTGCCGCTCCGGATCAATTCGCCGATGCCAAGCATCGCCGAGGCGTAGATAGAATCGGGAGTGTGGGCAGCTTCCATTGGCCATATGCGTTCCTTCAGCCAATCCATCAGCTCAAGGTCATCCGCCTGACTGCGAAACAGTGCCTGGCAAAGGTGAACATGGGTATGGATAAAGCCGGGAAGCACAGTTCGTCCCCGTGCTTCGATCACTTTTTCATCCGGACGGGGAGTTAAAGATGGTTGGATTTCTTTAATGTATTCATTTTCAATTCGTATATCTCCGTGCACAATGTCATTGTTTTCGTTCATCGTCATGATTTCAGCCTGCCGTATTAAGATCGTGGTCATTGTAAACACTCCTTTGTATGCATAAAAAAACGAAGAACACCTGTAAAAGGCGTTCTTCGTAGTTGGAAATTACGGTTTCCAGTAGAAACGTTCAACCCAATTGTTGAATATATACGAAGGATAAGTGGTAATACCTGCATCGTACCGGGGAATGAAAAAAACTTCAATAGAGTTGGAAGATAATATGACGAAAGATTTACTGGGCAGTATATCCCCCGTCTACGAGCAGGTTTGCCCCGTGAATAAATGAGGCATCATCACTGGCTAAAAAGTAAACAACAGAAGCAATCTCTTCGGGTTTAGCTAATCGGCCGACTGGATGCATACTGGCAAGCTGCTGCAGAGTATCTTCATCGAGGCTTGATTGAACAAGAGGGGTTTCGACATAACCAGGGCACACAGAGTTGACCCGGATGTTCTTTTTAGCATATGTCACTCCCAGCGTTCTTGTCAGATTAACTACGCCGCCTTTAGCCGTACTATAAGAAGTAATGGAATCGCTGCCTACGTGGCCGAGTATGCTTGCATTATTAATGATTTTACCGCCGCCGTCCTGGGTGAGCATTTGTTCAATAGCATATTTATCAGTTAAAAATACACCGTTTAAATTGACATCCATTAGTTTGTTCCATTCCTCATAGCTAAGTTCATGAATAGGCTTTGTGTCTCCCACACCTGCATTGGCAAAAACAATATCCACCGATCCAAACTGGCTGGCGGTCTCGTGGACCATCCGGGACACATCATCTTCAGAAGTCACATCGATGTGCATGTATTTGACGGTTTTATGGTTGTTCTTCAGCTCCTGCTCGAGTGCTTTGCCAAGTTCATCATTGATATCGGTTATAACGACAGACGCTCCTTCATCGGCGAGCCGGCGTACCGCTGCCTCTCCAATACCGGAAGATCCTCCTGTGACGATTGCTGTTTGATTTTGCAGTTTCAAAAAATCCCTCCCGTTTTAATAATAATAATATTAAGATATTCATTCACTGTACAGCTTCTATTTCTTTTATGAATATTCCTGTTTATTCCAAAAAAGAAAGAGAATTTTCAGGAAATGCACAGCACAAAGAGTGAACAATAGCGGCAATGGGTATAGTAAAAGCAACAAAACTATTCCAGAGGAGAATAAATTATGGAGAAAACAGCCATCATTACCGGAGCAAATACCGGAATGGGATTCGAAACAGCGAAACAGCTTGCCGTGAAAGGATTTAATGTCATTATGGCCGTCCGGGACGAGAAGCGCGGGGGAGAAGCCATGAGGCAGATAAAGGCCAGTACCGGAGCTTCACGTGTGCGGGTGATGCGCTGTGATCTGTCCTCTCTTCAGGATATACATACCTTTGTGCGCCAGCTCGAACAGATCGTTCCCTGTGTGGATGTACTGGTTAACAATGCCGGCGTAGTATCGCTGAAAAGAGAGCTTACCGAGGATGGTTTTGAAAGCATGATCGGCGTGAATCATCTGGGGCACTTCGCTCTGACACTGCAGCTTCTGCCTCTGCTTGAATGTTCGGCAGAAGAGGCACGTATCATTAATGTTTCGTCAGGAGCGCACAAATATGGAAGCATTCATTTTCCGGACCCTCATTTAACCAGAGGATATGGAACATGGAAAGGGTACGCCCAGTCAAAGCTGGCGAACGTTTTATTTACATACGCCCTTGCTTCCCGTCTCGAAGGGACGAGTATTCGTGTTAATGCCCTGCATCCCGGCGGGGTAAGTACTATGCTTGGAGTAGACCGGTCTACAGGCTTTGGGCGCCGTATTCATCAAACAATCCGGCCAATGCTTCGCACAGCAGCAGAAGGTGCGGAAACATCGGTGTATCTTGCCGCTTCCCGTGAAGTGGATGGCGTGCATGGCAAATACTTTATTGATTCTTTTGAAGAAGATACTGCCCCTCATGCCCGCGACAGGGAGCTCCAGGAAAAGGTATGGGAATGGAGCATGGACCAGACGAATGTGGAACGACTGCTGGAGGCAGAGTGGATCAATAGATTAAAACGTGAAAATCAGTAAGACAGCTTTATTTTTTTGATTATGTATTTTAAAATATATTAAATACAGGAAATGACAGAAAGGATTATTGGCGTTGAGTAAACAACTGTACAATTTCATGTTAAACCATGCAGAAGAGATCGTGACTACATGGATGGAAGATATTGAAGCGCAGTCGGAAGCTATCTACCCGAACGATGCCGACCGGAGGGAGGCATTCCGGGGAAGACTCAAGGGGTTCATACAGGAAACGGCAAAAGCAGTAATAGGGGAAGAACCGTCACTTACTGACTGGGCGCAGCTCACGGCGATGGACGGGCTTGAAAACCAGGGGCCGAGGTTTTACTCGGTAGAGTTTTTCAGAGTCGGGCGTGTTGACCTCTGGAAGCGTCTGTCTACCTACTTCAAAGAACGGGAGGACGAGATTTCCCCGCTGCAGGTGGCTGAGTGGGCAGAGAAGATTCAGTCGGTGTTTGAAAAGGGACTGGAGCTTGTAAACCAATACTACTATCAGATGAACGAAGCTCAGCTCGAGGCCCAGCAGCAGATGATGGTGGAGCTGAGTGTGCCGATCATTAAATTAATAGGGGATATTGGTGTCCTCCCACTTGTCGGAGATATTGATACGCACCGGGCGAAAATGATTGAAGACGTGACTCTTACAGAGGTGGCAAAGCTTGAACTCGATGTACTGATTATTGATATGTCCGGAGTGCCGATCATCGATACGATGGTGGCTCAGCAGCTGTTTAACCTGCATCACGGGCTGAGTTTAATCGGCACGGAAATCATTATTACCGGCATTCGCCCGGAAATTGCAGAAACGGCCGTGCGGCTTGGGATTGATTTCAGTAAAGTAAAAACCTTTGCTCATCTGCAGCAGGCCCTCGAACAGAAGATGAATATTCAAATTAAGAAATAACAAGTATACAGATGCAAAAATAGCCCTTCGCAGTAAATCTGCAAAGGGCTATTGTAGTAAATATGCCGGAAATTCCTAGTACTCGCTGTAATTCGACAGTGCATAGGAGGAATCGTTGGATGACCGGACATTTGCTTTATTATTCAATTCGGCAGTGAGCTCCAGAAACCACTGTTTATCATTGGTGACCAATGCAAGATCAATCAGGTCATGCAATTCATCCTCTGAAACAGGCTGTACGGTATTCAGCTTGCTTACTTTGTGGAGCAGCAGTTCAGCTGATTTTTCCATTATATCCTGATTGTCAGAGGAGATGACTTTTACTTTAATGGTTTGATAAGATTCTTCAATTGCTTCTACATAGCCTACAACCAATTCACCATAAATGGTGGTTCCTCGAACCCAATCTCCTACCGAAATAATATCGTTTGTTGGTAACATTCGCGTAACCTCCTAAGGATTACCTATTAATTAATAGTATTGTAATCTGAATTATCTATAACTATACATTTCCCTGTTTTTGATTGCAAAAACATTGCTCAGTTAATTTGTGATACATTTTTTCAGCATGTCGGCAATAGTAAATTGATCAAGGTGTTCTCCAAAAACGTATTCACCCTCCGAAAAAACACCGCCCAGCACTTGTTTCATATTAGCCCCAACGGAGCAATCGGGGTTTTCATCCGGGCACCGGGGCTGCAGAGTGCCTTTTGATGTGACCTGGTATACATCCCACAATGTGACGGCCTCCGGAGGGTGGGAAAGGACAAAACCTCCACCGGCGCCTTCCTTGGACTGAATCAAATCATGCTGCTTCAACAGGCTTAACACCTTACGGATCCGAACCGGGTGCACAGAGGCACTTTCAGCAATGAAAGTGCTTGAGGCAGCTTTCTCGGGCAGATGGGCGAGCAGTGTCAAACTGTGTACAGCTAAAGAAAAGTGGCTGTTCATACGTATCTCTCCGGGTAAAAAGAATTGTTAATGTTTATACTGTAATTATAAATATTACAGTTTTGTTTGTCAACGTTTGATGCCTGTGAAAATGGACGGAAGCTGCTCGGCAGGGAGAAATATTATCACTGTTTCGGTCAACTCGTTATGATTCATAAGCCTTTTCGTGTTATAATATACTTCTATTCATGCATTGTACTTTTCCGTGTCATTGATCCTATGAAAAGGAGTGAAGACATGAAAACATTTGAAGAGGTGGTCCGTACTTTAGCGGACATTGAAATGCAGTCTGTTGCTCAAACGAGATCAAGACACGAATTCCAGAACGAGCGCGAATACTATTCCCATTTTCTCCGTAATAAAGATCTTTCTTTTTATTTGGAAACTGTCGAAGAGATGTTTCCATTAGAAGCAAAGAAATACGGAGCAGAGGAAATTGTGCGTGGCATGGCTGAATATATCGAAGCAGGTGCCATGCCTGAGCGGGAGCCGCTGACTGAATAAAGGGGAAGCGGAAGATAAATAAACCGAATTGAATGTTATATCCGAAGGGTCCGGTTTACCGGGCCTTTTTTATTTTTGCAAATTCAACTTAAAAGGATGGTTTAAAAACGGAGGCATACATGCCTTTTGCAGAGAGAAGAAAAAACAAAGGGGAGGCGAAGAAAATGGAAGTCAGTCCGGAATTTCTGCTGTACATGTCATTCATCGGTACGACAAGTACGGCGCTGATGCAGCTGTTAAAGCAGGCGCTCCCGCTGCCGAAAAAGTATATCCCCCTTCTGACGCTCGGGATCGGGGCAGCCCTGGCACTTGTCCCTTTTCCGTACTCGAATGCCGTTCTGGCAGAGCGTGTATGGGCAGGCGTGCTTGCTGGACTCGGGGGCACCGGAATTTTTGAAAATGTGCAGAAAAGCAGAAAATAGTAAAATATCCTGCTGAAAACTGAGTGAGGACTCAAATAGAAAAAAGAGAAAGAAATCAATTCCCTCCTCTTGTTCAGAAAACTTTTTCATTTGCGGGGACAGGAAAATTTTTATATAATATGTCTGCGCACAACAAGAATCCCCCGCTTGCAGCAGGGGATTTTTATTGAGGTTTTGTTATGCTTTTAAATAACGTGGGCGCTGTTTGGGTATATTTCCCGCTGCTGTTAAAAGAAACGAAACAAAACCCTTGTGTGACAAGGCTTCCTGATTGCAAGACAGGGAGTCAGGAATGTATCTTGCAAATATATTCCGGATAGGTGAGAACAAATGACAGAAGAAAATCAATCGTACCGGGTGTTACTGTATTACAATTACACGTACGTGGAAGACCCTGAGACCTTTGCTGCAGAGCATCTGGCTTTCTGCAAGGAGCTTGGTTTGAAGGGGCGGATTATTGTTGCAGAGGAAGGCATCAATGGTACTGTTTCCGGCACTGTAGAACAGACGGAGGCATACATGCAGGAGCTGACAGGCGATGAGCGGTTTAAAGATACCGAATTCAAGGTGGACTATGCCGACGGGCACGCATTCAAAAAAATGCATGTACGTCCGCGTTCAGAGCTGGTGTCGCTGTATCTCGAAGATGACATTAACCCAAATGAACAGACTGGTGAACACTTGAGCCCGAAAGAATTTTACGAAGCGCTTCAAAGCGATGAAACCATCGTTCTTGATGCCCGGAATGACTATGAATATGATCTTGGGCATTTCCGGGGAGCGATTCGCCCGGACATTAATGCCTTCCGGGAGCTGCCGGACTGGGTCAGGGAAAACCGGGAACAGCTTGAAGGTAAAAAAATATTAACCTATTGTACCGGCGGCATCCGCTGCGAGAAGTTTTCCGGATTTTTGAAAGAAGAAGGGTTTGACGATGTGGCGCAGCTGCATGGCGGCATCGTTTCCTATGGCAAGGATCCTGAAGTAAAAGGGGAGCTGTGGGACGGAAAGTGCTACGTGTTTGACCAGCGTATCAGTGTGCCGATCAATCAGGTCGAGCATCGCGTAATCGGAAGGGATCACTTTGACGGGGAACCGTGTGAACGATACGTTAACTGTGCAGATCCTGACTGCAACAATCAAATTATCTGCTCTGAGGAAAATGAGCATAAATATATGAGAAGTTGCACAACGGAATGCATGACTCATCCAAGAAACCGTTATATGGAAGAGCAAGGGCTGACGGCAGAAGACGTTCAGGAAAAAATCGATGCGAGAAAAGCAGAACAGATGCAGAATGCATAAATACAAATAACGAAGCCTCCGGCATCCTGTGCCGGGGGCTTCATTTAGGTTTGCCTGCGGTATTTGTGCCAAAGTGTAAGCTCCAGGGCGATAATGCAGATGAGCAGCCAAAATATGCCGACTGAAATGCCTGCAACTACATCTGTAAAGTAATGAACGTCCAGGAACATCCGGCTGACAGCGACAAGCAGGGCAGCGAGCGTCAGCAGTATGCCGAGCATCCACTTCCACACAGTGGCCAGTGTACTTCGTATAACAAGATAGGCAAGAAATCCGTAAAAAGTAATGGCTCCAGTAGCGTGGCCACTCGGGAAGCTGTATCCGGTACCGTCATAGGCGGCGAGCACTTCCGGGCGCTCTCTTGAGAAGAAATTTTTGAAAGCAGTTGTGATAATGCTGATGCCAATCATATTTACGGCAAAATAAACTGCATGCCATCTGCTGAAGGATGAAAAAAACAACAGATATACTGTGATAGCAGCGGCACCGATTGTCAGCCAGGTAACTGAACCGCCTTCCGTAATAATGCCCATTATGGACTGCAGAAGATTGGTATTGAGCGCTGATACAATATTTTGGGCTGTTCGGTCGACCATAAATGTTTCCTGTTCGAGTACTTCTTCACCCATATCGAGAAATAAAAAAGCTGTCGTAAACAGTGCGAGCAGACCGGCAATGATAAGTATCCAGGAACTTTTTGGAACATCGGACAGTTGAAGACCTTTGAAAGACAATGACATTTGCTCCCTTGATTTGTTTTTAGACCTATTCCCTTGAGGATGATGGTATTAAACAAAAAACCAGGCTGCGCGAGGGCAGCCTGGAGCGTATTGGGTAGTGCCGGTTAAACCTTCGTGTTTGGTTTCCGGTCTTCCTGTTCTTTTTCCATTTCGGGTTTGCCTGTTTCGCCCATGCCGCGCATAAAAGCAATGCCGAGCGAAAGCGTGTGGTTTACTTCCGGATCCCGGAGGAGCTTTAACAATTGGAAAATGTTCACGGTTTGTTTTTCCTGTTCTTTCTCCTCTTCGAGTTTTGCTACACGCTCAAGTCCTTTGTTTAATTTCAACAGGAGCGGCTGCATGCTTTCAATATCGAGCTTTCCGGCTTCGCCGGCGAGAAGAAGCATGTTTTTAATCATGTTAGTGCTTCCTTCAGTATTCATCGCGTTTACCGCTACGTTTAATACCTTATCGCCTTCGCTTAGAAGTCCATTTGCCATATCAAGCAGGCCGGACTCATCAAGAAGGTTCGCAGTGCGCATCATCTTTTCAAGGCTTTCTTTGTTATCAAGCAGCTGGGACTGGAGTTCTTCCATGTCCCGCTGTTTGATTTCTTCTTCGGAGAATTTCAGCTTCTCAATATGAGTTATGCGCTCAGCCATTAGCGGTTCTCCTTTCTCACCATGTCGCCAGGGAAGATGTAGTCATTACGTTTCCATTTCCGTTCAACTTCCACGCCGTTCTGAGGGTTAGGATTTCCGTATCGGAAATTGTTTTTCGGCATCGGTGCTTCCCCGTCTGTACTGAGTATTTCCATGAATACCTGCGTTTCTTTGTAGGCCGGTGTATCCGTATCCTTATCAGCTTCGCTGCTCGTAAGTC
This sequence comes from Marinococcus sp. LNHM3E3-2.2, assembly GCF_056034385.1. Classification (NCBI taxonomy): domain Bacteria; kingdom Bacillati; phylum Bacillota; class Bacilli; order Caryophanales; family Bacillaceae; genus Marinococcus; species Marinococcus sp. LNHM3E3-2.2. The sequence goes on from NZ_JBQLIC010000001.1 coordinate 17,354, forward strand.
GGTTAATGGCTGATTCACCGGAATTGTTCATTGGAATGTAAAGCTGTTTTTCTTTCACACGGTCAGTAACAAGCGCCTGGATGCGTACAGCCCCGTACGGCGATTTCAAGCGAACAAGGGCGCCGCTTTCGAGTCCGCGTTCTTCGGCGAGTTCCGGAGAAATTTCCACGAAATTGTCCGGGGTTTTCAGCGTGATTCCTTCCGTTTTGTACGTCATATTGCCTTCGTGGAAGTGCTCAAGCATCCGTCCGTTGTTCACGTGCAGGTCGTACTGCTCGCCGAAGGTTTGCGGTTCGGTCCAGTGCACCGGATAGAATCTTGCTTTTCCGTTCGGGAACTGGAAGCGGGATTCGTAAAGAAGCGGCTCATCCTTGCCTTCTTTGGTTACAGGCCATACGAGAGAGTTATATCCTTCAAGCCGTTCGTAGGATACTCCTTCGAAAAACGGGGAGAGTGAAGCAGCTTCTGCCATAATTTCAGACGGGTGGCTGTAGTTCCAGTCTGCGCCCATCCGGTTAGCCACAAGCTGAAGAATTTCCCAGTCCGGCTTAGAGTTACCGAGTGGATCAAGCGCCTTGTATAAACGCTGGAAGCGGCGCTCGGTGTTTACAAACGTGCCGTCTTTTTCGAGACTTGGGCTTGCAGGAAGTACAACGTCCGCAAACTTGGCGGTTTCGGATAAGAAGATATCCTGTACTACGAAGAAGTCGAGCTTCTCGAAGCCCTGCTGTACGTAGTTAATGTTGGAGTCTACAAGCGCCATTTCCTCGCCTTTCAAATAGAGGCTGCGGAGGCGGCCTTCGTGCATCGCATCGACCATCTCATGGTTGGTCATGCCGACTTCACTGGAAAGCTCTGTGTTCCAGCCCTGCTCAAACTTCCGGCGGACGTTTTCGTCTTCCACGGATTGGTAGCCTGGAAGAAGATTCGGTGCGCTTCCGAAGTCTGTTGCGCCCTGAACGTTATTATGTCCGCGAAGCGGGTAGGAGCCGGTTCCGTGACGGCCGTAGTTGCCGGAGACAAGCAGGAGGTTCGATATTGCCGTACTTGTATCCGCGCCGCCGGAGTGCTGGGTAACACCCATCGCCCACAGGGCACAGGTAGTATCTGCTTCGTGAATGCTTTCGGCAATGCCAATCAATTCCTCACGGGAGAGCCCGGTCTGCTCTACAGCGTAATCGATGGTGTACATTTCGAGTTCTTTCACAAAGTCATCGTAGTAATCCACGCGTTCATTAATAAACTCTGTGTCTTCCCAGCCCTGGTCGATAATGTATTTTGCTACTGCGTTCAGCCATACAAGGTCCGAGCCTGGTTTCGGCTGGATAAACATGTCCGAGCGTTCCGCCATTTCATGTTTTCTGATGTCGGAGACGATCAGCTTCTGGTTGCGCAGCTTATGGGAGCTTTTAATCCGTGTGGCAAGAACCGGGTGGGATTCAGATGTGTTTGTCCCGACGGTAATAATAAGCTCTGCGTTTTTAATGTCTTCTATCGTGCCGGTGTCCCCGCCGTAGCCTACTGTGCGGAAAAGGCCCTGGGTAGCAGGAGTCTGGCAGTACCGGGAACAGTTATCAATGTTGTTTGTGCCCATAACGGAGCGGGAGAGCTTCTGCATAAGATAGGACTCTTCGTTTGTTGTCTTGGAAGAGCTGATAAATGCAAGAGCGTCGTTGCCGCTTTCTTCTTTAATGGAAGTGAAGTTCTTCTGAATAACATCTAAAGCATGCTCCCACGTAGTTTCGACAAACTGGCCGTTTTCACGGACGAGCGGATTCTGAAGGCGTTCTTCGCTGTTTACAAAATCCCAGCCGAATTTGCCCTTTACACAGGTGGAAATGCCGTTTGCAGGTGCTTCTGCCTGAGGCTCAATTTTAAGGATTTCACGGTCCTTCGTCCAGACATCAAAGCTGCAGCCAACTCCGCAATAAGTACAAACTGTTTTCGTTTTTTCAATACGGTCGTCGCGCATTTTGGATTCCATGTTGGAGAGAGCCAGAATTGAGCTGTAGCCGGTTTCAACGTCCTTGGTGATATCGATCATCGGACGAAGAGTATCTTCTTTGATCCCGGTCATGTAGCCGGCTTCGCCTTCCATATTTGTTTCGATTAAAGCGTTACATGGACAGACGGTGGAACAGTGGCCACAGGATACACAGGAGGATTCGCCGATAGGAACATCGTTATCCCAGATAACACGGGGGCGTTCACGTTCCCAGTCAATGGAAAGGGTTTCGGTCACCTGGACATCCTGACAGGCTTCCACACAGCGTCCGCAGAGAATGCACTGATCCGGGTCATACCGGTAGTGAGGGTTAGTATAATCTTTTTCATACGGCTTAGTTTCAAAGGGAACGCTCTGGTGTTCGACACGCATTGCTTCCACTGTATTATGAATTTCACAGCCGCCATTATTGTAATCGCAGACGGTACAGTACAGCTCGTGATTATGCAAAATCCGGTCCATCGCAATTTTTTGTGCCTGATCAACGTCAGGGGTGAGGGTTTCGATGACATCATCTTCTTTAAATTCGGTGGAACAGGCACGGACAATTTCTCCGTTTACCTTCACCATACAGGTGTCACAGGTTTCAATTGCGCCTAGGCTCGGGTGATAACAAACATTTGGGACTTCCTCATTGGTGCCGCGCGTGTAGTCGAGGATTGTAGAGTCATCCGATACTTTGCGCTCGGTGCCATTCATCGTTACTCGAATAATCGACAAAATAATCATCCTTCCATTTTGGAAATAAAGTTGGACTAAAGGAATAAAAAAGTAGTGGACGGTAGATGAATGCAGCACTCGCTTATGTAATAGTCAAGGGAGTGCACCTTTATTCTAGGGATTACAGAGGAAAATGTAAAAAATAATAAAGATATACTCCCACACTTCCACGAAATTAGAAATTTAAAACAATATTTTAATAATTATCGGCCGCCCTGTTGACCCGTGTGGCATTTGTGATTAAATCAAAACTAGATTATAATGCTTTTGGATAGTAAATATGTGAATAATACTTAATTAAAGGACACTGATAAACATGAGGCCAACAGAAAACGAAAAGGATATCGCAAGCTTTGCCGGCAAACTGCTTCGGGAGAGATTCGGCAAAGGCCCGGAAGCCGCGCATGTGGTAATGCAGGGACCGTTCATCACCATTTACCTGCGGCATTTCCTGAGCCCAATGGAGCGGGTCATTCTCGAGCAGGAGGGCGAACAGGCTGTTTTCCGTCTGCGTGAAAGTATGATGCACAAAATTGTTCCGGAAATTAACGGATACGTGCAGTCGGTCACCGGCCAGGTGTATAAAAACTTTTACCACGACAGCGATTTTAATAAAGAATCGAGTATATTTGTCGGAATCGACGAGAATGCATATGACGGCGAAAATCCGTTTAAAGAATATGCGGGTAAAAAGAAGCTTGAAGAGCGTGTAAGGCAGGTTACTGCAGAGGCAGAAAAGGAACCCGACAAAGTCTTTTCAGGAATGCTGAATAATAAGACTGTTCTCGTGATCCGGGAAGGGCTGCTGATTAACATTGAAAAAGAGTTAGTACAGCAAGGATATGAAGAGCAGCTGAAGGTAACTAAACGCAAGCTGGAAAAACGACTGTTAATAGAAGGGAAGTCGTTTACCTCCATTGCCGGGATGAACATTGCTGAAGTGTTTGTTGACTGGGACTTTGAACGGGACCGCAGCGTCATTGTCTTTATTATGAGCGGGTCGGGCTAGAGGCAGGGTGCTCCTCCAGCCAGCCAGCCTTCTTTATCAGCCGGCGTATGCCTGAAAACAGTGGACACAGTAAGAGTAGTTCTTTTGAGTGAGTGGCTGCAGGGCAGCTTCTTCCAGCAGGCTTTCCCAGTCCGAGGGCCTGCTGTTGCTCATACAGCGGTCATTAACAAATACCGATTTGTGAATCTTTTGACCGTCGTGATCAATTAAAAATTTCATAAATTAAAAGGATGCTCCTTTCACAAAACAAATAAAAAAAGCCAAAAAGATAAACAGGAGGCAGGTACCTCGTGTCTCTTTTTGGCTTATGGGAAATAGCGCCATTGTCTATCCATTTCCACCGTTTATTTAATTGCTCTTAAGTAATTGCTTCGTATGTACACCCTAAAGGATATGGCGTTTAATTGCAACCATGATAAAAACAGGCAGCAATGCTATTCGCTGGCCGGTGTATCGACTAATCCGGTGAAACGCAGACGGAAAGACGTTTCGTCTTCATCAATATAGCCCCAGGCAATACGATCTTTTTTCCAAAAGATTTTAAATTGGTTACGGTCAACAATTTCAAAGCTGTCGCACTCTGAGATGATTCCAAGCATCTCCAGTTCACGGCAGATTCTCTTTGTCTCTGATAAATACCACATATTCTCCCAGCGAGGGTGCTCAAAACGGCTTGTTATTTCTGCAATAACTTCAATAGAGCCATTCTGGAGAACACGGTACCGGCCGAAGGAAGCTGCTTGATATTCCATGTATTTCTCCCCATTCGTTTTTCTTTTATTATGCATGAAAAACTAGGTAATTTCTACTTTTAAAAAACTCCCGGCCTCGGCCGGGAGTAAAAAGTTTTGGAGAGAAAGTGATGGTAGAATTAAATTTTTGAATTAGAGAAAAGCTGTTTTATTTCCATTTCATGACGACCTTCAGTTTGTTCTGCTCAAAGTAGTAGGAGTCTATTTTTCCATAAGGAACTTTTTTCATAGGCTCAAATACTTCCAGGTGAAAACCTGCCTGCTGCTCTTGAGCAGAGAAATAAGGCGGGCGGTCGAAGATTTCCCTGAATACGTCGTCCGCTTCTAAAGGGGAAATGGATTTTAACGTGAAGTAAAGGGTCCGCTCTGAAGCGTGGGAAGGTTCCAGCAGCATACTGAAGCGGCTCTGGCTGCTGTCATTTTTAACGCCTTCAATACGCAGGACCTGGTCCTGGATATGAACGGCGGAAATATCCACATTGTCCATTTTTTTAACCTGAAGTACCTTCAAAAACATTTTTTCCGTTACTGGAATGGTTACTCCGTTTTCTTTTGCGTCGGTCACTCGTTTTTTAATAGATGAAAAAAGACTCACTATTGATTTCCTCCTCATAAATTGGCTACTTATACACATTCCCGGATAAGCCTGTGAAGGAACGTCTTTTTTAGTTCGGAATAGATTTTTATTCGCTTAATTAAAAAATAAATTTCAGTATAGAAATGGAAGCAGCCGTCCTTAAGGATCTTTGTCCGCTTAATAAAGTTTATTGATTAAACAAACAAAGAATGTTAATGTGGTTTGTGATCGCTTACATAGAGGAAGGAGGGAAGAGTAGCACGTCTACTCAAGTATATGAATTCTAAACGAACGATGTATGTAGTATTAGTTACCATGGTAGCTACACTTGGCGGCTTATTGTTTGGTTATGATACGGCCGTGATTTCCGGAGCGGAGGGGTCACTGCAGACCTATTTCGCTGAAAGCCTGAATCTGAGTCCGTTTATTCACGGAATTACCGTTTCAAGCGCACTTATCGGTTGTATTATCGGGGGTTTGATTTCAGGTTTTTTGGCAAATCGTATTGGAAGAAAATTCACGTTAGTTATAGCAGCGGTTTTGTTTCTTCTTTCCGCATTGGGTTCAGCCTACCCGGAGCTGTTATTCTTTACTGCCGGGGAGCCTTCGATCGCTCTCTTAGTTGTATTTAATATTTACCGTATTATCGGCGGTATCGGAGTGGGGCTGGCCTCAGCGGTTGCGCCGATGTATATTGGTGAAATGGCTCCACCCAATATTCGCGGGAGGCTTGTCTCCCTCAACCAGTTTGCGATTATTTTCGGTCAGTTTGTCGTATACTTTGTCAACTGGGGGATTGCCCGCGGACAAACAGCGGAATGGGTGGATGCTCTCGGCTGGAGGTATATGTTTGCTTCGGAAGCGATTCCAGCTGCTTTGTTTTTACTGTTCATGCTAACAGTGCCGGAGACGCCGCGTTATTTGGTTTCCAAAAACCGGGACGACAAAGCCATGAAGATTTTATCCAGGATCTATGATCAGACGATGGCTAAGGCTACATTCTATGAAATTAATCAGTCATTTGATAAAAGAAAAGAAAAATTGTTCGCCTACGGAAAGCTGATTATTATTATTGGTATTCTCCTGTCGATTTTTCAGCAGTTTGTCGGCATTAACGTTGCGCTGTATTATGCCCCGAGAATATTTGAAAGCATGGGAGCGGCAAGGGACGCTTCGTTATTCCAGACCATTATTATGGGGGCCGTCAATTTAATATTTACAGTCATTGCTATCATGACAGTAGACAAATTCGGTCGTAAGCCACTGCTGATTATCGGCTCTATTGGAATGACCATAGGCATGTTTGGTGTTTCGGCTCTCGCTTTTACCGGCACAATTGGTATAGCGACGCTTGTATTTATTATCATCTATACGGCTTCCTTTATGATGTCGTGGGGACCAGTGGTATGGGTGCTTTTATCCGAAATATTCCCGAACAAAATCCGCGGTCAGGCTCTCGCTATTGCGGTGGCAGCCCAGTGGGCAGCTAACTATTTTATTTCTTCCACGTATCCAGCCATGATTGAGTTCAGCGGTGGATTAACGTACGGATTTTACGGTCTCATGAGCATATTGTCTGCTTTGTTCGTATGGAAATTTGTCCCTGAAACGAAAGGGAAAACGCTTGAAGAGATAGAGATGGGATTAAAAAAGTAAGAGTATAAAAAAAGAGGCCCGGCTGCCATTAGTGCAGTCCGGGCCTTCTGTATTTTATGCTTCGTTTTCTTCTTTAGGAACATAATGAAAGTATTCAAAATCTGCAGGCTTGGAAGAAAAACTGTCCTGGCACTGCATACCGACAAAAGCGCCTGTAAAAAAGCCATCGCCCTGGATATGGTCATCCGATAGTTTAGCGGCAGGAAAAGAAATATCCACCGCAGTCCAAGTGTTCCCATCAAAAGAATAGGAGAACCAGTACTTGTCCATACGGACAGAGACTTTAAGATAAATCGTTTCTACATTGCGATCAATTTCAATATCGCTGTCTCCAAGCGGCGTGTCAAACTGATAATGGTCATTAGCTAGAAGGGTTAAAATCCTTCCTTTACTTTCATCGTGGGTAATGTAAAAATAAACCCAGTTTTGCGTATTGTAATAGCAGACCATGCCTGCGGACTGCTGAAAATGATCCGGATCAAACTGAACGGCGGTTTCAGCATCAAAATAAAAGTGCTGCCACCTTCTTGCGACAAATGCCTGGGTGAATTTGGACGTCAGGGAGTCTTTACCGTACAGCCGCAAATAGCCTGGGCGGTCTTTAAACGATAACGTATTTTCTTCTAAAGGGATCCGCAGTGTCTGGAAGCTCTTATCCAAATTACCGGTGTTAAAATGACTGTAAACAGGAGACGCTGATTGCTGTGGCTCCTCCGAAAGACCAGGGCCCTCCACGTATAGCGAAGGTTCATTGCCGCCGGCTATGTAAGGCCATTCTTTTTCCCAATAAACCTTTTGAATGGCGGTTTCTCTTCCGAGAGGGCAGAAGCCCCGCGGATCCAATAAAGGTTTTTGTGCCTCTTTTAACGGCCGGCCGGTCAGGTGTACAAAATACCATTCGCCGTTCTGTGTTTCTACAAGAGAGCCGTGCCCCGCTTTCTGCAGAGGGTTTCTCGGATAGGGCCAGGACGTAATAAACGGGTTTTCCGGGTGGACCTCGTAAGGGCCGAATAGTGATTTGGACCGTGCAATGGTAGCTGCGTGGTCAAAGGTAGTGCCGCCTTCTGCTGTAAGCAGATAATACCATCCATTAACTTTATATATATGTGGTCCCTCGGTCAGCTTGATATCTGTACCGGTGAAAATAATCTGCCGCTCACCGATCAGCTTTTCTGCTTCAGCGTCGTATTCCTGCAGAGCAATACCGTAAAAGCGGTGATTGCCCGGCCGGTAATCCCAGACCATATTCAGCAGGTATTTTCTGCCGTCGTCGTCATGATAGAGGGAAGGATCAAAGCCGGAGCTGTTCAAATACACAGGGTCGCTCCATTCACCGTCAATCGTATCGCAGGTGACGAGGTAATTATGGCCGTCCTTCCAGATGCCGTCGATTTGTTTAATATCTGAATAAATAAGCCAGAACTGATTATCGTGCCAGGAAAGAGCGGGCGCCCAGACGCCGCCTGAGTCCGGATTACCAGCCATATTCAGCTGGGAGGTCCGCTCGAGAGGATGTTTGACGACTTCCCAGTTTTTTAAATCCTTTGAGTGATGAATCTGCACCCCGGGGAACCATTCAAACGTGGAAGTAGCAATATAATAATTCTCTCCAGCCCTGCAAATACTCGGGTCAGGGTTAAAACCAGCCAAAATTGGGTTAGTAATTTGATCATTCACGAAAGTAGCCTCCTTAAATTGGTAACGCTTTCAAAATAGATTGTATAAGCAATAAACTAAATATAACTTAATTCCTGATTCTGCTCAACTATCAATTTGTTTTAAAGCGAAAAAGTGGATGAAAACATAAATTATTGCGAATAGATACCCATAACTTTGTTTAATTAAAAAACTATATAATAACCAAAAGAAAATATATGCTATTATGTACGTAAACCGAACAAAATTGAGACGTAGGAGAAGATAATATGCGCACGGGAGACCAAACTCTGGTAAAGCAAATAAATAAATCAATTGTGCTGACGACCGTTCAGCAGAAAAGCCCAATTTCGAGGGCGCAGATTTCTAAAGATACCGGACTGAATAAAGCTACAGTTTCAAGTCTGATAGCCGACCTGCTGGAGGGCAGACTTGTGGAGGAGATGGGGGCAGGGCTTTCCAATGGAGGAAGAAAGCCGACGATGCTGTTTTTTAATAATAAAGCCGGCTATGCTATTGGAATTGATCTTGGAGTAAATTATGTTCTCGGTATACTGACAGATCTGCAGGGAGCGATCGTTGCTAAAATTAATGAACCGCTGATTTCCATTGATGAAGGGGCTGTGTTTAATAAGGTGGAGGAAGTCATTGAGGACCTTACGGAACAGGCGCCGAAAAGTGCCTATGGGATAGTGGGAATCGGTGTAGGTGTGCCGGGGCTGATCGATAACGAAGGGACCATTTTGTTCGCCCCAAACCTGGAGTGGAAAAATGTGCATTTAAAACAGCATCTGGAGAGAAAATACGAACTGCCGGTATTCATTGAAAATGAAGCAAAGGCTGGTTCGCACGGGGAAAAACGTTACGGAGCCGGCCAGGGCGTTTCGAACTTTATCTATGTAAGTATTGGTATCGGTGTCGGCGCCGGGATTTTTATTAATGACCAATTATACAAAGGCGGCAGCGGTATCTCAGGCGAAGTCGGTCACTTCACCATTGAACCAAATGGAAGGAAATGCCGGTGCGGCAATAAAGGCTGCTGGGAGCTGTACAGCTCAGAAGGCGCTCTGGTGGAAAAGACAGCCCATCTCTTTTCAGACCGGGAAGAAGTAACGACCGAATGCCTGATCGCAAAGGCAAAGGAAAGAAACCTGGAAGTGCTGAACGCTTTTGACCAGGTAGGGGAATATATTGGTATTGGACTTACGAATATTATCAACATATTCAACCCGGAAAAAATTATTATAGGCAACCGTTTTGCAGAATTGGAGCAGTGGCTTCGCAACCCTATCGAAAGAGTGTTTCAGCAGCGGCTTCACGAGGAATTCCGGGACTCTTTCACGTTATCCTTTTCCGAAAACAGCATTTATTCATGCGCGCTGGGCTCTGCGGCTTTTTCAATTGAAACATTTTTTTCAACCAGCAAAGTCACAGTTGTATAAGCATGGAAAGGAGTTTGTCCGATAATGAACAGTAAAATTTATCAAGCGCTTACATGGGTGATGAATTTTGCCTATGTGCAGGTGCTCTGGGTGTTTTTTACGCTGATGGGCGCTGTAGTCGCAGGCGTATTTCCGGCTACAAATGCTTTGTTTGCAGTAGTGCGGAAATGGGTGAGCGGAGAAAGGGATCTGCCGGTTTTTTCTTATTTCTGGAAGGTATATAAGCAGGAATTTATTCAGTCCAATAAACTTGGGGCGGTAGTCCTTTTTTTACTTGTGCTTGTTTTTCTCGATATTCAGTTCATAGCGGCAAGCGATACGCTGAACTGGCTGCACATACCGCTATTTGTTTATATCCTTTTTGTATTTGTTTTTCTTTTGTATCTGTTTCCATCGTTTGCTCATTTTGACGATAAACTAAGGAATGTTTTAAAAAATGCATTTTTTATTATGCTGACTAATCCCGGTCACTTATTCTTTTTAACGTTAAGCTTGTGTCTTCTGGGGGTTATTTTTTACATGGTGCCGGCACTCGGATTCATATTTGGCATAAGCGCCACGGCGTTTGTTGCTACCGTGGTTAATAAAAATATTTTCAGAAAAATTATAAAAACTTAGTTTGTTTACTGGACAAATGATGTAGGGGGTGTTACCTTAATATTAAGAAAAGGGGGAGGAAATTATGAAAAAGATGAAAGCGGTTACGTTTCTGGCGGCAGGTTGTGCAACAGCGATGGTAATGACAGGCTGTAACTCGGAATCTTCAGGCTCTGGCGACGGCGGCGGGGACGGGGAGCAAAAAACGATTGAATTTATGCACTTATGGCCAGAGGGAAGCTCAAAGGACCATTACGATATTGTAAACGACATCATAGCTGATTATGAAGAGCAGAATCCGGATACTACGGTGGAACTCGAGGTGCTGAGTAATGAGCAGTACAAGGAAAAGCTGCAGGTAACTTCTACATCGGGTGAACTGCCGGATGTGGGCATGACATGGCCGGGCGGTTTCCTTGAGCCTTACGTTGACGGTGAAATGTTTGCGCCGCTCGATGATGTGCTTGATGAGGACGGCCTGCGTGATTCATACGTGGAAGGTACTACGGAAGCGTATGAAATGGACGGAAGTACTTATGGACTGCCGCTCGAACTGAACGTAGCCCAGGTTTTCTATAACAGTGCGATATTTGATGAATACAATTTAGAAGAACCAGAAACATACGAAGAGCTTGAAGAAATTGTAAGCACGCTTCAGGAAAACGACGTGGCTCCGATTGCGCTGGGCAACCAGGATCGTTGGACCGGCTCACTCTGGTACATGTATATGGCAGACCGGCTTGGTGAAGACAATCTATTAGACCAGGCAATCAATGGAGAAGCATCCTTTACGGAAGAACCATTGGTAAATGCGGCGGAAAAAACACAGAACCTGGCTTCAAGCGGAGCTTTCACTCAAGGATTTAACGGCCTTTCCGACCAGGAAGCAAAAAGCATGTTTATGAGTGAACAGGCAGCAATGTATTTAATTGCTACATGGGATCTTCCGAACTATACAACGGATGAAAGTGTTTCGCAGGATTTCCGGGATGCAGTTGACTATTTCGACTTCCCAACAGTAGAAGGTAAAGGCAATCAGAACAGCTATGTAGGCGGACCTGGCGTAGGGCTGTTTGTTTCTGAAGAGTCTGACGTAAAAGAAGAGTCTAAAGATTTTGTTAAGTACTTCTCTGAAGAGTGGGGCGAAAAATCCGTCAGTGATGCGGGCGTTATTCCAGCTACGAAAGTAAATACGGATAACGTGGACCTTCCTGATATGTACCTCGAAGTACTCGAAGATTTAAACAATGCTGACAACCTGACGTTGTTTGCGGATGTACAGATGAGCCCGGATGTTGCCGAAACTCACCTGACAGCCATTCAATCATTATTCGGTGAAGAAATTACGCCGGAGGAATTTGCTGAAATGCATGACGAAGCAATAGAAGAAGACGAGTAAATAAAAAAATGAATAAAGGGCATTCCTTCAGGGTTTGCCCTTTATATCATTCATGAATGCATTATGGACGTAAATGCAGAGCTTGGGGGCAAGTGAAATGAATAAAGTTATGTCGAATAAACTCATGATTACGCTTTACATATTCCCAGCTTTATTTCTCATTGCCGTACTTATTATAGTTCCACTCATACTGACTGGCTATTACGGCCTCATGGACTGGAACGGTATCGGGTCAATGACTTTTATTGGCATGGAAAACTACATCAATGCCATTCAGGACGGGGATTTTTGGGACAGTGCATGGCACTCTCTGCTGCTGGCTTTATTTTCAACCTTAAGCCTGGTGGTTTACCTGGCTGTATCCATGATTTTGGCTTCCAAAATCAAAGGTGCGGATTTATTAAGAAAAATTTATTTGATTCCGATGCTTTTGTCATCTGTCGCGATCGCACAGCTGTGGATTAAAGTGTACAACCCGGCAAACGGAATCCTGAATACGATTCTCCGCGGTATTGGCATTGAAAATCCGCCGTCGTGGCTGGCGAACCCGGATGTCGTGCTGTACGCCATATTCATACCGATTCTCTGGCAGTACGCAGGCTTTTATATCCTTATATACTATGCTGCATTGAAAAATATTCCGGAATCCTTGATTGAATCAGCAAGAATTGACGGAGCGAACCCAATGCAGATTGCCTACAAAATTAAGCTTCCTTTAATCATGGGTGTAGTAAAAGTAACCATTGTCCTGGCCATCGTCGGGTCGCTGAAATATTTCGATCTGATCTACGTAATGACCGGCGGGGGACCGAGTGGTTCGAGTGAAGTAATGGCATCGTACATGTATGATCTTGCTTTTAGTACGAATAACTTCGGTTACGGCAGTGCCATCGGCTTTTTACTGCTGATTATCACACTCGTCGTTACGGTTATCATCAGAAAATTAACTGCATCCAAAGAAGATATTCAGTACTAGTTGAAATGAGGTGAACGTTATGGGTCGAATTGGATATATTTTGTTATACACATGTTTGGCACTGGTAGCAGCTTTTCAGATCTTTCCGCTGCTGTGGCTGGTATTGTTTTCTCTTAAAGATAATGCCCAGACCTTTTCAGGTTCCCCGTTTGCGCTGCCGAATGATCCGCAGTTTGGAAATTACCTGAACGTCTGGCAGGGCGGTATAGGGCTGTACTTTTTCAACAGTGTGTGGATTACCGGGCTGGCTATTGTACTTACAGTACTTTTTGCCAGTATGGCAACATTTGCGATTACACGCATGAACTGGAAATTGAATAAATTTGTGCTGGGACTGTTTATGGTTGGATTGATGATCCCTATTCATTCTGCGCTTATTCCTTTGTTCAGTATGTTTCTCAGCGTGAACTTAATCGATAACCCATTATCAATTGTTCTCACATACACAACGTACAATCTACCGATTACGATTATGATTCTGCTCGGCTTCTATTATACTCTGCCAAGAGAAATTGAAGAAGCGGCAGTGATGGACGGCTCTTCGATTAACCGGTTGTTTTTCACGATCATTTTGCCGATGACAACGCCGGTAATGTCTACCACTGTAATCATTAATATGATCTACAACTGGAACGAATTCGTGTTTGTGAATACATTTATCAGCTCGGATGAATACAAGACGCTGACCGTCGGTATTCAGAATTTCATCGGGCAGTATATGACAGATTGGGGTTCCATCGGGGCAACACTTGTTATCAGTATCATTCCGGTTTTACTGGCTTTTCTGTTTTTCAGCAACAAAGTGGTGGAGGGTATCTCTTCAAGCGCTGTTAAAGGCTGATACACCACAGTAATGATTTTAACTAACAATTAGGAGGATGCATTATGACTGTATTTAACAACGTACCAACTATCAACTTCGAGGGTGCCGCTTCGGCCAATGACTTTTCTTTTAAGCACTATGACAAGGACGCAACTGTCATGGGGAAATCGATGGATGAATGGCTCCGTTTTTCAGTAGCCTACTGGCATACACATACTTTCGGCGGGGAGGATCCGTTTGGCGGTCCGACGATGGAGCGTTCCTATCAGAAATACAGCGGTATGGATCTCGCAAAAGCACGGGTGGAAGCAAACTTTGAACTTCTAAATAAGCTGGGAATCAGCCGGTTTGCATTCCATGATATTGATATTGCACCGGAAGGTAATTCCTTAAAAGAAACGTATCAAAATATCGATACAATTACTGCGATGCTTAAGGATAATATGAAAGAACATGGCATCGGTCTTCTTTGGAATACGGCGAATATGTTTGTGGACCGCCGGTTTATGCACGGGGCAGCGACGACAAACAATGCGGATGTTTATGCCTATGCCGCAGCTAAAGTAAAGAAGCAGCTTGAGGTAGCTAAAGAGCTTGGTGCAGAAAACTACGTATTCTGGGGCGGTCGCGAAGGGTACGAGACCCTGCTCAATACCGATATGAAGCGCGAAATGGATAACCTGGCACGTTTTTATCACATGGCCGTGGATTATGCGAAAGAAATAGGCTTTGAAGGACAGATGCTGATCGAGCCTAAGCCACGTGAGCCGATGAAGCACCAGTACGACTTTGATGTAGCTACCGCCTATGCGTTCCTGCAAAAATATGATCTCGACAGCCATTTTAAAATGAACATCGAATCCAACCACGCCACGCTCGCCGGCCATACGTTTGAACACGAGCTCCGCTATGCGAGAGAAATGGGCATTCTCGGCTCGGTGGATGCAAACCAGGGTGACCTGCTGCTCGGCTGGGACACCGACGAGTTCCCAACTGATATTTACGATGCCACCCTCGCGATGTACGAAATTCTGAAAAATGACGGCCTCGGTACAGGCGGCTTAAACTTTGATGCCAAGGTACGGCGTCCATCCCATAAACCGGAAGATCTGTTCCATGCGCACATTGCGGGAATGGACACCTTTGCGTATGGGTTGAAGGCAGCCTCCCAGCTAATCGAAGACCGTGTATTTGAAAACATCGTGGATGAACGCTACAGCAGCTTTGACAAAGGCGTGGGAAGCGATATTCTTGCCGGGAAAACAAACTTTAAAGAACTCGAAGCCTATGCACTTGAACTCCAGGAGCCGATCGAACATCAGTCGGGTAAACAGGAGCTTATTAAGGCAAAACTGAATCAGTATATTTTAAACGCTAACAATAAAGTAAAAGTTTAAGCAAAGAGGTGCTGGCATGACATACGTAATAGGGGTCGATTTAGGAACGAGTGCAGTGAAATCCCTGCTTGTGAACCGGAATGGGGATGTGACAGCCTCTGTATCAAAATCACTGTCTGTCCAGCAGCCGGCAGCAGGGCATTCTGAGCAGAACCCAGATGAATGGGTGGAGCAGACGAAAGCATCGATTCAGGCACTGCTCGAGGAGACAGGAATAAAGGCAGAGGAAGTGGAAAGTCTCAGCTTCTCCGGGCAGATGCACGGCCTGGTGCTCCTGGACGACAGCGGCCGCCCGCTGCGCCCAGCTATACTCTGGAATGACACAAGAACGTCGGAGCAATGCGAAACGATTCGCCGCACGATCGGGGAGAACGAGCTGATTGAGGCAACACAGAATACAGTTCTCGAGGGCTTTACTCTTCCGAAAATGCTCTGGGTGCAGGAAAATGAGCCGGATGTCTGGAGCAGAGCAGCATCTTTTCTACTGCCAAAAGACTACGTGCGGTACCAGCTGACAGGCAGTATACAGATGGAACTCTCCGATGCTGCCGGGACGCTTCTATTGGATGTGAAAAGCAAAACTTGGAGCCGTACGATGCGGGAAGGCTTTAATCTCTCCGCCTCGTTCTGCCCTCCGCTGATTGAGTCCCATGAAAGCGCGGGAAGCCTGACGAAGGAGGCGGCAGCACAGACGGGACTGCATGAAGGAGTGAACGTTATAGCCGGCGGGGCTGATAACGCCTGCGGTGCCTTAGGAAGCGGAATCACAGAACCGGGGGAAGGCCTTTTAAGCATAGGGACTTCCGGAGTGCTTCTGGTGCCGGATCACGGCGAAGCGGTTCCGGATGGACGTCTGCATTATTTTAATCACGCGTCAAAGGACCAGTATTATTATATGGGAGTCACTCTGTCCGCCGGGAACAGCCTGCAGTGGGTAAAGGACAACCTGTTTTTTGACGAAACGATTGAACAGCTCGTTGAACGGGCATCACAGGTGCCTGCAGGGGCAGATCAATTGTTGTTCACCCCGTTTTTGACCGGTGAAAGAACGCCGTATATGGACGCAGGGATCAGGGGCAGCTTTATTGGCCTCGATATCCGTCATACGAGAGGCCATATTGTCCGGGCTGTGATGGAAGGGATCACTTATTCTCTAAAGGAGTCTCACGAAATCATCCTTCAGCAGGGCTTTCAGATAGATTCCCTTGTGTCCATTGGAGGGGGAGCGAAAAGCTCCTTCTGGCTTCAGATGCAGGCGGATGCTTTCGGATGCCCTGTGCGCAAGCTCGCTCACGAACAGGGGCCGGGACTGGGGGCCGCAATGCTTGCAGCCTACGGTACAGGATGGTTTGCTACGCTTGAGGAGTGCAAAAAAACGTTTGTCAAAGAAAGCGAAACGTTTTACCCGGATCCTGATCAGTCACTGATATATGAACAATCATTTCAGGCATATAAGAAAATTTATGCCCATACATCGCCGTTAAAAATGTCCTGACTTACAGGCAAAAGCCCGAAAAGGCTTTTGCCTGTTTTAATAAAAAAGTAATTGAAGATTGCGATCCGAAACGTTTTGGATTACTATGAAATGGAAGCGGTTTAATGATTCCGAATCGAATTAAAAATATTTAAATGGTTTTGGTAACGCATTCAGTAAGCGTTTAACGACTAAAGGAGGTACGGCATGAACATTACCGTATGGAACGAAAACAGGCACGAAAACAAGAATCCGGACGTTAAAGAGGTGTACCCGAAGGGGATTCACGGTGCATTGGCTGACTTTCTGGGGGAAGAGGCAGACGTTGTACGCACAGCAACACTCGATGAACCGGAGCATGGACTGACAGAGGAAGTGTTAAACGGCACCGATGTGCTTTTATGGTGGGGCCATATTGCCCATGACGAAGTAGAGGATGTCGTTGTCAAACGTATTCAGGCTCGCGTACTGGACGGGATGGGGCTGATTGTGCTTCACTCGGGCCATCTGTCAAAAATATTCCGAATGTTGATGGGAACAGGCTGTGACCTGAAGTGGCGGGAAGCAGACGAGCGTGAACGTCTCTGGGTCGTAGAGCCTGGCCATCCGATTACTGAAGGGATCGGAGAGTATATTGAAATGCCGAAAGAGGAAATGTACGGCGAACACTTTGATATTCCCGCACCGGATGAACTCGTGTTTATCAGCTGGTTTGAGGGCGGAGAAGTATTTCGCAGCGGCGCAACGTTCACCCGGGGACGGGGAAAGATATTTTATTTCCGTCCAGGACATGAAACGTATCCAACCTACTACAACAAAGACATTCAAACGGTGATTAAAAATGCTGTCCGGTGGTCGGCCCCGAAAAATACACCAGTACCTGTTTATGGTAATGCCAGGCCTCTGGAAGCCATCTCGGGTAAAGATACGGAGGGAAAGGACTAATGGGAAAGCTTCAGATAGGCATTATTGGTGCAGGCGGCATTGCCCGCGGGAGACACCTTCCCGCTTTTCAGCAAATTGAAGATGCTCACGTAGCCGCTGTTTTTGATACAGATCTCAGTAAAGCAGGAGCGGCTGCGGAAGAATTTGATATTCCCGCTGTATACGGCACTGTAGAAGAATTGCTCGCCCACGTTGAAGCAGTCATCATTTGTACACCAAACAAATTTCATGCAGAACTTGCCGTGCAGGCCCTGGAAGCCGGAGTGCACGTGCTCTGTGAAAAGCCGATGGCGATGACCACCGCTGAATGCAGAGACATGATTGACGCATCCAGGCGTTCAGGGGCTGTGTTAACGATTGGTTATCATTACCGTTACATGCAGGAGTCCCGTACGGCGAGACAGATGGTGCAGGAGGGCGAAATTGGCGATCCACTGGTTGTACGCCTTCAGGCGATGCGAAGACGGAAGGTGCCCGGGTGGGGCGTGTTTACGAATAAAGAACTTCAGGGCGGAGGCAGTCTGATTGATTACGGCTGTCATCTGCTGGATTTGGCTCTCTGGCTTCTGGATGACCCACAGCCGGTAGAAGTGAACGGAAGAACATACGACCGTCTGAGTAAAACTCCTGGCCAGATTAATGAATGGGGAGCGATCGATGCTGAAAGCTTTTCCGTGGAGGACCATGTGACTGGCTATATTACGTTTGAAAATGGTATGACGCTGCTCTTGGAGTCATCCTGGGCAGCGAATATAAAAGAAGATAAAGAAGAATTAAGTATTTCCGGGGTGGATGGAGGACTCCAGGTCTTTCCGCTCGAGCTTTACCAGTCAAAATTCGGTTCGATGATGAGTACGGAGCCGCACTTAACAAACTATGAGCGTGAAGATGTGCTGCAAGCAAAGAATTTCATAGAGGCATGTCTGGGGCAGGCTGAGGTTGTCGTTGAGCCTGAGCAGGCTTTGAGGGTCACTCGGATTATTGAAGCTGTTTATGAAAGCAGCAGAACTGGAAAAAGCGTCCGTTTGGATAATGTCTATGCCGACGAAGTATAAGCATCCATCCGGGTGCTTTTTTTCGTTATTTTAAAGCAATTCTTAAGAAATAATTTTTACAATTTTTTTGGGAATGACCGTTTGAATGCATACTCAGAGGGAATGAGAGGATTGTATTATTACAGAAGGGGGACTTACTAATTATGGAAGCAGATCGAAATCGTTGGTTGATGGCTTTATCAGCTGTAGCGATTCATTTATCGATTGGTTCAGTATATGCGTACAGTGTGTACCAGAACCCGCTGAATGAGTCACTTGGCTGGAACATTTCCGACGTAACACTCGCATTCACCATTGCAATTTTCTTCTTGGGGATGTCGGCCGCTTCACTAGGTTTTTTTGTGGAAAAATACGGGCCGAGAATCTCAGCTGCCATTGCAGCCGTGCTGTTTGGTGCCGGGACAATGGGGGCCGGACTTGCGGTCCAGCTTGAAAGTCTGCCATTATTTATTGGTTCTTATGGTGTTCTCGGCGGCATTGGTCTTGGTATCGGGTACATATCCCCGGTTTCTACGCTAGTTATGTGGTTTCCGGACCGCAGAGGGATGGCTACTGGCATGGCAGTTATGGGATTTGGCGCCGGGGCGCTGATTACAAGTCCCGTAGCTGAATGGCTCATGAACGCAGTATCAATACCGGGGGCATTTTATATTCTGGGCGCTTCGTACTTCATTCTTATGCTTGCGGGGGCAAGCTATATGAAGAAGCCGCCGAAGGACTGGATGCCTAAAGGCTATAAGAAGGAAGACCTTAAAACAAATCAAAAAGGCGGAGACCTGGCACAGCTTTCAGCCAAAGAAGCACTCCGGACGATGCGTTTTTACCTGCTGTGGCTCGTGATGTTTATTAACATTTCATCGGGTATCATGCTGCTTGCAGTCGCATCAAACATGACTCAGTCCATCACTGGAACAAGCGCAGCTGTAGCAGCTACCATCGTCGGCGTAATGGGCTTTTTCAACGGAGGTGGAAGAATTGTCTGGGCGTCACTCTCGGACTATCTTGGAAGAACGAACACGTTTACGCTGTTCTTTCTCATTCAGATTGTTGCCTTTTTCCTACTGCCGTTAACGACTAACGTTGTGCTGCTCGCAATTCTCTTATTCATTATTATTACGTGTTACGGTGGCGGCTTCGCCTGTCTACCGGCTTATATCGGTGACCTGTTTGGGACGAGACAGCTCGGAGCCATTCACGGATTCCTTTTAACTGCCTGGGCTCTTGCCGGTGTGGCCGGGCCGACAGCTGTTTCGAGCATCGTTTCGGCAACAGGAAGCTACGTCTTATCGTTCTACCTGTTTAATATTCTTCTAGTAGTCGCCCTGGCGGCTATGATCGTAATGCGATTTAATATTAAAAAGATCAGGAAGAATAAAGAAAAAGAAAGCACAGAAGCAGCGAAAGCATAAAGAAAGACCCCTTTTCCCTGAATAAAGGAAAAGGGGTCTTTATTGTTATGGGAGTTCATTGCCGGCTGTCTGATAGAGATCATACCATTCTTCACGTGTCAGAGTGATCTCAGAAGCTTTGGCGATACCTGCCAGTCGTTCTGGATTCATCGTTCCGACAATGGTTTGGATGCGGGCCGGATGACGAAGAATCCAGGCAGCCGCTACCGCAGATTCAGTAATGTCGTAGCGCTTGGCCAATTCGCTGAGTTTTTTGTTTACTTCCGGAAATTTGTCATTGCCGACAAAAACGCCTTCCATCATGCCGTACTGAAAAGGAGACCAGGCCTGAACAGTCATACTGTTCAACTGACTGTACTCAAGCAGCCCGCCTTCACGCATCACTGCGGCATCGTTTTTCATATTTACATTCAGTCCCTGGTCTATCATGAGGGAGTGCATCAAACCGAACTGCAGCTGGTTGGCAATCAGGTCCTGCTTAACGTGCTGCTTTAAAAGCTCAACCTGCATTGGATGCTGGTTGCTGACACCAAAATGCCGGACTTTACCGGAGGCCTGGAGATTGTCGAACGCTTCCGCGACTTCTTCGGGCTCCATAAGCGCATCGGGACGGTGAAGAAGCAGTACATCCAGATAATCTGTCTTAAGGCGCTTCAGGCTTTCATCGACGGTTTTTAAGATATGGGACTTGGAAAAATCGAAAGAATTCCCACGGATGCCGGCTTTGGACTGAAGAATCACTTTTTCACGGAGGTCATCGTTCATGCCGGCCGCTCTGGCAAAAATGTCTTCAGAATCGCCGCCGCCGTAAATGTCGGCATGATCAAAAAAGTTCACCCCTGCCTCAAGAGCAGTGCGGAAAACTTTTTCAGCATCATCGATAGAAAGCTCATTCATGCGCATACACCCGAGTGCTATATTGGATACGTGAAGAGAACTGCTGCCTAACTGCATTTGTTTCATCTGAGCACCTCTTTTTTTCAGGATAAGAATAGTGTAACATGACGGATGTGCAATAGGGATGATAACGCTGTCAAAAACATGAAAAATGACTTTTACACATAAATATGGTAATTTGTAGAAAAACATTAAAGGATGTCAGACATGAAACGAAGAACAATAAACAGTTATTTTATTCTATTCTGGCTCATTATCGGGATATGGAATATCGGCCTCGGAATTATTGTCGGCCTCGTACTGCAAAGCTATGTATGGGCACTCATTCATGTCTTGGCCGGAGCGCTCTGTTTAGTTATAACGGAAGCAATACGAAGAGGGAAATTACAGGTCAAACAGAAAAAAGAAAATCATTTGCATGAGAGCGACCAGTAATTTTGCACCCGTGGATTCAAAAATAGTTGTAATTTGAGGATTACCCTGCAGACTTTTCGGAAATAGAATATTAGTGATAAACAAAGGGGTGAACATTATATTACAAACCAGAGGGGCAAAAACAATAAAAAATATTATTCAGGACAATGAAAAGCCACTGACTAATAAAGATGTCGCCGCTATATTAAAAGATAGAAACAGCATTGACAGTTCTTTTGCGTTAAAAACTATTGATTCGATGGTGGGCAATGGACAGTTGATGCTGATCCGATATGTTGATGCTGGTGTGTATGTAGTAGAAGTGAAATAAATTATGTTAACTGTTTTTATGAGCAGTTAACATAACTCTTTTTTAATAAATATTTTTTACATAATTTTTCTGCTGCAGTAGTGGAGAAGCCGTATAACCTGTAGAATGGGGAATTACTTTAAAGAAGAGGGTGATGGCAATGAGTTTCGAAGATGAGTTCGTAGCTAAAGCAGTTGAATACCTGGAAGTAAATGAAGACGCAAACATTATGAACGAAGTAAACTGGGAAATTGCCAAGTACTTTAATAATTTGAACAAAGAGATCGGTGAAGTGAAAAACGATTCGTTCAGCAGCTATGGTTCGAAGCACCGCAGCTATATGACCATCGATAATCGTGAATTGCTTTTTGAAACCCGCACAGACGACGACAATTGTCACATTGAAGTAACGCAGAGTACAGATGATACGACGAAAGAGCTCGATGTCATATACGTCCAGAATGGCAGAATGTACAGCCGGGAAGAAGAAAAAGAATTCGATATGGATATCGTCCGGAACCATCTTCAAAATACATTCGGCGATATCCTGGGATTATAGAACGAAGAAGCGCCCGCTGCGGCGCTTTTTTTGACTCGAAAAAATATTAAATAATTAATAGGGAAATAAGTCTTGATTCGCCTCGAATGGGTATATTGTCATTAAGGGGGGATATACGCCATGGGGGTTGTTTATATTGACCGGCATATTCGCCAGGTGCAGGTAATCATTTGTAGTGAAGGGCACATGCTGCATTGCCTTGTTTGGCCGGGGGAAGGGGGATGGGTCGCCGATATACACTCCATGCAGGACAGCGGTTTTCATCCGACGTTTGAGCGGGTTTATTTTCCTGAGAATGAAGAAATTATTCAGCTTGGGCGGCATATATACGTTCTGCGGTAAAAAGGCAGAAGCTCGCAGCTTTCTGCCTTTAACTGTGCTAAAGAGTATTTGGATCCGTATAGCCGATAGGCCCCCTTGATTCGGAATGCTCCACTACAGTAAGAATAAAACGCATAGGAACAAAGATGGTCTTGCTGCCTCCGGAGGTGTTCCTGGCTTTTTCCTGATAGAAGTAGATCCCCGCTTCTTCAATACCGCAATTCTCCGAAGACACTACTGCTTTAACGTAGCTGGAATGCTCTTCGAAGGTGCCTTCGCTCTGGAACCCATTCAATTCAAAAAGCGGGATGGCGGAAGGGTCAAAATACACCTCGACGAAATTCGAACTATCTATTGATGATGAACTCATCCGTATTCCTCCTTTCAGTATTTGTTTATCATGATATACCCTGAAACAGTTTAATAAAAGCAGAGGATACAAAAGGATGGCACGAGAATATACATAAATTTTATGAGGTGCACTAATTATTGTAAAATAATGGGTAAGGTAATAGATGTATCAAAGAAAGTGGCGACTATAAACAGCCCGGGCTATGCAAATTAAAAAACAGAAGCCAAAGGCTCCTGCTGTAGTTTATTATGTATGGTGTCCCGTACTGGGCTCGAACCAGTGACCTCCACCCTGTCAAAGGGAGACAGTATGACAAACTGAGACAGATGGCCACTAATCAACCCTATTCCTGTGCATGTTGTAGTGTACTAAGACTAATGCAATGTAAGAAATACAACGACACTGCACTGAATTTTTCCCCATATTTTCCCCATAGCGTACCTGGGGCAACCCCAGCCATGCTAACCAGTTCCAGTTGTCCGCTCTTTTGTTTATTATAAATCCCTAAGAATATTAAAAAGATATGTAAGTTATGAATTAGAGAGTAGAATACTTATATAGCAAGGGTTACAGCGTTCATAAGTTAAAAAAAAGTTATGAATAACTCATGTAATTTATGAATTAACTTATGTTATTCAGCTAACTAAATGGCATATAAAAAAGCCCGCTGTATTAGCTGGGCTTGTCGCTTTGAAAGAGCGTATCTAGTTTGTTCGCTGCTTCCTGGTCTGCTTCTTGAATATACTTGCCGTACACGTTCATGGTTGTCTGTATATCAGCGTGGCCTAAGCGTTCGGATATTACTTTGGCATGTACGCCCTGATTAATGAGCAGAGTGGCCGCTGTGTGCCGCAGTCCGTGGAAACGAATAGGCTTAAAGCCTTTACGCTGGAGAAAGCGCCGCCACCATGTGCCAGGCACAGAGGGGTACATAGGCTTGCCATTCCACGTAGAGAATACAAAGTTATGTTTCCCGCCTTCCCAACGATCAGCCGCTTTGATCTTGTTTTTCCGGCTCTCCCGCTGATGGCTTTTCAATAACTCCGTGACAAAGTGAGGGAGAACAACAGAACGAGCAGACGTTTTCGTTTTCGGCTCTTTGAGATCGTAGCCTTCTCCCTGGTTAAACTGCAAGGAGTGGCGAACTGTGACCGTGCCTATCTCTAGGTTAATATCTTCCCATTGTAAGCCCAGAATTTCCCCACGGCGTAAACCGGCAGTAACAGCAAGGGTCACGATCAACCGCTGATGTAGCGGCTCTTGTTCCAATAGACGGAATAGCTGCTGTACTTCCGCTTGCGTGTACACTTCCACGTCCTCTTGTGTCTGTTTCGGCTTCTTCACGTTCTGCACGGGGTTGCTATTAATCATGGCCCATTCTACCGCCCTGCTGAATATGTTGCGGAGTACCCGGTGATGATAGATGATACTGGCTGGAGACAACCCGCCCGACTTTCCGTCCAAGCGGGAGCCGTCCTGCTCGAGCTGGTCAAGGTACTTCACAACGTGCATAGGGTGGATGGCGTTTATTTTCATGTGGCCAAAGGCAGGAAGAAAGAAGTTGCGAACCACATACATATAATTTTCTAGCGTTTTAGGAGAAAGGTGTTTTTTGGCGTACTTGTCGTGCCAGTCCGTGATAAAGTCCTGAAACAAGGTTTTCGCAGGGTCAATGTAATGGCCGGATTCCACTTCCGTGACAAAGGCAGAGAGCATCTTTTTTGCTTCCGTTTTATTTTTGGCTTTTACTGTGCGCCGTTTTTTAATGTATTTCCCGTCCGGGCCTTTCCCCAGGCTGACCGTTAAGCGGTAGGAACCATTGCCCCGAGCTTCGATGCTACCAGCCATGCTAATGCCCTCCTAACTTATAGAAAAGCTTATCGACTTCTTTAATAATCGTTTCAGGAGAAGCTACTTTATTTTCCAACAAAGGCAAAATGTAACGCAGGGTTACAGCTATCGCTTCACTTTCTGCTTCATTGAACTCTCGCCCTGCACCTTCAAAAACAACCCCAAACTCTTCATAATCAACAATTTTATATAACTCAAATTTTTCAGGGGCAGCAGCTTTTTCTTTCTGATACTCTTCCGCTCGAATTTTATTAATAGCATCGATGTTAAATAAATTAGCTTCATTCATAAGATCGTAAGCACTCACACCTAAGCCGTCTGCAATCTTTTTTGTCATACCGCCAGTAGGATTATTATTTAACCCTTTCTCTAATTGAGATAAATAAGCTTGAGAGATTCCAGCTCGCCTTGCTAATTCCCGCATAGAAATGTTTTTTTCTTTTCTTATTTTTTTAATTGCGTCACCAATCATATTAACTCTTCCTTTAATCATATTTATCTAAAGTTTACATGCTTCCGATAAATATATCAATCAAAATTTCGCTAAACCTATTGAAATCAATATCTGCTTTTGCTATGATAAATATAACGTTCAGGAGTATGTACCTATTAAGGAGGGTGGACATGATTAAAACTGAATTGATTAACGCAAAGGAAACCAGGCTGTTAATCGCTAAACAAGGAAAAAGTCTAAGAAATTTCTCAAAACAAATTGGTATATCGCAAGCCTATCTTTCTCAAGTATTAAATGAAGAATACACTCCTTCTCCAAAGGTTGCTTACAAGATAGCTGATGGTTTAGGAGTAGGAATTGAAGAAATTTTTTTGGTCAAAGTGATAAATATAACGAACGCCAAAGCTTAAATAATAAAAGGAGGTGAAAACATGGAAAGAAAAACGATTACAGCGGCAGAAGCAGCGGAGTACCTGGGGCTGTCTACCGAAAAGGTGTATCAGATGGTGAGACAGGGAGAAATGCCAGGCGTGAAAGTCGGCAGGAGAGTATTGATAGATAAGCATAGTATAGATGCCTGGTTTGCCAGTGAAGAAGAAGCACAGCTGCAAGAAAGACAAAAAAATACGCCCGTGCCGGGGCGCATTTCGTGAGGACTGGAGGAAAATATTCTATGGCTATTATACCACAAGAAAAGCAGGAAAACACAATATTTCTACGCAGCGCCCTAGCGTATGCCAATACATTTAACCTTCCTGTTTTCCCCTTAGTACCAGGGGAGAAACGCCCGCTCACCGCTCACGGTCTGCACGATGCAACGACTGATAACGAGCAGATCAAAGCATGGTGGGAGCAATACTCTGGGGCAAACATTGGAATCCCGTGCGGCCCTGGCAGTGGCCTTCTCATAATTGATGAGGACGTGCGAAACGGAAGCGAAGAATCCATTGAACGCTTAGAACATGCGAATTATGAACCGCTCCCGGAAACCGTAACTGTCCTTACACCTACGGGAGGGAAGCACCGCTACTTTCAGCACCATGAACAAGTAACCCGCACCAAATTAGAGGAATACCCCGGTATAGATATTCAGCGTAGTGGCAAGTATGTGGTAGCGCCCCCGAGCGTTCATCCGAATGGCGGCGAATACCAGTTCGAGCTTTCAAGCCATATTAGTGAAGTGCCGATTGCACCGCTGCCGGAATGGTTTATTACATTGGCCCAGCAACCTAGTGCAAACGGAGAGGTACAGGCCAAAACCAAAGAGCATTGGGTGAAGGTGCTACAAGGCGTAGCGGATGGCAACCGAAACGAAACTGCCGCTTCTCTTACAGGTTATCTGCTTAGAAAGTATATAGATGTGCCTGTCGCTTATGAGTTGGTCTGCGCCTGGAATGAGCGAAACAACCCACCAATAGATGCAGAAGAACTTGACGACACATTTAATTCGATATTAAAGGCAGAGTTGGAACGAGTGAGGAAACGGAGGAATCGGTAAATGGCCTACAACGAAGAATATGCAGAACAACTCGAAGAAGAAAAATCCAATGTTGTGCCGATACGTGATAAAAACGTAGCCCGCTACTTTGATAAAAATACGTTTATCCCTAAACGGCTGGCAGACGAGATCGCTCACGAATACCCGGTATTCCATGATGGAACGATGCTATATATGTATGAGGATGGCGTGTACCGCTCCAATGTGCAGCACCGCTTACAGCAGATTGCCCAGGATAAACTCAAAGATGAATCCCGGCGCAATCGCATCGAAGAAACCTTGTATTACCTGCGCTCCTATCGCCTGGTTAATCCAAACGATCTCAACCCGAATAAAGAGATCATTAATGTACAGAACGGGCTGTACGACTGGAGAGCGGATAAACTGCATGAGCATACGCCGGAATACCTGTCCACCATACAATTAAACGTAGCCTTTGACCCGGAAGCCACTTGCCCCAAGTTTGACGAGTTCCTTACGGATATATTGCCCGAGGATTCGATACCAATGGCCGAGGAAATGATGGGTTACACGATGGTTCCTGATACCCGATTGAAGAAGGCGTTCATGCTGACGGGGAGCGGCGACAATGGCAAGAGTGTATTCATCTACGCAATCGAGCAGTTACTAGGTGGGGCTAATGTAAGCAATATCGAGCTGCAAGACCTGGAAGCCGATAAGTTTGCGAAGGCGCAGATATACGGAAGACTGGCCAATACTTTCTCCGACTTATCCGCCCGCATTATGGAATCAAGTAAAGTCTTAAAGACGATTACCAGCGGCGACACGATCAGCGGGGAGCGCAAGGGCTTTGACCGTTTCAGTTTTACACCATTCTGCACCTTGATATTTTCAGCCAATGAGATCCCTAGCTCGAAAGAATTAGACCCGGCGTTTTTCGATAGGTGGATCATCCTGGAACTGCCCCGGCAATTTCCAAAAGATCAGCAAGACCGCATGTTGAAGTATAAGATCACGACCCCGGAAGAACGGAGCGGCATGTTTAACAAAGCGTTACGGGGCTTAATCCGGGTGATGGACACAGGCCAATTAACCCTAAGTGAAGCGTCTATCCAGCGCAAGGAACAATACCAGCGGGAAGCGGACAATGTGCTGTTGTTTGTAGACGAGGAGTGTGTGATACATGCAGAAGCCGCTTGTCCGAAAAATAAGCTCTATGACGAGTATAAAAAATTCTGCTCCGATAATGGCTACCGCCCGCTAGGGAAGATCAAATTTAACAAAAGATTGAAGAACAAACACCCGCAATTAGATGATTCCTGGCGGCCTACGGGAAGCAAAGTGAATTACTGGACAGGCATAGGAATGAAAGCGGAGGACGTGGAACCGGGGGAAGGTGATCTGCAGCTATGATGCAAGCTACCGAATTAATCAGACAGATGGAAGCAGAGGGCTGCCTGGCTGATGCCGGAAACGGGATTTTAAATATCAAGCAAGGCTCCCGCTTATCTAATGAAGTAGTAGAACAAGTGAAGCAGCAGAAAGAAGCAATCCTCACCATTTTGGAAAGAGACAGGCAAGCACAAACCGCAGGGCTAAACGTGGCCCTCTATGGGGAAATGTATTGGCTATCCGTCACGCCAAAGGCGGCGCTCTATATGGAGCGCACAGGCGGCACAGAAGGTGATTGGAGCTTATGGCGGGAGAATGACAAGGCCGTGTACCAAAAGAACAAAGTGATGGCTACCGGGGATTTTGACGATGTGGTCAAACGGGCCGCTAATTACATTCAATTCATCAAGCGGAAGCAGGTGGTCTGATTGGAATTACAAACTATTTACACGGATGCCGAGATCAAGGAGCTGCTTGCTTCCCTCACCGTAGCGGTTGACAGCCGAGAGCAAAATAATGGCCATATCATCGACCACCTGGGACAGAAGCAAGTGCCGATGATAACCCGCAAGCTAGGCGCTGGGGATTACGGGGCGCTTCTCCCCGCTTCTCCGGCTCTAGGGATTGCCAAAGACGTGCTGCTCCCTGTGGTGATCGAGCGCAAGAATAGCGTGGACGAGCTGGCCGGAAGCATTAAGGAGCGCACCCGCTTCGAGAACGAGCTGATACGATCGGAGCCGCTGTATTTCACCCTGATGGTGGAGGATGAGCAAGGCTTTTCCAAGATGCTGAATGGCAACTATCGCAGCCAGTACCAGCCAAAGGCACTCATTGGCAGCTTACAGTCCTTTGAAAGCCGATACCGCTTTAGCACCGCATATATTCAGAAAGACCATGCGGGAGCGTTTATATATAGTAAACTGCTGTATTTTGCAAGAAATGCCCTGAAAGGGCAACTATAAAGGAGGTGATGGCATGAGTAGTCCTTATATTGAAGTGAAGCTGCCCAAGCATACGGCGTTTCTTACCCCGGAGGAAATACATGGCCTGTTGCGGCAGAACGTGACGCTGTACAAAGAGGCCACGCAGCGGGGCAAGTATTTCAAACGCAGCCGGACGCAACGCCAGCGGGAGCAGCAGAAGCGCGAGGAGGTGCGGTGAATGGCCGGAAGCAAGGTCTATACCAAATACTATTACTGCTCGAAGTGTCACCGGAAAACCAAACAAGATTGCACGTATAGCGGGGAACGCATGACCCGCAGGTGTACTCATTGCGAGAAAGCCACGACCCAGGCCGCTCCCGCTAAGAAAGATCGAGAAGCCGAATGGATAAAGAAGGTGCTGCATTAAATGGCCATTCAGCAGTTTATGAAGGTGTTCTATTGCAGCAGTCGTCAATGCCAGCGGGAAACGGTTCACAGCTGCGCCGATGATGGGATATGGCTGGGGCGAGTATGCAACGAGTGCGACAAACGCCGGGCGCAAGATACCATTCTCTACAATGAAATACCCGCTCGTTACCGAGTGGACAATATGAAGCACTGGCAAGGGCGCACCGTCTAACAAAACCAACTTAAACTACAAGAAAAGGATGATGAATGATGCAAGAAGCTAATTGGAACGCTGTTGTTACGTATGTAGAGGAACAGATGAAAGAAAACCGCATGATAAGTGGTAAATTCAACAAGCACAATGAAGCGCTGTGGTTGTTAAAAAAAGAGATGCAGAAAGCGGATGGCACAATCACAAACGTAGGACGTACCTTCCAAGAGCATGAAAACGCTGAATATGACGTAGCAAACGGAGAGGGGAAATAATTATGACAATCACATTCGCCCAAGTAGCCAAGCATTTTGACGGATTAAGCCAAGTGTATGACCGGGAGTATGCCAAGTACAAGCAAGTGGTGGATAACAAACGCCGATACAGCAACGAGTATTTGCAAGAAGCTCGACAAAGCTTTTTTGATGCGGTGCGGGCGGACAAGCAAGCCAGGGTACAAAAAGCCCTAGCTGACATTGAAGCCTACCGCCAGGACTACACGAAAAAGGACTTTGTGAACCCATACCATCAAACTGGCAAGGTGATTACTACCGAGGACAAGCTGCTTGTGGAAATGCAGCGGGAGAAACAACGGAGACTGCTGGATAAGAAAATGGAAGTAGCGGATGGTTCCCAGGACTTTCAAGCTCTGATGGATGAATACGGGCAAGACGAGTTTTTCCACGATTATATCCGGGCAACGGTAGATCAGCGGATTAAAAAGGATGGCATGAGCGGTTATACGCAATTCTTGAACAATGAGCAAATCCCGCCGGAAGTGGATAGCGAATTGACGAGAATGGAAAGCACCCTGCGTACTGTAGGGAATACGGAATACTACCCGGTTGGTATTGAAGGAGCCACGTCCTTTAGCGACATTGATTTCAAACCAATGGCGAAAGATTAAATACAAGAGCCTTCTCCCAGGAGGGGGAGGGCTTCTTTTAAAAGACAATGCCCGCAGGTGCAAGATTTTCCCTTAGGAATGGAGGTAGACAGATGGCAGGACATGGAGAAAAGAAAGTACGGAAACGAGATACCGCAGTATTGGCCTTACTCACAGAGCCAACGATACGGAAAGCGGCAGAAAAAACAGGCGTGAATGAAAGCACGTTATGGCGCTGGATGCAGGAAGAAGATTTCAAAAAACAATACCAGCAAGCCAAACAGGAAGCAGTCGGCCAGGCTACCAGCCGTTTACGCCAAAGCATGACCAGTGCAGTAGATGCCTTAGTGGATATGGCCACGAATAGCAAGACACCCGCTATCGCAAGAGCGAACGCTGCGAGAACATTGCTCGAGTTTGGCTTTAAAGCCCACGAAACAGAAGAAATGCAGCAGCGTATTGAAGCCCTGGAAGAAGCACTTCAAGAGGATGAAAGCAAGCAAAGATGGAAAGGGGGAGCCTAACGTATGAGAAACATGAACGGACGTTTAGAGCGCATAGAGAGCCTTGTGCAGAGCCATGAAGGTGTGCCGGTGCTGATTGCTCACAGTGAAGAAGAGATTGAGGAACGCCGGGCAGAGATCGGCCCGAACACGGTAGTTATTTTAGATGATATATCGGAAATGCAAAGGAGGATGGACGATGCAGACTCTAAAAAATAGGTTGAACCGTTTGGAGGATATGCGACAGCCGGAGCCATATACCATTCATGTAGTGGAAGAAGGCGACCAGGACGATCATACGGAGCGCTGCACCAATCCAAAATGCTTTCACATTGTACGAGACTACGAAGAAGAAGCATAAAAAAAGGGAGAGGGCTACTGGCCTTCTCCTTTGTCGTATGTCATTAATTCTCCTGGCTGGCAGTCGAGCGCTTCGCAGATGCTTTCTATTTGCTCGACTTCAAAGCGCTTAATCCGCTCATGGTATATGGCGTTAATCGTAGCCCGGCGCATCCCCGTTAATTCGGCAAGCTCACTTTGCTTCATGCGTTGCCTTCCAAGCAATTCAGATAGATGGATCCGTAATGGCATAATGGCAGACCTCCTTTCTTCTTCTGATACTAATATATCATATAGGAGTAATTAAATATACAAAAGAAGTAATTAAATGATTGACAGGAGTAATATAGGCGTAATATAATTACTTACAGAAGTAATCAAAGGAGGTAACTTTTTATGGATGAAGTGTATGTATCTTACAATCGAGGACGGGGCTTTGTCCGCATGGTAGCGGAAGGCCACCCGGTAGACGTAATGGCCAGCGTGTGGAAAGCCTTTGCGGTAGTACCCGGCCATGCAGACGCTCACAGCTCCGCTGGCATTGTGGCTTTGCCTATGGAAACATTGGTTGACCTCTTAGACGAGTGCCGCAATGTAGCAGGAAATGGCCGCTTTTTAGACGCTATCGACCATCAACTTGTACAAACCTATTTTGAAGGAGTGACGCAAGCATGAGAGATTATATCGAAGTAAACCTGCATCCTAATGGCGTATTGAGTGAGGAAGCCATGCAGGAAGCAACCAGCTATTTACAAGAAGGTTACCAGGTGAGGGAATATATTTTCGGAAAGCTGCGCTTCATAACGAAAGAGGACGTGCCGGAGCTAACGAGCAGCTGGCAGCAGTACAAGCGGAAGCAGTGGGAGAAGCGACTGCTAAGCAAGGATGCAGTCTATCAGA
The DNA here is from genome assembly GCF_056034385.1 of Marinococcus sp. LNHM3E3-2.2. Taxonomy (NCBI): domain Bacteria; kingdom Bacillati; phylum Bacillota; class Bacilli; order Caryophanales; family Bacillaceae; genus Marinococcus; species Marinococcus sp. LNHM3E3-2.2. Next base: position 49,425 of record NZ_JBQLIC010000001.1, read on the forward strand.
TCACCGCCGCCATGTATGTGCAGTTTGGAGATGAATTGCCGCCATTATTGCAGCCATACAAGCGCATCAACGCCGAGCGGACACTTCATAAGTTTGGATTATTCACCTTCTTTGATAAGAAGATTGAACGCCGGGAGAAGCGGCATGAGAAGAATTTAGCCAAGCGGAAAAAGGAAGAAGCGAAATTTAATAAGAAGGGGAACGTGATAGCATGAAAAATGTGATTGCTTTAGAAGAAGCCTTACAGAGCGATTTTGTGAAATCAAAGCCAGAAAAAACGAAACTCTTTGGCCTGCAACTGCCCCAAGAACGCACCGATCAGGAAAGAAGAGAACTGGAAGATGTGATTGTGTCCTTGTTCTATCATGGCTACACGGTCCAGCTGCATGACGAGGCGCAAGGCATCAGCATAGACGGACACCCTGTGCATATTTTCTGCCGAGAACGAGAAGGAGAAGGCTATCAGCCAGACCCTCGCGACGTGCTGGGCGTATTACACGCTAAATGGTGGACGGTGGATAAGCAGCATGTTGAATTATAGATATAGAAGAATACACAAAGAAAGAAGCCGCTACTTTGGGGAGTAACGACTTCAACCGCTCTCTGCAAGGAGAGGGATGATTATTCCGATTATATTGTATCACAGGCTCACCTGTCGCAGGTGGGCTTTTGCAGTATAAAATAAAATGAAAGTAACATTAGACACATTAAAGGAGGCCAACCATGAAAGAAACCATGAACGCCCGGGAAGCAGCGGACTACCTTGGCATTGGCAAAGACACACTGTACCGCATGGCGAAACGCGGCGAGATTTACCACTTCCGTCCGGCGAGCCGCGTGATGTTCCGGCGCAGCTCCCTGGATCGCTGGATGGACGAGCAGGAAGAAAAGAATATGAAAAGGGGAGAGTCTTAATGACCAACATTAACGTACAGGCGGAACTCACAGACGAGCAACTGGACGACCTGGCCGGGCGCATTGCCGCCAAGATGCAGGAGCACCATCAGCATCAGCACCACGGCCTGCCACCGGTCCTCAGCCAGCGCCGCTTCATGGCAGAATTTGACGTGAAGCAGAGCAAAGCGACGGAGCTGTTCCAGCGCGAGGACTTCCCGATCATTGCCGACATGGGGCATCCGAAAGTCAACACGAAGCTGCTGTTCGAATGGATGGATGCACACACCCGGCAAGGCAAGACCCACGGGCTGCCTGATCCACGTTAAAGCTATCCAAGTAAGTTTTGGCTAAATCATATAAATAAATCATAGGCTCATCTTTTAGAGGTGGGCTTGTTGTAATTGTGTATTGAAATGTGCCTTCTTAAAATTTAGAATTAAAAATAAACTGTAGGCGTGATAAAAATTAAAACTTTTTTCTTATTCGTCATATCATTACTGATTGTTTTAATTGCTCTCTTTGGTGTAAGTAGTTTTATTACAAGCTCTTTAAATAGCCTTCTTGAGGAAGATGTGGATTCGTTTTTAATAATAAGCATTTTAGCGATAATTTATACAATAGTTTCTTCAGTTTACTTTATTCAACGTCATATAAGAGCTCATAAAGAGAATATATCACTTTCTTTTTTCGACATACCAAATATATTTTACAGTGAAGAATATGCGGCAAAAATTAAATATTATGATGTAGATATCTATAAGGAAAATAAAAGATTAAATAGTGAAATAGAACAAGCTAAAAAATTAATTCAAGACGCAACTAGTGACATTGAAAACAAACAAGATTACATAGATTATCTTGAATATGTAAGTAAAATTTTTATGCGTCATCATAAAAATTCTAGTAGATTAGTCCGTTCACTGGTGAATTTAATGAAAGAAAATAAAGAAGGATGGCTTCAAGAATTCTGCGATAATGTATTAGATGAGTGTGTGACGGTCCAATTTCAAGATAGAGCTGATAAATCTTCGTCTTTATATTTTATTGAAGATGGGGTATTAGAAATGTACTCTTATAACCGTTTGGAGTTCTCTTCTTCAAGAGAAAGAACATTTAAACCAGGCGAGGGTTTTGCAGGAGCAATTTTTCAAAGTGGCGCGACAAAAATCATAAAAAATGTTCAAGAAGATGAAAATTTTCAAGGTGAATTCAGCCCGAGACATTCATATAATTCAATTTTGGGAGTTCCCTGTAAAATTGGTAATCAACCAATCGGTGTTATAAACATTCAAAGTGAAGAGTTTAATGATTTTAGTGAAGATGATGAAGTGACTATGCAATTTTATGCTGATATATGTGCATTAGCTTATTATTGTGATAAGATAATAAATAGAAGGGGAGGTGATGGATAATGCAAACGATGAATAGACGTCCGTCACAATTTAAAGCTGCCAAAACTATTGCTAAAAAAAGCGCCCAATCTAAAAAAAATACTAATAATTTAGTTGCACGTGCCCGTGAAATGGGCTATGAAAGTAGCGACAAATCATATCACTCTAATAAAAAATCAAAACATGCTGCGAATTAAGCAAAGCGTCCTCAAATAAGGGGCGCTTTTTTAATGCCAGTTGGTTAACAACGAACTATCTCACAAAAGGCTAGCTCATAAAACCTCAACCTCTTAAGCACTAACGGGGGAACGGGTTAAGCGCCTTATCTTTCGAGAAGGGGTATGGTGAACATACGTCATTAGTTGGAGATGAGGTGATTATTAGTAAGGTCATCTACGACTATATACTGCCCAGGATATTAACAAATATAAATTAGAGGAATTCTCCCAGATGATGCAGAAGGTGGTAGGGCATCATAATAAAGGGAGGTATTCTATATTAAAACACAACTTAAATCTTTAATCGTAGGTAATCGACCTATCGGTTTCGAGGAAGCCACATTGACTATTAAGAATGAGGCAGATAAGTTCAGCGATTGGACAATATACTTTTCAGGAGTGTACGAGAAAGACATTGATCCAGAGTTGCATGGAGTGCGTCAACAAGTAGAAATCATTGATATGGAAGATGAAAAATATAGTGGGACTTGTGATGTAAAAGGGGTCTCTTATCGGGAAAATAAAATAGCTGATGGAAGAATGGAAGGCATACCCGCTATAAACAAAGTTAAATAGCACGCACGAGCATCTGCCGAAGGGCGGGTGCTTTTTTATTACCTGGTATTAATTAAGCTACCTAATAAAACCTAGCATGAAATCCTTATATGGTAACCATTTCTTGTGGCCATTACGGGCACATTGCTGTACAAAAGAAATACGGAAACGTTGTCGTATTTATCGGCAGTTTCGGCGGTCTTAAAAATAGAATTAATAGACTCCCTAAAGAGAGTTTCCGGACGCAGTAAAAAGAAGAAGATCCATTTATCACGGAGTGCAAGTTTCAGCTCAGCTGGAAGGAGCCACGTTTAAAAAACGTACCCAGTGAACAGTCAAAATGAAATGACTGTGTAAATGGGCATTCGTTCCTCGACGTTCCTTCCAGGGGGTTAGTATTTTAACCCTGGGCAGCAGCGATTGCTTATGGTACGACATGCAACCCTGATGCTAATAAATGCTAATACAAAACAACATAAATCGTTTAAAAGGTTGCACTGCAACCCTGTATTGCGCCTTTTACAAAACTAACTTAAAGAATAAAAAGGTTGCATCTGCGTTGCAAAAGGTTGCATCCAAAAGGGCAAGGTTTAGGCAAGGTATAACGACATTGAAAACGGATTTTTCCCTTGTGGCAGTAAGGACATAGCAAAAACCATAGCTGGACTATGAATGGCACGATGCAACGGGGATGCGCTTTTTACAAAACGGAACAGCTCCACTAAAAGGTTGCATCGTTTAGAGCTTCTATGCAACTCATACAGCGCATTTCTTCCTGCCAATACTTACCGCCCAGGAGGACAACTGAAAAGCTCACAGTGAGCCGCTCCTGCAATCGTTTTGTGCGGGAGCATGAAAAAGACACCGCTTCAATGAAGCAGTGCCTGTGAGGTGGTGCTATTATCCAATAGGTATCGCCCGGTATTCGATGTGCTGCCGACATTTGCTATCCATCGCCCATGTAGCTACCCTATGCTACCTCTCTATTATACCATAAATACTGGGTTAAATGGAGGGAAATGGCTGTGTATAAGCGGCTGGATTGACCGGGCAAATCATCTTAATTTCATTGATCGTAGTTAAAAGACCAGGTAATTACATAAGTTTCATAAGTTCAATGCAAATTCATAAATCGAAAATTAATTTATGATGGCGGTATTCCTTGCGCCCGTAAGCGTCCGGCGATAATTACATAAGTTACACGTTTTTTTCTAATTCTTATGTAGTTATATATATTTCTGTCGTGGGAATCAGTACCATATAATGGGAAATACCTGCGCCTGGGAGCAAAAATAAAATATTTTTCCCCATATTTTCCCCATTGGCGCTGTATTAGTCAATAATACCTGTCTGTGTACCAGTCGGATATATAATAAAAACCCCTGCATGGCAAGGGTTTGAGCGTTATCTGTTATGGTGTCCCGTACTGGGCTCGAACCAGTGACCTCCACCCTGTCAAGGTGGCGCTCTCCCTACTGAGCTAACGGAACAAATGATATGGAATGAAGCGACAGAAATAATATACAATAGGAAAAGAACGGTGTCAATCCTTCTGTGGCCAATTTCAGCAGGTAAAGCAGGGATTTATGCTTGCCATTCCATTTCCTCTGGCCAGTGAAGCTTAAAGGCCTTGCTGAAGTCCGGTTTCTGCCGGAGATACTGAAGTCGTATAAGCACCTGCGGCAGAAACAGAAATCTTTATCGTTTGCAGTACATATCCATAAAAAATGAATTACTTTTCCTTTTGCTGTTTTTCTTTCCGCTGCTGAAGGAATAGAAATAAGCAGAAAGCAAGCATGCCCAGACTGAGGTTGGAAAGAATGAACCCGAGCGGTCCCTGATTAAAAATGCCGAGCGACAGCGCTCCGAAAAAAGCAATGTAAGTGATACCCAAAAGCGGAAGACTTCGCCCGGAGACTTTTTGCATCAAACGGGCAAGCTGGTATATGAGCGTATTTACAGCAAAACCAATTAGCAGTAAAATAAGTAAATCCATGCGACTATCTAAACCTTCCTTTGTGATGATGTCTTTTTCCGACTTACATGCTACCATACCTTAGGTTTGAAAGATATCCACAAATGCGAAAAGCAGGAACCCTGCAGTAAACTGCCTGGTGGCAGCATTAAAATATAGAGAGAACGGGACAAAGGTGGAGGGATGTTCATGCAGGCATATGCAGACTTTTGGATGGAATGGCAGACACGTATTGTGGAGCTGCCCTGGATTGATATAGGCGTAGCCGTTTTGATTGCACTTCTCGTGTTTGCTTTTCGGAAGCTTTTTACTAAATACATTTTCAGGTTCATTTTAAAGATGACTCACCAATCGAGATCACAGCTCTTCACGAATGTTTTAGTATCATTTGAACGGCCGATCCGGATGTTTTTTGCCGTGTTCGGCATATACTTAGCGCTGCTGTATCTGCCTATACCGTGGGATTCCATGACTATTATCAACCGCCTGTACGGTTCGATTTTAATCGTGCTCGTAGCATGGGGCACATACAAGCTTCTGAACACGTCTTCGATGCTCTTTAACCCGATGATTAAACGGCTCGAGGGCAAGGAAGATAATATGCTGGTGCCTTTTCTTTCCCGGGTGCTGCGGATTATTATCGTGGCGCTTGCATTCACCATTATTCTTTCATCCTGGGGCTTTAACATTAACGGCTTTGTGGCAGGTCTCGGTCTTGGCGGTCTGGCTTTTGCTCTCGCCGCCCAGGACATGGTGGCTAACTTTATCGGCGGTATAATTATTGTAGTGGAGCGCCCGTTTAAGCGGGGCGACTGGATTTATACGCCGACGGTAGAAGGAATCGTGGAAGATATTTCATTTCGGAGCACGAAGGTGCGTACCTTCGCTGATTCGATTGTCATCGTTCCAAACAATACACTTGCCCACGAAGCGATTACGAACTGGAGTGAAATGCGTAAGCGGGAAATAGATATGACGCTTGGCATTGAATACCAGACACCGAGGGAGCAGGTGCTGCAGCTGCGGGAGCGTCTTGAAGAGATGCTGAATAACCGTGATGACATTGATAAAGAACTGATTCTTGTGCAGTTTAAAGAATTTAACAGCTCCTCGCTCGACCTGTGGGTTTACTGCTTTACCAAAACGACCGCATTTTTGGAATGGGCGGAAATAAAAGAAGAACTGAATCTTGAAATCATTCGTATCCTTCAGGAGGAAGGCGTTCAGTTTGCCTATCCAACACAGTCTATTTATATTGAAAAAGCGCCTGAAGAAAATTATCACATCTCCGACAATAATTAAGCGGGCTTCACGGTTGGCAAATGAAACGTACATGTTATAATAAGAATGTTTGTCAGAAGGAATATGTACGAAAAAAAGGAGCCGATGCATTCGATGGAACGAGTGGAAACATTCGTGTTAACCCGTGGACTGAATGCCAGTCAAGTATTGTCATTTGTGCATGAACTGGAAACATTTAAAGCAGATGTGTTTTTTGAAAAGCGGAGAACTTCCGCAAATGGTAAAAGCGTACTCGGCATGATGTCTTTGTTTACAAGCATCAGACTTGGAGACAAAGTGGAACTCAAAGTACATGGAGAAGAAAAAGAAGCAGTTGCCAGGGTGGCAGCTGAATATCTTGGAGCAGCAGCAGAGCATCAGAACAGCAATGGCTATTGGGAAGACGAAGCAGCGGAGCATGTGGAACGGGCAATGGCCGGATGCATGGCCCACTGGAATCCCAATGTACGAAATATTGCGCGCTCGTATCTGAAAACGACACGCAGCTAATAGGAAGACCCGGCGCCAAAAAAAGCGTCCGGGTCTTCAGCTGTATTAAGAGCCATTTTTCTAAGACCCGGGTAATGCTAAGCATATAACGTGCTAAAACGGGTAAAATAAGAAGGAACGAATCGTACATACTGGTTGTATAATACAAGCAGCAACGACGAATGAGACGGAAGGACGAATGCTTTATGATCGACCGGCATACTGGAACGTTTTGGCGGGCCTCCATTGCCCTTGGGCTTGCCTCCCTGCTCATTTTTGCCAATATGTATTACCCCCAGCCACTGCTTCCATTGTTTACAGGAGAATTCAATGTAAGCGAAGCGACAGCGAGCTTTGTCATTTCATTGTCGCTGCTGATGCTTGGAGTAAGCTTCTTTTTTATCAGCGCGATATCCGATGCGAAAGGGAGGAGGAAAATCATCGTGTATGCGATGATCTGGGGAACGATAGCTACGCTCCTTATTCCGTTTGCCGGCTCCTTCTGGCTGCTTTTGCTGCTGCGAATGGTACAGGCAGTGGGGCTTGCCGGTATTCCCATTGCGGCTATGTCCTATATCGGGGAAGAATTTACGCCGAGGGCGATGACAGTAGCAATGGGATTTTACGTAAGCGCGAACAGTCTTGGGGGGATGGGTGGAAGAGTAATGAGCGGCGTGCTTGCTGATTGGTTTGACTGGCGGACGGCATATTTTTTCATGGCCGGAGTAAGCGTATTGCTTGCCTTGATGGTAATTTTTCTGCTTCCGGCTTCGAAAAACTTCAACCCAAAGCCTCTGGAGTGGAGCGACACATGGAAAAATGCGCTTTTTCACCTTAAAGATCCAGTCCAGCGGCTCGCTTATATCATCGGCGGATTGAATTTCTTCGTGTTTATCGGCACGTTTAACTTTATTACCTACCGCCTGGACGGGGATCCTTTTTTCGTCAGCACGGCGGTTCTGGGTCTGCTCTTTTTAACATACGGGGCGGGCACATTCAGCTCGAGCCTTGCCGGGGAATTGACGCAGCGCTTTAAACAGACAGACTGTATGCAGACCGGCATCCTCATTATGGCCGGCGGTCTGATGCTGTCGCTTGTTCCGCAGCTGTGGGTGGTTATTGCATCGCTTGCAGTACTGAGTTTTGGCTTTTTCTTTGCGCATTCCACCTCAAGCTCATGGGTGACAAAAAACGCAAAAAAAGCCCGGGCGAGCGCCTCGGGACTTTATTTGACCTCTTATTATCTGGGCGGAAGTCTCAGCAGTATATATTTTGGACTTCTTTGGCCCATAGCTGGCTGGATCGGCGTCATTGCTGGCGGTCTGCTTCTGTTAACAGTTACACTTACAAGCGTGCGCCGTCTTATGCCGGTGGAGGCGGGCTAGGTTTTGGCAGGGAGAAGCACAATGCCGTCGCTGTCCGCATAAACGTAATCCCCGGGTGTCCAGGTGACGTCGGCAAAATCGACTGGAACGGAGCGTTCACCGCGTCCTTCCTTGACGGACTTCCGTGGGTTGGTGAAACGGGAAAACACCCGGACATTCATTTCGCGCAGTTCATCACTGTCGCGGATTGCGCCGTTTACGATAATACCTGCGAGTCCGCGTTTAACAGCAATTTCTGCCAGGTTGTCCCCAAGGAGCGCGCGCCGGGATGAACCGCCTCCGTCAACTACAAGGACGCTGCCGGCGGGAATTTCACCAAGCGCCTGCTCGACAAGAACGTTATCCTCAAATACCCGTACTGTTTCCACCGGACCTTCGAAGGAAAGTACCGGCCCGTGCGATAAAAACGGTTCATTGGCGACAAAAACCTCGTTTCCGTATTCGTCACAAATGTCAGCTGTTCTACCCATATGTATGCCTCCTTTTATTATTTTCATTGTAAGGCTTTCCCAGAAGAAAGAAAATAGCATAAGAACAGAAAAAAGATGCCACTATCATTTTGCTTTCAAAGGGCGATATGATAATCTAGGAAAGAGAAATTTGAAGGAGGATGTAAAACATGAATCAAATGGACGCAAACGAAATTATCCAGTTCATTTCAGATAGTAAAAAATCCACTCCGGTTAAAGTACATATTACCGGCGAATTGGACGCTATCGGATTTGGAAATGAAACGAAGCGGTTTATTACAGGAAACACCGGCGTATTGTTCGGTGAATGGGAAGATATTAAAGAGGGAATCGAAGCGAATGCGGACAAAATTGAAGATTTTGTCGTAGAAAATGATCGTAGAAATAGTGCGATCCCGATGCTTGACCTGAAAGACATCGAAGCACGCATTGAGCCGGGTGCGATCATCCGCGACCAGGTGGAAATTGGTAAAGGTGCCGTCATCATGATGGGTGCAAGCATTAACATCGGCTCCGTTGTCGGAGAAGGCACGATGATTGATATGAACGTTGTAATGGGTGGACGTGCCACCGTGGGCAACAACTGCCACATTGGTGCAGGATCAGTCCTTGCCGGCGTCATTGAGCCGCCATCCGCACAGCCGGTCGTTGTCGAAGACGGCGTTGTGGTTGGCGCCAATTGCGTGATCCTTGAAGGGGTCACTGTCGGTGAAGGGGCAGTCGTAGCTGCGGGCGCCGTAGTAACAGAAGACGTGCCGCCAAATACGGTCGTTGCCGGTACTCCTGCACGCGTCATCAAAGAAATTGACGAGCAGACAAAAGGAAAAACAGAAATTAAACAGGAACTGCGCCGCTTAAAATAACAATGCAACAACGTAACGGTGAAAGGCTGCCTTTTGGGACGGGTTCCAAAAGGGGCCTTTCTTTTTCATTTACGCGAAAGGGGCAAACAGCATGAACTGGCTTGAAAAAGACCAGCACTATATAATGTCTACGTACCAGCGTCTTCCGATTGTAGTGGAAAAAGGGGAAGGCAATTACTTATACGACAACGAACAAAACAAATATCTCGATTTATTTACCGGCCTGGCCGTTAATATTGTCGGTCATTCGCACCCCTATTTGCTCGATAAGCTGAAGGAACAGGCAGACCAGTTTCTGCATATTTCCAACATGTTTATTAACAAACCGGCGGTCTGCCTGGCAGAACGGTTGATTGAGCTCAGTATCCCGGGGAAGGTATTCTTTGCAAATTCCGGAGCGGAAGCCACTGAAGCAGCAGTCAAGCTTGTGCATAAATGGGGCAGCAGCCAGGAAACGCCGAAAAAAGGAATCGCTGTGCTCGAAAAAAGCTTTCACGGACGGACGCTGGGTGTTATTCAGCTGACGCGCCAGCCCGGAATTTATCAGGATTTTCCTGCAGCAGACTATCCTGTATATGAAGTGGAAGCAGAAAACCTGGAGGCACTTGAAGAAGTGCTTAAGACGAAGCAGCCGGCCGCATTTTTATTCGAGCCGATATTAGGATCAGGCGGTATTCAGCCGGTTTCCCCTTCTTTTATGGAAGAAGCGAAAGCTCTCTGCGAAAAATACAACGTGCTGTTTATCGTAGATGAAATTCAGACCGGAATTGGACGCACAGGCACGTTTTTCGCCTACGAACGGGCAAATATCAAGCCGGACGTTATTTTATTTGCCAAAGGCATCGGCGGCGGTCTGCCGCTTGGAGGAATGATTGCAGGAGAGCATGTGCAGGAAGTATTTCACCCGGGCGATCATGGCACGACCTTCGGACCTTCACCGCTCAGCGCCGCGATGGGAAATGCGGTGCTCGACGTCCTGTATGATCAAAAGGAATTGGAGAAGGGGCGTGAACGGGCTGAATACCTGTGGTCCCGTCTCGAAGACTGGAAAAAGGAAAGCGAAGGATTTGTGCAGGAAATCCGGGGGCTCGGCATGATGATTGGTGTAGTGCTGGATGCCGATGCTTCATTCGTCAAAACACTGCAGGAGAGGCTGCTTGCGAAAGGGTTTATGTTTAATATTACACAGCAGCGTATTATCCGCCTTCTGCCGCCGCTGACCCTTGAGCGAGCTGAAGTGGATACCTTTATTGAAACCCTTGCAGAAGAAATGAACGCCCTGAAAGAAAGGAGCGTGCAGTAATGACTTCAACTGACTTAACGAAATTCCGCCGCGATCTGCACCGCATTCCGGAGCCGGGGTTTCAAGAAGTTAAAACGCAGCAGTATCTGCTTGATGTGATTCGAGCTCTGCCGCAGGAACACCTGTCATATAAAACATGGGAAACAGGTATTCTTGTTCGCATTGAAGGCTCTGACCCGGAAAAAACAGTTGGCTACCGGACGGATATGGACGGCCTGCCAGTCCAGGAGCAGTCAGGTCTGGAGTTTCCATCCGAGCACGAGGGGATGATGCACGCCTGTGGACACGACATGCACATGGCAATTGCGCTTGGCATACTGCAGAACCTTGCGGAGCAACGCCCGGTTCAAAACGTGGTGATGCTTTTTCAGCCGGCAGAAGAAGGACCGGGGGGAGCAGAGCCGATGCTCCGCTCCGGCGAATTCAAGGCCTGGAAGCCGGATGAAATCTATGCCCTGCATATAGCTCCAGAGCACCCGGTTGGCACGATTGCGACAAAGCCGGGGGTGCTGTTTGCCAACACCTCCGAATTGTTTATCAACCTTCACGGTAAAGGCGGACACGCGGCACGTCCCCATCAGACAGAAGACATGGTAGTGGCAGCGAGCCACTTTGTGACTCAGCTTCAGTCAATTGTGGCAAGAAACATTGATCCACTCGATCCGGCCGTTGTAACCATCGGTACGATTGAGGCAGGAACCAAGCAGAACATTATTGCAGAATCCGCCCGGGTGGAAGGGACGATCCGCACCTTTTCGATGGACAACATGAAGCTGATTAAAGAAAGAATAACCGGAATGCTAAAAGGAATTGAAGCTTCCTTTCATTGTGAAACAGAGGTGGACTGGGGAGCGAACTACTGCCAGGTGTATAACGATGAAACAAAAACAGCGGATCTGGCTTCGTTTGCCAAGAGCCATGGCCGGGTCAACTATGTGGAGAGCCGGGAAGCAATGACGGGAGAAGACTTTGGCTACTTTCTCCGGGACATTCCAGGGACGATGGTCTGGCTCGGGGTGGATACGCCGTACGGGCTGCACGATAACCGGATCAGCCCATCCGAAAAAGCGATAGATACAGCGGTGGAATTTTTCACTGATTTTCTGCACAGTCGGTAAGAAAACGATAAAAGACGGCAGGGGCTTTCAAAGCCCCTGCCGTCTCTTTTTGTGCTTTATGCTTCTTTGCTGACGTTCACCTGGTGCGGGTAAGGAATTTCGATATTATGGGCATCAAGATCTTCCTTGCAGGCCTTCAGCAGCTCCCGCTGCATGGCCCATTGCATCATGTTCTCTGTTTTGGCAATAATACGGATCGTAACCTCCGAAGCGCCAAGGGCGTTTACTCCTACAACGTCAGGGCCTTCCTTAAAAATGCCCTGTTCCTCAGCTACGCGGTTGCAGGCTCCCTGAATGACAGCAATCGCTTTATCCACATTCTCTTCATAAGCGATGCCGATATCGACAATGGCCTGCATGTTCCCGCGAGAATAATTGCTGACAACGCTGATTTCCCGATTTGGTACGAAGTGCAGCGTACCGTCAAAGCTACGCACCTGAGTCGTGCGCAGGCCAACCTCCTCGACGATTCCGTCTATTCCGGCGATCGCAATGTAGTCTTCGACGTCAATCTGCTTTTCAAGCAGAATAAAAAAGCCGGTAACGACGTCGCTGACAAGGCCCTGGGCCCCGAAACCAATCGCAAGCCCGACGATCCCGGCGCTGGCGATCAGAGGAGCAATATCAAGATCAAACAAGCCTAAAGTAATAGTAATTACGATAAATAATAAAATGTAAGTAAAGATGCTTATAGCGAGCTTCGAAAGGGTTTTAACCCTGCCCGGGTGCATATTCCGCTGCTTTTCCATGCGGTTAAAGGCGCGATGGATGATTTTGCTTCCGATGGCCCGTACTATAATATAGCCGATGAGCACACCAATTAGCTGCACCATTAAAATAATGGCAGCTGTCCAGAAAACTCCTTCATTAAACGATTCCATATTCAACTTATACCACTCCCCAGCCTGTAGTTTCCATTTTAACCTGACTAGTATAACATAACCGGTTGTGCCAAAAAATATGCAATAGTAATGAATCAAACCGCCATAAAAACAGGAGCGGAGCGTTTCGTTGACTTTGAAATTGGCGGTCCATATAATGAAGGATAGAATGCAGGATCGTAATTATTAAAGGAGTGGAATGCATGAGTGAAAAGCGTATGGTAGCAAAGCAGGCTCCGCGCTTCGAGATGAATGCCGTCATGCCGGACACCTCGTTTGGCACGATCAGCCTTGAACAAATAATGAAGGAAGATAAATGGACGGTGCTCTTTTTCTATCCGATGGATTTCACCCACATCTGTCCGACAGAAATTACAACAATGAGCGACCATTATGACGAGTTCGAAGAACTTGATACAGAAATTATCGGCGTCTCGACGGATACCATTCACTCGCATAAAGCATGGATCAATATGACGCGGGAAGAGAACGGGCTCGAGCAGCTGAAGTTTCCGCTTGCAGCTGATACAAACCACCGGGTGAGCCGGGAGTACGGCGTGTTAATTGAAGAAGAAGGAGTGGCGCTGCGCGGTTTGTATATTATTAATCCGGACGGGGAACTGCAGTATTCGATGATACATCACAACGACGTCGGGCGCGATGTAGATGAGGTGCTTCGAGTACTCCAGGCTTTGCAGATGGGCGGAATGTGTCCAGCAAACTGGAAGCCGGGACAGGATACGATGAATACCTGAGCGTCATGGCCCGGACTGAAAAGATCCGCCAAAAAAGCTGAAGGACTTGAGAAGAATAGGGGAGAACGGAATGAAGAAACAGTTTGCAGTCATTGGACTCGGGCGGTTCGGTGGAAGCATATGCAACGCTTTGGCCGACGAAGGAATGGACGTGCTTGCTATTGATTCCAATGAACACCGGGTCAATGAATTTGCCCAGGTCGTCGCCCAGGCGGTCATTGCGGACGGCATGGATGAAAAGGCGCTGCGCGGCCTTGGGATCCGTAACTTTGACAATGTCATTGTAGCGATCGGTGACAATATTCAGGCAAGCATTATGACGACTATTGTGCTGGATGAAATTGGCGTCAAGCATATTACGGTAAAAGCACAAAATGACTATCATGAAAAAGTACTGCGGCGCATCGGTGCCCATGAGGTTATCCATCCGGAACGCGATATTGGAGTAAGAGTGGCGCACAGCATCGTATCTAAAAGCGTGCTCGACTACCTGGAGCTTTCCGAGGATTACAGTATCGTAGAACTGGAAGCCGGCCAGCTGCTTGACGGGAAATCTCTTCTCGACTTAGATATACGTGAGACGTATGGATGTAATGTCCTTGCTATTAAACGCGGGGAGGACGTCCACGTCTCTCCGCGCCCGGAGGTGGATATCAGCGAGGGAGATATTTTGATTATTGTAGGTGCGGATGGAGACATTGCGAGACTCGAGTCCCGGTGGATAGATGATAACTGAAAAATGGCGAAAGCTCTTCCGTATGATTCATGCGGAAGGGTTTTTTAGTTTTTCAGATTGCAAAAAGGGTAAATAAGGATGTTGGCTGCAATATTATTACAGGAGGTGAATTAGTTGCTGCTGTATGCGTCATTACTCGTAACACTGTTAGCCATCGGACTGATTGTTTATATATTTGATGTTAAAAGCAATTATTTCCCAGTGCCGATGGTGCTTTTGATTATTGGCCTCGGCCTCTCCTTCATTCCCGTTTTCAACAGGCTTGGTTTGAATCATGATATTATTTTTGATCTGCTGCTTCCGGCAATATTATTTGTATCTGCCTACAGTTTTCCGATACGTTCATTAAAGAAAAACATCTGGCCGATTGCGACGCTCGGGACACTTGGGCTAATGGCTACCGTTTTTTTAATGGCAGTGCTTATATATCTTGCAGGTGCTCCTGCTGTCGGTCTATCGTTCGTAGCGGCATTTTTAATTGCTTCTATACTGACACCGACCGATCCGGTATCCGTGACGGCCATCCTTGAAAATGTGTTCGGTGATTCGGATATCCCGAAAGTAGTGGAAGGGGAATCGATGATCAATGACGGCACAAGCGTCGTATTGTTCGGGATTGCTTCATCCATGTTTTTGTATAATGAATCCTTTTCTATTCTTTCGTTTCTAGGTGAATTTCTGCTCGTTTCGCTTGGCGGTGTAGCCGTCGGGGCGGCGGGAGGATGGCTTGTTACAAAAGCCGTACACGTTATACATAATCACGTGTACCAGGTGATGCTCAGTATAATTCTTGCCTACGGAGGCTTTTATATTGCTGAAGGCCTTGGAGCTTCCGGTGTTTTAGCAACAGTGTCCGCAGGTATCATGCTTTCCCGGGCCTTCCAGAGATCAGAAAAGGAGGAGGAGCTTCACTCCTATTTGGACGGCTTTTGGAAAGTGGTGGAGCCGGCCATATTGTCCCTGCTCTTTTTATTGATTGGCATCCAGTCAGCGGACTATCTTGCGTTCGGGCATTGGCTGCTTGCGATTGGAGTATTTATTATATCGTTAATCGTCCGTTTCATTGTATTGGGAGGTTTTCTGAAATTATCCCCCCATATCAAAGAGCGGTTTCAGTGGTCCTCCGTATTTATGATGACCTGGTCGGGGCTGAAGGGAACCGTTTCTGTGGCCCTGCTGCTGAGCATTGAAACGCAGTCGGGCAGCAGTGCGGACCTCGTCGTTTCTCTGACGTTTGCAGCTATTCTGCTGTCGCTTGTGATTCAAAGTCTTGGGATTTATCCACTGGCACAGAAATTTTCTTCCTGAGAGTGTCCGGCTATGCCAGGTGATATGTTAACTAATATGTATAAGAAAAAACACGTCCCGATGAATACACCGGGTGTGTTTTTTGGTTTCCGGTTAAGCTTTACTCCAGTCAGCATTCATTTCCACTCCGGCTGCGTGCAGAGTAGTAAACACCGGACAGCGGGCATCAACCTTCTCCTGAAGCTCCTGAACACGTTCATCGCTTTCAGATGTCCGGACCTTCGCTTTTACCGAAACAGTCTGAAAATACGGGCGTACATCAGGATTGCCCAGCATGCCTTCTGAATCAATGTTGCCATGTACCTGAAACGAAATACCCTGCAGATCAAAATCCATTTCTCTGGCCACGAAGTTGGCTACTGCGTTTTCGCAGCCTGCCAGGGAGGAGAGAAGAGCGGATAAAGGGTCCATGCCCTGATTGCTTCCGCCAAGATTTTCCGGCTCATCGATCGTAATTTCATGATTGCCTGCAGAGAGGTCAGTCTGAAAGTTTTTGGCATCTCCTTCTACGTTAAATTCCATATTAGCCATAGTTATTCACTCCTTTGGGTAGAACTACCGTACTATACCCATGCCCCTATTAAGATAAACAAGAATGGCAGCCATTCCTCAAGTTGCGTTTTTTCAGCTATCCTTTAGGGAATGGGATAAAAAGCAAACTGTAAAGGAGAAATCAATTATGGCAAAGTACAGTAGAATTATCGCCCAGGCAGGGTGCCACATTCATCACGCAGAGCCTGCACAGGTATATGAAGCCTGGACCAATCCTGAGCTGATGAAAACGTGGATGTTTCCATCAGGTGGAGAAAAAGAAGCAGAAGCGGAGGCTGATGTAACAGAAGGGGGAGCATGGAGCGTCGTGAACGAAGGCCAGGAGGAAGCGTACCGGGCCTACGGAAAGTATCTGGAAATAGATCCGCCGGAACGAATCAAAAAAACGCTCATCCGTAAAGAGACAGGCGGGCAGGACGAAAAAATCACAGTGGAAATTAACTCAATTTTAAACGGAAGCCAGCTGATTGTAACCCAGGACGTAGTTTTTCTTCATCATGAACAGCTGGAGGGAAAAGTAGTCGAAGAGCATTTAAGAGAACAAAGGCTCCGAACGGAAAAATATTGGCATGAAATGTTTTCCTTACTATCGAAACAACTTACACCTTCGTAAGCATATGATATTATAAAAGACGGGACAATATTTCCCCTACAGACTTAACGACGTATAGGATGATGAGGAAAATGCAGAAAAAGATCGTATTTACCGGCGGTGGCTCCGCCGGTCACGTTACGCCGAATATTGCTGTGATTAATGAGCTCGATCAAAGCGATTGGGGCATTTATTATGTCGGCTCAAAAGAAGGTATTGAAAAAGAGCTGATTGAGCGCAGAGGCATACGGTACCACTCTATCAGTTCGGGGAAACTGCGCCGTTACATAGACTGGCAGAATATTACTGATATTTTCCGTGTGGTAAAAGGCTGCCTTGAAGCCCGTAAGTATTTAAAAAAAGTTAAACCGAATGTGGTATTCTCCAAGGGCGGCTTTGTCACTGTGCCGGTAATTATCGCAGCCAAAACATTGAATATTCCCGTTATTATTCATGAAAGTGATATTACGCCGGGACTTGCCAATAGAATCGCCCAGCGGTTTGCGACAAAAATATTCACATCGTTCGATGAAGCGACAGCTCATTTTCCTTCCGGAAAAGCAAAAGCTCTCGGTTCACCGGTGCGAAAAGAAATCACACGTGGAGACAAAAGAAAAGGGCTCGAGTTCCTTCAATTCGAAGAATCCCGGCCGGTACTTACCGTTATGGGGGGGAGCCTTGGCGCAAAAAAAATTAATGAAACGGTGCGTGCGGCGCTTCCGTGGCTCACGGATAAATATCAGGTAGTTCACCTTTGTGGTAAAGGCCATACAGACGATAGTCTGGAAGGTCAGCCAAACTACCGTCAATTCGAATATGTTAATGAAGAACTGCCGGATGTGCTGGCTGCCACAAACACAATCATTACCCGGGGCGGTTCCAATTCTATTTTTGAATTTCTGACGCTGCATCTGCCAATGCTGATTGTGCCGTTAACACGTGCTCAAAGCAGGGGAGACCAGATTCTGAATGCTGAGTCATTTAAGGAAAAAGGATATGCAGCTGTCCTGGAAGAAGAACAGCTGAGTGAAGAAACGCTGCGCGAAGCTCTGCAGAACATTGAAGACAGCCGGGACGATACGATCGCCCAGATGAAAACATATATGGCTGAAAACCCATTGGATCTTATTATCAAAGAGCTGTATGCCTATCACTAATCAAAGCCTTCCCGGCACTTGTGGCCGGGAAGGCTTTGCATATTAAAAGGAAATTGCATTACTCAGCAAGTAGGCCGGCAATTAAATCAATCTGCTCGTTAATGGAAATAGGGTCATACGGATAATACGTGTCGTAATCAAGAAAATAAAACTGGTCGTTCTGTACAGCATCGAGGTTTGCCCAGACATCGGAATTCTGGATTTTTTCCTTGCTTTCACCAGTCTCCTCAGGGTCGTAGGTAGTCATAAACATATGATCGGCCGAGTACTCCTCAAGCACCTCCATTGAAATCTCCTGCGCATTTTCGCCCATAACCTCCTCCTGAATTTTCTCGGGAGCGTTCAAATCAAGAGCATTATAGATAGCCTGGCCGCCCCGGCCACCATTCGCCCCAAAAACATAAAGGTCGTTATTATTGGTCAGTTCATATAACCCGAAAGTATCATCCTCTTCTATTGTACCCTCTAGACGTTTTTTGGCATCCACTGCGGTTTCCTCAATGGTGTCTTTAAAATCTTCAGCTTCTGTCTGATTATTGGTTAGTCCCCCGAATGTATCAAGCGTTTCCTGAACATTTGTATCCGGGTTGTATGGAATATGAACCGTAGGCGCAATCTGCGACAGTTGTTCGTAATTGTCATCATACATCACAACAATTAAATCAGGATCGAGCTCGAGTACTTCTTCAGGATCAATTGGATTCCCAACATTTTTTGCTTCGCTCAAGTGTTCTTCAAGAAAAGGATTGGAAAATGCATTCGGTCCGGAACCGGATACGTCTGCATCAACCGCAAGCAGCTCGCCGGCATAGTAATCTGTCACAATCGTTTCTGGGTCGGTGGGGATGGAGACGTCGC
Organism: Marinococcus sp. LNHM3E3-2.2; assembly: GCF_056034385.1. Lineage (NCBI taxonomy): Bacteria > Bacillati > Bacillota > Bacilli > Caryophanales > Bacillaceae > Marinococcus > Marinococcus sp. LNHM3E3-2.2. The sequence goes on from NZ_JBQLIC010000001.1 coordinate 68,209, forward strand.
CTTTTTCTGTTTCATAAGCTCTGGTTTGCTCACTGCTGTCTGCATTATCTGTAAAAGAACTGGTTCCTTCCCCGCTGCTGCAGGAAGCGAGCAGCACCGTGCCAGCTGTAACAACAGCAAATCGTCCAGGAATCGTATGTAAGCGCATCAAAATCCTCCCTGTTTAAATGATAATGATTTTCAATATCACTATTGTAACGAAAAGAAAAAGAAAAATCTACATAAAAAAGCCCCCGCAATATATGCGGAGGCAGAAGCGAAGTGGTTTACACTTCCATAATAATAGGGAGAATCATTGGGCGCCGCTTCGTACGCTCGTATAGATAAGGTGCCAGACTGTCTATAATCTCTGATTTAATCTCAGACCACTGACTGGTTTTACGTTTCATCACTTCATCAAGATGCCTGCTTAATGTTTTCTGGGCATCGTTAATCAAATCCCCGGATTCACGCATATAAACGAAGCCGCGTGAAATTAAGTCTGGACCTGCTGAAACCTTAAAGTTTTTCATATCGATACTTACGACCACTACGACGAGTCCTTCTTCGGATAAAATGCGGCGGTCCCGGAGCACAATGTTGCCAATGTCACCGATACCGTGACCGTCGACATAAACAGCACCGGAAGGCACCTTGCCTACGACAGAAGCACTGTCCCGGGTCAGGGCGAGCACTTCACCGTTTTCCATAATGAAGGAATTTTCGAGAGGTACGCCGCAGTCCCTGGCAAGTCTCGAATGCATTTTCAGCATCCGGTATTCGCCGTGAATCGGCATGAAATATTTCGGGCGCATTAAGCGCAGCATAAGCATTTGTTCCTGCTGGCTTCCGTGACCGGAAGTATGAATGTTGTTCAGTGAGCCGTGGATGACACGCGCTCCTGCACGGTAGAGCTGGTTAATAATTTTATGCACGGATGTCGTATTTCCTGGAATAGGAGAACTTGAGAATACGACAGTGTCTCCGGGAATAATCTGAATCTGACGGTGGGTTCCGTGGGCTACACGGGAAAGAGCTGCCATTGGTTCGCCCTGGCTCCCGGTACATAAAATGGCTGCCTGATCGTCCGGCAGTTTATTTAGCTGGGAAGGCTCCACGAACGTTCCTTTTGGTGCATTAATATATCCGAGCTCCTGGCCAATCGTGATGGATGATTCCATACTGCGGCCGAATACAGCGATTTTGCGTCCGTCCTTTACAGCTGCATCCACGGCCTTTTGAAGACGGTATATATTAGAAGCAAATGTTGCAAAAATGATTCTTCCTTTGGCCTGGCGGAAGATGGAACGGATGTTGTCCCCGACTTTTCGTTCGGATACAGTGAACCCTGGAACCTCCGCATTCGTGCTGTCCGAGAGCAGGCACAGCACGCCTTTTTCGCCGATGTCAGCCATTTTGGCTAAATTGGCCGGCTCTCCTACAGGGGTGAAGTCAAATTTGAAATCTCCGGTATGGACAACATTCCCTTCAGGAGTGTGGACATTGATACCGAGAGAATCAGGAATACTATGGGTGGTCCGGAAAAAATCCACTTTTAAATGATTAAAAGCAACAGGCTGGTCTTCCTGAACAGTATTTAATTTTGCTTTGCGTAAAAGCCCGCGTTCTTCGAGCTTTCCTTTTAACAGACCAATGGCCAATGGGCCGCCGTAAATAGGGACATTTAATTCTTTCAGCAGAAATGGGACGCCGCCGATATGGTCTTCGTGCCCGTGGGTGATAAAGACGCCTTTAATTTTTTCTTTGTTCCGCACCAGGTATGTGTAATCGGGAATGACGTAGTCGATTCCAAGCAGGTCATCTTCTGGGAACATGATACCGGCATCGATCACGATAATTTCATCTTGGTATTGAACCACATACGTGTTTTTGCCGATTTCGCCTAACCCGCCCAGGGCAAAAACAGCAACTTGGTTTTGGTTTATTTGTTTCATACGTTATAAATTCTCCACTTGAAAGTCTTCAGATCTTTGTTCGAACTCAAGCTGCTTATCAGTAAGCCCCTGAACGAATTCAATGTTAAATTGTTTGTCGGCGAGTTTGCGGCGGACTTCCCGCTCAGATTCTGCTTCTACATATAGTGAATGAGTGTTTTCCCGTACAGGGGCTTCTGTGAAATTATTCTGGTAAAAAACTTTGTAAATCATCGTAAATATCTCTCCTTCTTGAAATGTAAATGCGGCGTTTATAGCTGCTTTAGAAAAAAATGGTTTTTTGGCATAAACTAGTACTGTAAATAGAAAAAAGCAAAATAATGCAGGAAGGACAGGAAGTAATCGTTGCAACAGCCTGGCTGTTTAATCAAAAATGACTTCATATCCAGAGCGGTTCTACTCAGCTTCCGGCCAAAGAACTCAAGCTGAACAGCACCACAGTGTACGTACCAACCATTAATAATTCATATTATAAAGCATGAAACTGTTTTTTTCATCCTTTTAATCACTTCTGTCCAAAAATCATCCGGGTGCAGAGTAAGAAAAAGACAAAATAAAGTAACTATACGGGTACTAAAGAACCATGATAGTATAGAAAGGGAATAAATTATCTATAAATGCATAAAGTTTCTTTTATAGAAATTATTACCAAATAAAAACGGAGAGAGAAAACTTTACAGGAAAAAACTGATGAGATGAAAAAAGCATTCTCCCGAAGGAAAACGCTTCTTTAGCAGGCTATAGCTTTGGCAGTTCCCGTTTGTACTCGTCCTCGTAATCTTCAATCCGGTCGTAAAACATAACCCCGTTCAGGTGATCAATCTCGTGCTGGGCAACAATAGCCGGCAGTCCCCGGAGACGCAGCTTCACTTCTTCGTTTTCAAGAGTCTGGGCCTTTAATGTGATACGCGAATATCTTGGAACGTTTCCAGGCACTTCCCGGTCTACTGAAAGGCATCCTTCTCCGCCCTCTAAATGAGTGGTTTCTACAGAATGGCTCAGAATTTTTGGGTTGATGAAGCCGTAGCTGTACAGCTCATCTTTGTCATCGGTCACATGCATGGCAAACATTCTTTTATTAATGCCAAGCTGGGGTGCTGCTACACCGACGCCGGAACGGAGCTCATATTTTTCAGCGGTTTCCTCGTCCTGGCTGTTTTTTAAGAAATCCAGCATTTCCTGCAGGGTATTCAGATCTTCAGGAGACGGAGGAACCGGGACTTCTTCAGATACTTTGCGGAGCGCAGGGCTTCCCTCACGCTTAATATCTTTCATTGTTAACATGAATCAACTGCCTCCAATCAAGCTTACATATGATAGTCGTTAATAACAGTGTATTAGTATAGCAAAAAAATTTCAGCTAAAACAGCTCTAAAGTGTGAAATAGCCGTAAAAATATAAATATACAGGAGGAATACATATGTACAAAATGAACAAAAAATTGACAGGAGCAGCAGTCGTTACATTATCGGCTTTAGTATTATCGGCATGCGGGTCTCCAGAGGGAAGCATCCAGAATCACTGGAGTGAAGCAGTTGGAGCTGAAGAGGATTTTTCCAGTAAAGATGAAGAATTGACCGAACTGGCCCAGGAAGAACAAAATGTATTCGAAAATTTAACTTCCTATGAGAATGATGAAAAGAAAAAAATTGAATCATCTGTAGAAGAAGCTGTAGGATCAGTGAATGAACGTAAAGAATTAATGGAAGAAGAACAGGAAGAAATTAATCAGGCGTATGAGGAAGCAATGAACGCAGACGAACCGATTGAAAATCTGGAAAATGAACAAATGACTGAAAAAGCTAATCAGGCCCAGAAGGCGATGGAAAAGAGAAACGAAGCATTTAACGAAGTACACGATGCTTATATGGAAGCAGCGGATAAAGAAATTGATATGTATGAATCGTTTAATGATAAAAATCTAGAGCTTGAAGCGCTCGAGGAGCAGCTTGATACTATTAACAGCTCATATAAAGAAGTGGAGAACCACAGGGAAACATTTAATACAGAAACAAAAGCATTCAATGAAGCTAAAAATGCATTCGGGGATATGACGGAGGAAGAGAGTTAATTCAGTTTTATAACAAGGCGGCGGGGCCAGGCGGTGAATGGAGAAAAAGGGCTGAACTGTTTATATAAGCGTAGGCCGATGATATATAACAGATTTGATTATTTACAAATAATAGAAGGTGCCAAATGGCAGGATAATCCTTTGAACAAAAAGGATTGACGTATCTTTTTCGTTTGGTATATTCTAACTATTGAAAAGTATTGTTTCATTGAAATGATATAATAAACTGAAACAGTTACTTATTTGTTCTTTGTTAAAATTATCCTTGATTACATTAAGCTTGTGAAGGGTATTAAAAGATGATGTGGTCTTAAATCCGCACGCGGAAAATACTCTAGCAGCAGATTGTGAAATTCGGGCGATAATTGAAGAACAGATAAAACACAACTACTGGATACAGCCGGTGTATTTTAAGAAGAGAGGAAGAGGTGAACATTTGTGGCGACAAAAACGATTGAACAAGTCGAAAGTCACTTTGAAATGTTTCAAATTTTAAATGAAAACGGAGAGGTAGTTAACAAGGACGCAATGCCTGACCTTTCCGATGAGCAGCTTCAGGAAATCATGCACCGCATGGTCTATACGCGCATCTGGGACCAGCGCGCCATTTCCCTGAACCGTCAGGGACGGCTCGGCTTCTACGCGCCAGTAGCAGGACAGGAAGCTTCCATGATCGGCTCCCACTATGCACTGGAAAAAGAAGACTGGATTCTTCCGGGCTACCGGGATGTACCACAGGTAGTATGGCACGGCCTTCCATTATATCAGGCGTTCCTTTATTCCCGCGGCCATTTCCATGGCGGTCAGATTCCGGAAGGCGTAAACATTCTCCCCCCTCAAATAATTATCGGGGCTCAGATTGTACAGGCAGCAGGCGTCGCGCTTGGTTTAAAGCGCCGTCATCAGGATAATGTTGCTATTACTTATACTGGGGACGGCGGCGCTTCCCAGGGCGACTTCTACGAAGGTATGAACTTCGCAGGTGCCTATGAAGCTCCGGCTATCTTTGTTGTGCAAAACAACCAGTTTGCCATCAGCGTGCCGGTAGAAGAACAGTCCGCAGCTAAAACGATTGCTCAAAAAGCGGTAGCTGCTGGGATTCACGGCGTGCAGGTTGACGGCATGGACATCCTTGCCATGTACTCTGTCACGGAAACAGCCCGTAAGAATGCCTTAAACGGAGAACCTACCCTGATTGAGTCCGTGTGTTACCGTTACGGCCCGCATACAATGGCTGGTGACGATCCGACCCGTTACCGCACAGAAGAACTCGATAACGAATGGGAAAAGAAAGACCCGCTTATTCGTTTCCGGAAGTTTCTTGAGGATAAAGACCTTTGGAATGAAGATAAAGAAAACGAAGTGGTAGATCAGGCGAAAGCCGATATTAAAGAAGCGATTAAACAGGCGGACGATACACCGAAACAAAAAGCCTCCGATTTAATCGAAATTATGTATGAAAAGCTTCCGCAAAACCTGCAGGAACAGCTCGAAGAATACAGAGAGAAGGAGTCGAAGTAAGCCATGGCGCAAATGACGATGATTCAAGCAATTACAGATGCAATGCGTACGGAACTGAAAAATGACGAGAACGTCCTCGTCTATGGGGAAGACGTAGGCCAGAACGGCGGTGTATTCCGTGCTACAGAAGGGCTGCAGGATGAATTTGGTGAAGAGCGTGTATTTGATACTCCGCTCGCAGAATCTGGTATCGGGGGCTTAACGCTCGGTTTGGCTGTTACTGGCTTCCGTCCGGTAATGGAAATCCAGTTTTTCGGCTTCGTATTTGAAACAATGGACGAAGTTGTCGGCCAGATCGCACGTCTGCGCTACCGCACAGGCGGTAAATACGGTGCGCCGGTAACTATCCGTACACCTTACGGCGGCGGAGTGAAGACTCCGGAGCTGCACGCTGACAGCCTGGAAGGCCTGATTGCACAATCCCCGGGTATCTCAGTTGTTATTCCATCGACTCCTTACGATGCAAAAGGCCTGCTGATTTCTGCTATCCGCAGCAATGACCCGGTCTTTTATCTCGAGCACATGAAGCTGTACCGTTCTTTCCGGGAAGAAGTGCCGGAAGAGGAATACACAGTGGAAATCGGTAAAGCGGATGTGAAGCGTGAAGGAAAAGACGTTACTCTGATTGCTTACGGCGCTATGGTGCACACATGCCTGAAAGCAGCTGATCAGCTTGCAGAGGAAGGGTACGAAGCAGAAGTAATCGACCTGCGTACTGTAAGCCCGATTGACATGGACACCATTGTTGAATCCGTGAAAAAGACTAATCGTGCTGTTATGGTGCAGGAAGCACAAAGACAGGCAGGTGTCGGCTCCAACGTTATGGCTGACCTTAATGAGCGCGCAATTCTGCACCTTGAGGCACCGGTACTTCGTGTAGCAGCTCCTGACACTGTTTTCCCATTTGCGGCGGCTGAAGACGTATGGCTGCCAAATGAAAATGACGTGATCGAAAAGGCGAAAGCAGTACTCAACTTCTAAATTTGTAAATGACTGCAACAGGTTGATGGGTGAAATCAACCTGTTTGCTACGCGTAATATCGAATGTAAACTAAAGGAGGCATTTGTTTTGGCTTATGAATTTAAACTTCCCGATATTGGTGAGGGAATTCACGAAGGCGAGATCGTTTCATGGCAGGTTAAGCCCGGCGATGAAATCAAAGAAGACGACGTGCTCTGCGAAGTACAAAACGATAAAGCAGTTGTGGAAATTCCTTCCCCTGTAGACGGAAAAGTTTTAGAGCTTAAGGTGGATGAAGGAACAACAACCACCGTCGGTGAAGTGATTCTCACTATCGATGATGGCAGCGGAGAGGAGTCCTCTTCAGATGATTCCGCGGAAGATGCTTCCGGCGATGAAAGTTCCGAAGGTAAATCAGAAAGAGACGAGCAGGAGCAGAATGATGCTCAGCCGGCTTCCACGGAAGCAGAAAAAGAAAGTCCGACACCAGCAGGCGGCGAGAGTGCCAGTACGTCAGGAGAAGCAGACGTAGATGAAAACGCACGCGTTATCGCCATGCCTTCTGTGCGCAAATATGCGCGTGAAAATGACGTAACGATTCAAAAAGTCAAAGGAACAGGCAAAAACGGCCGTATTCTCCGTGAAGATATCGATGCATTCCTGAGCGGCGATCAGTCAGCTGAAGAAGAAACAACAGAAGCTGCTTCCGGCGCTGAAGAAAGCAAAACAGCAGCGAGCGCAGCAGCACCTTCCCAGGATCAGGGCGCTATGGAAGAACGCGTGCCGCTTAAAGGTATCCGTAAAGCTATCGCTCAAAAAATGGTACAATCAAAACAGACGGCTCCACACGTTACTCATATGGACGAAGTGGACGTCAGTGCGCTGGTTGACCACCGTAAAAAATTCAAGCCGATGGCAGCAGAGCAGGATATCAAGCTTACGTACCTGCCGTACGTAGTAAAAGCTCTGACTTCCGCAATCCGTAAGTTCCCTGTATTGAACGCTTCTATCGATGATGAAGCTTCTGAAATCGTGTATAAGCATTACTTCAATATCGGCATTGCAGCTGATACAGAGCAGGGACTTGTCGTACCGGTTGTAAAAGATACAGATCGCAAGCCAATCTTTACACTGGCTGACGAAATCAACGAACTTGCTACAAAAGCAAGAGACGGAAAGCTTTCCTCGGCTGAAATGAGCGGAGGCTCTGCTACGATTTCGAACCTTGGATCTGCAAAAGGTGCTTTCTTTACTCCGGTTATTAATCATCCGGAAGTAGCGATTCTTGGTATTGGCCGTATTGAAGAAAAAGCGGTAGTGCGCGACGGTGAAATTGTTGCTGCGCCAATGCTTGCTCTTTCATTAAGCTATGACCACCGCCTAATCGATGGCATGACAGCACAGCACGCATTGAATCACATCAAACGCTTGTTAAATGAACCAGAACTAATCTCAATGGAGGGATAATTCATGGTAGTAGGAGATTTTGCAGAAGAAATTGACACGCTAGTTGTAGGTGCCGGTCCGGGTGGCTATGTCGCGGCCATCCGTGCGGCCCAGCTTGGACAAAAGGTAACTATCGTAGAAAAAGGAAATTTGGGCGGAGTCTGCTTGAACGTAGGCTGCGTACCGTCCAAAGCATTAATCCAGGCAGGCCATCGTTTTCACGAAGCCAATGAAGGCGCGGAAAACATGGGTATCACCTCTAAAGGTGCCGACGTGGATTTCACAAAGGTACAGGAGTGGAAAGGCAGCGTCGTTGAAAAGCTTACTGGCGGTGTTGAATCCCTTCTAAAAGCAAACAAGGTAAATATCGTAAAAGGTGAAGCTTACTTCTCCGACAAGGATCAGGTAAAAGTTTCCACGGATGAATACAGTTCCCAAACGTATAAATTTAATAACTGCATCATTGCTACAGGGTCCCGTCCGGTGGAACTCAAGCCGCTTCCGTTCGGAAAACGTGTACTTGATTCTACTGGCGGCTTAAATCTCGAAGAAATTCCGAAAAGCATGATTGTGGTCGGCGGCGGCTATATCGGTATCGAGATGGCTGGAGCGTATGCAAACCTTGGTACAGAGGTTACGGTGCTTGAAGGCGAGAATCGTATTCTTTCCCAGGGCTTTGAAAAGCAGATGACTCAGCCGGTGCAGAAGAAATTAAAAGCACAGGGCGTTGATATTCAAACAGAAGCATTTGCCCAGGGCGTTGAGGAATCAGAGGACAGCGTAACTCTTACAGCTGAAGTAAAAGGCGAAGAAAAAACGTTTGAAGCAGAATATGTACTGGTTGCTGTAGGACGTCGTCCAAATACAGAAGAACTGGGACTTGAGCAGATCGGCGTGGAAATCGGCGAACGTGGTCTTATCCAGGTGGACGAGCAGTCCCGTACCAGTGTAGATAACATCTACGCAATTGGTGACATCGTGCCTGGCCTGCCGCTTGCTCATAAAGCTTCCTACGAGGCGAAAGTAGCTGCAGAAGCTATTGCCGGAGAAGCAGCAGCAGTCGATTATCTCGGTATGCCGATGGTTGTCTTCTCGGATCCGGAGCTTGCAAGCGTTGGATACACTGAAGAAGACGCGAAGGAAGCAGGCTTTGACGTAAAATCCGCGAAGTTTCCGTTCCAGGCAAACGGACGGGCATTGTCTCTGGACGTCTCTGAAGGCTTCATGAAGCTCATTACGCGCAAGGATGATGGATTAGTCATCGGGGCACAAATCGTTGGCCCTAACGCGTCTGACATGATTGCAGAAGCAGGCCTGGCAATTGAAGCAGGTATGACGGCAGAAGATGTGGCGATGACCGTTCATGCTCACCCAACGTTAGGTGAGATTACGATGGAAACGGCAGAAGCAGCACTTGGCATGCCAATTCACATTACGTAATAAAATTAAGAAGGCCGCGGCTTATCACAGCCGTGGCCTTCTTGTGTATAGTAGAAGAGCAGCTGCTCGCGGAAGCAGAATATTTCATGCCTTCTTAGTATAATAAAAACCCCGGCGCTCTGGCCGGGGGTTTCTTATTTCGTTTACAAGCTACTCTTTGCCAGTCAGGTCTTTTTGAAGCTCTTCCTGTTCTTTGCGAAGCTGTTCGCGTTCGCGACGGGAAAGTCCTGTTTCATCATCCTGGCGCAGCTTGCGTTCTTTATTAAGAATAGTGCGGTCGGTTTGGAGAGCTTTTAACAAGGATACACACATTAAGATCATGATAATAGTAAACGGCAGGGCCGCAATAGTCATGACAATCTGTATGCCCTCAATACCTCCGGATGCGAGCAGCATCGCTGCAGAACCAGAAATAACAAGTCCCCAGATGAATTTAATGGAAACCGGCGGGTTCAGGCTTCCGTTTGTCGTTTGCATTCCGAGAACAAATGTTGCCGAGTCTGCGGAAGTAATGAAAAAGCTCATGATCAAAAGTAATGCTATAACACCTGTGATCGCTCCGAAAGGAAGGGTGTCAAGCAGGCCGAACAGAGCAATCTCATCACTCTGGCTCGTCATTAACTCGTACAGGCCGCCGTTTTGGGCATTGTCTTCAGCAATACCAGTTGTCGCAAAAACGGCGAACCATACAAACGAAAAGATCGATGGCACGAGCAGAACACCAGTGATAAATTCACGAATTGTCCTTCCGCGGGATACGCGGGCAATAAAGGTGCCGACAAACGGCGCCCATGCAATCCACCAGGCCCAGTAGAATACTGTCCAGGCGTCAAGCCAAGCCCGGTCTCCAGTATATTCATACGTGGTAAAGCTCTGAGCCGGCAGGTTCTCCATATAGGCTCCAATACCGTTTGTGAAAGAGTTTAAAATGCTTGTCGTCGGTCCGGCGAAAAGGACAAACAGCATAAGTACTGCAGCCAGCGCAATGTTTGCCCAGCTTAAATAGCGGATACCTTTGTTTAAGCCGGTAGTAGCCGAGGCAAGGTAGAGAATGGTAAAGATAAGAATAATAATCAGCTGTGTCGGCAGGTCATTATTAATGGATGCGAAAATATAGCTGAGCCCTCCGTTTACCTGGGTGGCGCCAAAGCCAAGAGACTGGGCGACGCCAAAAATGGTAGCGAACACAGCAATAAAGTTAATTAAAGTACCCATCGATCCGTCCACACGATCGCCGAGGAGCGGGCGGAAAGCCGAGCTGATAATGCCCGGGGCGTTATGCCGGAACTGGAAATAGGCAAGTGCGAGTGCTACAACTGAATAAATAGCCCACGGGTGAAGCCCCCAATGGAAAAACGAAAGACGGATAGAGTCTGCAGCTGCAGCGGAAGATTGAGGTTCTGCTTCAGGTCCTCCGTAATAGTGATAAAGCGGCTCAGCAACGCCCCAGTATACCAGGCCGATCCCCATACCGGCTGTAAATAGAAACGCAAACCATGTTAAGTAACTGTACTCCGGTCGTTCGTCTGGTTTTCCCAAACGAATTTTCCCGTATGGACTAAACACTAAGTAAATACAAAAGATAACGAAAAACGTTGCGGAAATTAGATAAAACCATCCGAGATTAGTAACAATCCATCCCTGGATCTCACCGGTCACTGTATTTAAATTTCCTGGCGTGACAACACCCCAGATGATTACCGCAAGCGCCGCTATCAGGGTCACAAAAAAGACGCTTGTTAATTTTCTCATGACTTTTTACATTCCACCTTTCTTTTAGCGGGGTATTCGATTTTTAGGCAGCGGTACTCAGCAAAAGAGGGGATAGTTGCAATTCCAGTAAGCAGGTACATACCTATTTAATAAATGACAACGATGATTATTATAACACTCATAACTTCATACGCAACCAGGACGCATGAATAATCTATACCCTAAACCTAGGCCCCCAAACCCAGAAGGCTTCATATATAATTGTTAAAAAATACCTACGGGTAATAAGCAGCGTTAATATTTCTATACAAACGTTATTATTAACATTTTATAGAAATTTTTTAGACTTTTAGCCCTGACTTTGCAGAAATTTTGCTAAAATATAAAAGGGAATAATTAAACAGGGGGACTCGGGGTTGAAAAAAATGCTGATATTATCATCGCTGGCCGTACTTCTTGCAGGCTGTTCGAATGCAGGAGAAGACAATGCAGATGCAGAAAAAAAGGAAAAAGCAAATACTGCTGCTCATGAGGAAACAGGGGATCAGAATAAGGAAAAAAAAGGGGAGAAGGAGCAGCAAGAAGACTCAGTCTCAAAGGAGGAAGAACTGATCTATAAAGTTAATGAAGCAAATTGGACAATCCAGGCAGAAGAAAGCGAAGGCAATGAAGTTCTTCTCACATTTGATGATGCTCCGGATGGAAATGCTGTAAAAATCGCGGATATTTTAGCGGAAAATGAGGTGCCTGCCATCTTTTTTGTAAATGGTATGTTTCTGAAAGATGAAGAAGGCAGAAATGCCCTGAAAAAAATACACGACATGGGGTTTTCGATAGGTAATCACACGACTACCCATGCTTCACTTCCGGATTTATCAGAAAAGGAGCAGCTTGAAGAATTAAAAGAAACCGATCAACTTGTAAGAGAAATAACCGGGGAAACACCGGCATTTTTCCGTGCCCCGTTTGGACAGAACACTTCATTTAGTGATGAATATGCCAAAGAACATGGCATGATAAAAATGAATTGGACGTATGGGTACGATTTTGAAGCAGAATACCAGGAAGCAGAAGCGCTCACGGATATTACGCTGAATACGGAACTATTAACGGATGGTGCAAATATTCTTATGCATGACAGGGAATGGACGAAAGAAGCGATCGGTCCAATTATTGAAGGATTTAATGAAAAAGGCTATTCCTTTATTGACCCCCAATATATAGAAAAAGAGTAGAAAAATGCTTGATATTAAAGCTTTTTATGTCGAATTTTGTTGAAAATTTTTAATGGGCACCATATTAATGCTATATTGATTAAAAATGAATAGGATTCACACGAAGGGGGAACATCTATGGACCATTCTGCACTATATGATGAAATAAGGCTGCACGTAGGTCTTGCCCATGATTATTCCATAACGCCTGAAGGCTTCCTGCATGATGTTATGAATGCATTTCAAAAATACTGGCCGCATAAAGACCTGATTTCGCTGTACGTTAATAAATGGACGCATTTTGAATGGCAGGACGGAGACGTGCATCCGGTATTTACGAAAGAAATGGATATTCAAAACGGTCTTTTGCTTCTGGCAGATATAGAAAGAACAGTGTTTTGCTGCAGGGAAGAAGGAATGTATCACTGGATGCTTCCGTTTTATGATAATGAAGTATTTGCCGGGGGAATTATTGTTTCAAGAGAGGCAGAGATGAAAGAGCTGGAAAAAGAAGAAGTATGGCTTCTCGAAGAAATTATGTCTTTCATTAATGCCAAGCTGCCCCATTATATGTAAAAGCAAAAAAAGCAGCCGCGGCTGCTTTTTTTATTGAATCGGCTTTTGCTCCTGGATGACACGTACAGTTTGAAGAGAAGGGTCTTCGGGACCCTGGACTGGGAGGCCTGCTGCTGCGTTAGCCTGAATGTACGTTAAATTTTCCTGGGTAATAATTTCGCCTGGAAGAAGGACCGGGATGCCCGGTGGGTAGATCATAATAAATTCTGCGATAATCCGGCCGGCGCTTTCTGAAAGTGCAATTGTCTCTTTTTCGGCGTAGAATGCATCACGGGGAGCAATGGATAGTGTCGGGATAGAAGGAAGCTTTAATACTGCCGGAGCCGTGTAGGACTCAGGAGCATAATACTCCCGGGCGAGATCCTTCATTGCCTGTACAAGAAGCGATGCTTCTTTTTTTGTATCGCCAAAGCTGATAATGCATAGAATGTTATACAAATCAGAGAGCTCTACTTCAATACGATAATGCTTTCGCAGCCATTTTTCAGCTTCATAGCCATTGATGCCAAGCTGTTGAACAGAAATTAACAGCTTTGTCGGATCCATGGCGGTGACAGTGTTCTGTTCAAGCATTTCAGCGCCCGCACAGTAGAGGCCGTTAATGGAATTAATAGAGGCTCTGGCTTCTTCAGCGAGTTCAAGCGTATTTTCTATCAGCCTGTGTCCCTTTAATGCAAGCTGTCTGCGTGCAGTGTCGAGCGAGGCCAGAAGTGGATACGACGTAGATGTTGTAGTCAGCATGCTGAAGACCGCCTGAACGTGAGCAATGGAAACCCGGGGGCCCTGGACATTTAATACAGAGCTCTGGGTCATTGATCCCCCGAGCTTATGCACGCTTGTAGCAGCCATGTCAGCACCCGCCTCCATGGCTGAAGGAGGAAGGCTTTCGTGGAAATGAATGTGCACTCCGTGAGCTTCATCGACCAGGACTGGTACATCGTACTGGTGAGCGGTTTCTGCAATGGCACCCAGGTCGGAGGAAAAACCGAAATATGTCGGGTTAATTACAAGCAGGGCTTTCGCATCAGGATGCCTGTCGAGAGCATGCTGTGCTGTTAAAGGTGTAATACCGTGCGAAATACCGAACTCTTCATCGAGCGCCGGATACATAAATACCGGGACGGCTCCTGAAAAAATGATCGCATTCATAATCGATTTGTGCACATTTCTCGGAACGAGAATTTTGTCTCCCGGAGCACAAACAGATAAGATCATCGTCATAATGGCACCGCTTGTTCCCTGAACAGAAAAAAAGGTATAGTCGGCACCGAAGGCTTCTGCGGCAAGCTTCTGTGCTTCATCAATAACGCCGGAAGGGTGATGCAGATCATCAAGCGGTTCGATATTAATTAAGTCCATATTTAATATATTACTGCCGATAAATTCACGAAACTCTTCATCCATTCCAGTGCCGTTTTTGTGCCCGGGGATGTGGAAAGGCACGGGCTGCGCCTGTATATGCTCTTTTAATTTAGTGAATATCGGAGTAAGCTGCTGTCTGTTCATATGTGTCCCTCCAATGCGTTCAAAAACATTCAAATTATAGCAGATTTCCTGTCGTCAATAAATAACTTTGTGAGACGTTCCGGCCGGGATTTGCTAGAATATTACCGAAGGGGGAAGCAGCGATGAAAGAAAATGTTAATATACCCATCTCCATGGAGTGGACTACACAGGAAATTATCGATGTGACCACGTTTTTTCAAGTGATTGAAACAGCACACGGTAAAGCTGTGCCCCGGGAGGATATTTTAGGACTGTATGGGAAATTTAAAGAAATCGTGCCGAGTAAAAGCGAGGAAAAGCAGATGTTCCGACAGTTTGATGAGGATGCTGAAGTGAATTGCTGGAAAACGGTGCAGGCGGCAAAAAAAGCAGAAGCAGGAGAAAAAATTAATATGACCGGGCGCTCAGAATAGAGCGTCCGGCATTTTTATACTGTCTGCAATGACAGCTGATATAAAGGAAGGAGTTCCCTGAATGTACTATAAATATAATCGTACGTTTCATCTTCGTTCCAGAAAGCAGCCTTTTCTGCATCAAACTGACGGCCAATCAGAAATTCTGCTTTTTTTACATCCCTTACACGCTCAAGGGTGTGAATGACCTTATCCTTATTTTCATGAATAAAAAATGCGTCTGGTTTCGTATGGTCCGGAGAAATTTTATAGTCGTCCGGAAGGGAAGTAAGCTGAGAGAGGCGGTCGAGATACTTTTCCCCGATATCCGCTTTTTCCGGTACTTCGTACATGTGAGTCAGCCAGGCGAATAAATGGTCATCAAAAAGTCCGACCTGGAAATGAGGATGCTTTTTGTAGCCTCTTTTATCCGGGGCAATACCGAACCAGGTGCTTTCCGGAGGATGAACAGAACGTCTGGCATGTTTTGCAATATGAGTAAACAATTCTTCGCCCGTATCTGTGGAAAGATCTTCAGCCAGCGGTTCTGCCAGGCGGGAAAAAACTGGTTGAATGTCGTTCCGAATTTGAGTCATGCGGTTTTCAAGACCTTCTGCCTGCATAATAGTAAAATCATTTTTGGTGAAATGCTGTCTGCTCATGTAATGACTGCTCCTTTTTCAATTGGTCTGTCATCAAGCATACTGAAAATCTGGGCCTCCGGCAACCAATTGAATCATGGAGAAAACGCAATTATTTAAAAATACTGAAAATTTTTGTGTGTTTTTCTTGCGTTTCCGGTAAAAAGGTTTTATAATTCCAATAATCCTTAAAGAATAACGATTACTCAAGCGTTGCCAGTATATCGTTAGATACACAGGAAACACAGTAAGGAGAGACTGTTACAGAATATAATTTCTGAACAATAGAGATAGTTCTGTATCTTATATTTTCTGAACATTCTGAGAAGAATTGCCAGCGTCGTTAACTTTCAGCTCGAAACATTATTATTCCATTAAGGGGTGTGGGAAACTTGGAACAAGTAATTCAGGCGTTTAAACGTAGAGATGCAGAAGAACGAATCCCGGTACTGCGCTTAGAAATTGATTATGAACTGGTAACCCTTCATGACGCCATGGCAGAAGAAGATTTAACATCCATTCATGCCAGCAAATACCGCTTAGAGCAATTACGCCAGGAGTGGATTCGGCTGGAAGTATAATATAAAGTAAGAAGGTCCGGGCTGCATTACAGCAGTCCGGGCTTTTTTATGAAGAAATTGGTGCATAAATTTGCTGTATTGAGGGAACATAAACTCATATACATAAGGAAGAAGCGGAGAGGATTATAATGGAAGATAATTGGTCAGCAATGCAGCAGAAGGCTGTACAATGGATACAGGAAGCCGGGGAGCTGCTACGCGCTTCCCTGGAGGAAAGCTTAATTATAGAAACAAAATCGAATCCAAATGATTTAGTCACAGAAATGGATTTCAAAATTGAGCGGCTTTTAACAAAAAAGATCATGGAGGAATACCCTGGTCATCGTATTTTAGGAGAAGAAGAAGCCGGAGCGGATATTATGGATACCGATGATATTATCTGGATTATAGATCCAATAGATGGAACGACGAATTTTGTACATCAGCAGTTTAATTTTGCTGTATCCCTGGCTGTTTTTGAAAATGGCATCGGCAAAGTGGGCATTGTCTATGATGTCATGGCAGACGAATGGTTTACCGCACTGGAAGGAAGAGGTGCATACCGCAACGATGTCAAGCTGCCAAAGCTGAAGCCGGCAGAATTAAATGAATCAATTGTAGGTATTAACGCCAGATGGATTAAAAACGAAAAAATTCCTTATGCCAGACAGATGCGTAATATTGTGGATGAATCAAGAAGCACCAGGGCCTATGGCTCTGCTGCAATTGAACTTTGCTATGTAGCATGCGGGCGTCTTGATTCCTATGTGAACCTGTGGCTTGCACCGTGGGATTTTGCCGGGGCAGAAGTGTTGTTAAGGGAAGTCGGGGCGGATATTTCGACGATCGATAACCAGCGGCCGTCAATGCTTGAAAAAGGCCCGTACCTGGCGGGCCGGCCAGCTCTGCAGGAAAAAATACGGGGGATGCTGAATAGCTGATCCCCCGTACTGATTTTTGGCTACGATGCAGAATTTGCTTTCAGCTTTCTGGCAAAATAAAAGGCTGAGCACGTTACAGCGATGGATATAACAGCAATAATAATGGAAGCTTCGGCTATAGCAATCCCAATAGAGGCGATGCCAAAAATAGCTAACGCTGCAAGCAGCAGGTATAACCACTGTAGTTTTGTCATAGAGTCCCTTCTTCCTTTAAAATAATACTGTTATTATTTTATCGGCTTTGGAAAGAAAACTCAAATAAGTACAGCCGGCTTTGATTCAGGAATGGTTTATGTTATATTGAAGAAAGTAGTGTCTGTGATGGTAACTTGCCAGTCGGCGTTTCTTCAATGAAACCCGTCATATGTTATACTGACAATGTAAAATGTAAATGGTAGGAACTCAGATAAAAATGGCAATGAGAACCCTGGCTTTATGGAAGACGATCTCGTCGAGCGCCAGGGTTTGTTATGATTGCAGCAAGAGAATAGGAGAGATTTATAGTGACAGTTTTACGCAAAGATATTCGCAATATCGCGATTATTGCCCACGTTGACCACGGGAAAACAACCCTCGTCGACCAGCTTCTTCGTCAATCAGGAACATTTCGGGAAAATGAACAGGTAGACGAGCGGGCAATGGACACAAACGATATTGAAAAAGAACGCGGCATTACAATTCTGGCCAAAAACACAGCGGTGAAATACCATGATACGCGTATCAATATTCTTGATACTCCCGGCCACGCGGATTTTGGCGGGGAAGTAGAACGCATCATGAAAATGGTGGACGGAGTACTGCTTGTTGTAGACGCCTACGAGGGCTGCATGCCGCAGACGCGTTTTGTTTTGAAAAAAGCACTGGAGCAGAACTTAACCCCGGTGGTAGTAGTAAACAAAATCGACCGCGATATGGCCCGTCCGTCAGAAGTTGTGGATGAAGTACTGGACCTGTTTATCGAGCTTGGAGCTAACGAAGACCAAATCGATTTTCCAGTTGTTTATGCTTCTGCTATTAACGGAACAGCCAGCGAAGATCCTGAACAACAGGACGAGGATATGGATGTTATTTTCCGCATGATTTCAGACAACGTGCCGGTTCCTTTTGATAACAGCGATGAGCCGTTCCAGTTCCAGATAGCGATGCTTGATTATAATGACTACCTTGGAAGAATCGGCGTAGGAAGAGTGTTCCGCGGGACACTCCGGACAGGTGATCATGCCGCGCTGGTCAAGCTTGACGGTACGGTGAAAAAGTTCCGGATTTCCAAAATGTTTGGTTTCTTCGGTCTGAAAAAAGAAGAAATCAGCGAAGCCAAGGCAGGAGATCTCGTAGCTATTTCCGGAGTGGAAGATATCATGGTCGGAGAAACAATATGCCCGGTCGATCATCAGGAAGCACTGCCGGTACTACGTATTGACGAACCGACACTTCAAATGACCATTCTTGTGAACAACAGTCCGTTTGCCGGACGCGAAGGCTCTAAAATTACGAGCCGTAAAATTGAAGAGCGGCTGCTTACGCAGCTCGAAACCGACGTAAGTCTAAGGGTCGAGCAGACGGACAGCCCGGACGCATGGTTGATTTCCGGACGCGGTGAGCTTCACTTATCCATCTTAATTGAAAACCTGCGCCGCGAGGATTTTGAGCTCCAGGTATCCAAGCCGCAGGTAATCGTTAAAGAAGTGGACGGTGTACTCTGTGAACCGTATGAGCGTCTTCAGGTTGATGTGCCGGAAGACTATACCGGAGCGGTTATGGAGTCTCTCGGTGAGCGTAAAGGCGAAATGGAAAACATGGTCAATAAAGGCGATGGCCAGGTCCGGATCGATTTCATGATTCCATCCCGTGGTCTGGTTGGATATACGAACGAATTCCTATCCCAGACTAAAGGTTACGGCATCCTGAACCATACGTTTGAAGAATATCGTCCGTATATTAAAGAACAGATTGGCGGCCGCCGTCAGGGAGTGCTCGTTTCCATGGAAAATGGAAAAGCGACTCCTTACAGTATGATGCAGCTTGAAGACCGCGGTACAATGTTTGTTGAACCGGGTACTGAAATTTACGAAGGCATGATTGTCGGCGAGCACAGCCGGGAAAATGATTTGGCTGTAAACGTTACAAAAGCGAAGCAGCAGACAAACGTGCGTTCAGCTAACAAAGATCAGACCGTAACGATGAAACGACCACGGATTCTAACACTTGAAGAAGCTCTTGAGTATTTAAACGCAGATGAGTACTGCGAAGTTACTCCGGATTCTATCCGCCTCAGAAAGAAAATTCTCCAAAAAGGCGAGCGCGAGCGCGAAGAAAAACGCCAGAGCGTTTCCAAATAATAAAAATTCCGGCTGCAGTTTTTACTGCAGCCGGAATTTTTATTTTAGAAAACATTTAATTGAAAAGCGGTGGAGCTGTATGATGCCGCTATTACCAGTTGTTATTTTTCACCGGATCCCGGTACAGATGGAAATGGCCGGTAGCCTTTCGCTCATTCGTCCGGTTAGTAATGCGTTCATGGCATTCGGGGCATATATACGTGTGAATCGGCCGGTTCCGAATTTTTTTTGCTTCCGGATTTTCATCGTCCAATTTATGAATTTCATCGCAGATTACGCACTTTACGCGCATCATTTCGTTTCACCTCTGCTTTGCTCAGCCAAAAGATATGCATCAAGTATAACACGGGCGCTGCTTTGAGAACAGAACGAGCCTTAGATGAATGAAACAGAAAAAAATAAACGGAGAAATCCGAAAAAGAATGGACAAATTTTCTGATCAAAATGGTACTATTATACATATAAGGGGGGATACATATGGCTAGTCGAGTATTTGACGAACTACCCGAAGAGATCGTCCATTTATTAAAGCAGGAACAATATGTGACGGTTTCTACTATCGAACCAAAAAGTTCCACCCCGGATGTTCACGCTGTTTCATGGGTTTATGCAGCTTCTCCGAGGATTCTCCGGTTTGCTGTTGATGCCCGGGCGTCTGCTGTGAAAAATCTGCGGGAGACACCTGGCATGGTAATGACTGTCATCGGCGGAGGCACTACGTATTCCATTGCAGGTAAAGGAAAAATTTTAACAACCGAAGTAAGTGGAATTTCTTTTCCGCTTGCGCTTATAGAAGTGGATGTTGTGGAAGTGAAGGACGTAATGTTCTATGGATCAAAAATGCTCCGCGGACCGGTGTTTGAAAAGACATATGACCCGGAAGCGGCGGAAGAATTAGACAATAAAGTACTTGAAGCTATGAGGAACATAAACGGAATATAATATCCCGATAGAGATAAGATAGGGGGAAGCACCTTATATGAAAAAAATTTACGTTTTAGATACGAACGTACTGCTCCAGGATCCCCAGGCAATTTATCAGTTTGATGAACATCATGTCGTAATTCCAGCTGTAGTATTGGAAGAAATTGATTCCAAAAAGCGATTAATGGATGAACTTGGAAGGAATGCGAGAGAAACAGCAAGAATTTTGGACCGCTTCCGTGGAAAGGGCAGACTGCATGAAGGAGTTCCTCTTGGTTCAGGAGGCACACTGCGTGTGGAACTGAATCACCGTTCGTATGAAAGCATGAAAGATACCTTTATCGAGGTAACCAATGACAACCGAATTTTGGCAGTGGCTCAAAATTTAAAGGACGAATACGAGCTGATGGGAGATTACCATGTTGTCATTATCAGCAAAGATGCTCTTGTGCGTGTGAAAGCAGATGCACTCGGCATAACGGCCGAAGACTTTCTGAATGACCGTGTCACTCAATATGACAATATTTACAAAGGGCATCAGACGCTGACGGTGGACAGGCCGCTGCTTGACGCTTTTTTCGAGGAAGGCTCACTGGCCTCTGAAGAAGTTTCGGAAGAAGGCTTCTGCCCTCATGAATTTCTCATTTTAAGAGACGCCCTGAGCAGTTCTTCGGCTCTTGCAAAAGTTGATGAATCCGGAAAAAGAATTCGCAAGTTTACTTCCGATATCGACCATGTATGGGGCATCCGCCCGAAAAATGTCGAACAGAAGATGGCGCTTGAGCTGCTGCTCAGAGAAGACATCCCGCTTGTGACGTTAACCGGGCGGGCAGGAACTGGAAAGACCCTGTTAACTCTAGCGGCCGGTTTGCTGCAGATTGAAGATATGGAGCGTTACCATAAGCTTTTGGTGGCAAGGCCTGTCGTTCCGCTTGGGAAGGATATAGGGTATCTTCCGGGAGAAAAGGATGAAAAGCTGCGTCCCTGGATGCAGCCTATCTACGATAACTTGGAGTATTTATTTAATGCCAAGAAGCCCGGAGAGCTCGATTCCATTCTCGCCGGAATGGGGTCAATCCAAGTGGAAGCTTTAACTTATATCCGAGGGCGCAGCATTCCGGATCAGTATATTATTATTGATGAAGCCCAAAACCTGACAAAGCATGAAGTGAAAACGATACTGACAAGGGTAGGGGAAGGCAGTAAAATTGTTTTTCTCGGCGACCCGGCCCAGATCGACCATCCGTATCTTGATGAACTGAACAATGGACTCGCTTATGTGGTTGAAATGTTTAAAAACCAGGGAATCAGCGGGCATGTAAAACTGGAAAAAGGGGAACGCTCCGGCCTTGCCCAGCTTGCAGCAGATATATTATAAAGAAACGACAGCTGGGGGTTGCTCCAGCTGTCGTTTCTGATTATTTTACCCGGAATCCTGTCACGTGCCGAATAGGATCGGCTTTATTAGATCCGTCGCCGTAATAAATATGGACCGGTCCGTCTTCTTTCAACGGGCTTCCTTTATGGGAAAAGGCTACGATAAAATTTTTCGCTTCCTCGAGAGACACGAGATGAGTTTGTGTTTCAGTTTCCACAACGACGTGGCTGGCATCTTCTTTCGGTTCGGCGTTCTCCAAAAACGGCTCAAACCTGATGCCAAATGAGCCATTAATGATAGCTTCTTTTTTATTGCGTACCTTATTGGTGCGTCCCCGGCCAGGATCCGGATCGGGAGCGTTTGATCCTTCCTCGCGGTCTCTTGCAAATCTTCTGGCTGTATGATCAGCTTCTGTGGAAGGCTGTTCTTCAGCGGAGGGATCGGTATCAAAATACGTATCGAGATCAATTTTACGGTCGTCAAAGATCCAGGTAGTAGGATCGAGAGTGATTGGGAAATGAACATTTCCCTGAATCATTACAATGAAATTCATGAGGAACTCCTCCAATTTAATAACTGCTGATAGGAACTGGTTTTTATGCTACCACAACCGGGTAATAGAGAAAAAGCAGAAGCTATTGCTGCCCCCGGAGGTTATGGCATATAGTCTGAAGAATCAAGATTTTATACGCAAACCATCTTGCTTTTTTTTTAATGAACAGATAAGATGAATAGAAGGAGTCAGCTTGTAGGAGGGATTGCCTTGAGCATGAGGGCAGCAACAGAACATAGTGAGAAAGCGTATGCTTTATTAAAAGCAGATGCTGAGAAAATTAGAAAACTTATTGAAGTACAGATGGACAACCTGACAATGCCTCAATGCCCGCTTTACGAAGAGGTGCTTGATACACAAATGTTTGGCCTTTCAAGAGAAATTGATTTTGCCATTCGTTTGAATCTCATCGACGAACATACCGGTAAACAAATTCTTTCTGAACTCGAACGGAAACTTGCTGCTTTTCATGAAGCAACAGTCGGTGGATGAGCCAAGCTATTCTAATTGAATAGCTTGGTTTTTTTACAAACAGCTATATTTTTAATTAAAAGTTTTATTCGGATGAAAAACAGGGTAAAGAAACGTTACGCAGGAGCCTCTCGTAATCAAAATAGGCATAAATTTTTAAAAAATGAGAATATTACTTTGACAGATGGCCTGGTTCTTGCGTATGATAATTTATATTTAGAATTATCAGTTATTGAAGATAATTCTGATTGAACCTATCGGGATAAGATAGATACATCCTGCAGGAGATGCATTAGATAAGAGGAGGAGAAGGATGAACGGTCTAGAGAATATTAAAAAGGTATTAGTAGCAAACCGCGGTGAAATTGCTATACGCATATTTCGGGCGTGCACCGAATTACATATACGCACCGTGGCTATTTATTCCAATGAAGATGTAGGCGCCTTTCACCGTTATAAAGCAGATGAAGCATACTTAGTTGGCGAAGGGCAGAAGCCGATCGATGCATACCTGGATATTGAAGATATTATCCGTACGGCAAAAGAGAATGGTGTCGATGCTATACATCCAGGCTACGGTTTTCTTTCTGAAAATATTGATTTTGCCAGAAGGTGTGACGAAGAGGGCATCACCTTTATTGGGCCTGAGACCCGTCACCTGGAAATGTTCGGTGATAAAGTTAAAGCAAGAGAAACAGCTATCGCTGCCGATCTACCTGTTATTCCGGGAAGTGACGGGCCGGTAGACAGTGTAGAGGAAGTAAAAGATTTTACTGACAAGCACGGCTTCCCGATCATGATTAAAGCTTCCCTTGGCGGCGGCGGGCGCGGCATGCGTATCGTCCGAGACGCGGAATCCCTGGAGGATGCTTACGACCGGGCGAAATCCGAAGCAAAATCTGCTTTTGGCAACGACATTGTTTACGTTGAAAAATTCGTGGAAAATCCAAAGCACATCGAAGTACAGGTGCTCGGTGATAAAGCAGGAAACGTTATACATTTATACGAGCGGGACTGCTCCATTCAGCGCCGTCACCAGAAGGTAGTGGAGGTAGCGCCGAGTATTGCGCTCGATGAGTCGCTGCGGGAACGTATTTGCGATGCAGCTGTTCAGCTCGCTAAAAATATTGAATATGTGAACGCGGGTACGGTAGAGTTTCTCGTAAACGATAAGGGTGAGTTCTTCTTCATTGAAGTGAACCCGCGTGTTCAGGTGGAGCACACAATCACAGAAATGATTACCGGCGTGGACATCGTTCAGTCCCAGCTGAAAATTGCTGATGGGGGCACGCTGCACGACGACTCCATAGATATTCCGGAGCAAAAGGATATTAAAACGTTCGGGTATGCTATTCAGTCCCGGGTGACCACGGAGGATCCTGCGAATGATTTCATGCCGGATACCGGACGCATCATGGCTTACCGTTCAAGCGGCGGCTTTGGGGTGAGACTGGACGCTGGTAACGGTTTCCAGGGCGCGATCATTTCCCCGTATTACGATTCGCTGCTCGTGAAGGTATCCACATGGGCACGTACGTTTGAAGGAGCTTCTGAAAAAATGCTCCGAAACCTGCGGGAATTCCGGATCCGGGGTATTCGTACAAACATTCCGTTTCTGGAAAATGTCGTCCAGCACGATAAGTTCATTAACGGGACCTATGACACCTCCTTTATTGATTCGAGTCCAGAGCTGTTTGTATTCCCGGTGCGTCAGGACCGGGGCACGAAAATGCTCACATTTATCGGTGAGACAATTGTAAACGGGTACCCAGGGCTTGAAAATACACCAAAGCCGACGCTCAATAAGCCGGTAGTGCCAAAGATCGATAAGAAAAAACCGATACCGAGAGGAACGAAGCAGATTCTCGATGAACAGGGACCGGAGGGGCTTGCGAACTGGGTGAAGGAGCAGAACGAAGTGCTTTTGACCGATACCACGTTCCGCGACGCCCACCAGTCGCTGCTTGCTACCAGGGTCCGAAGCGACGATCTGAAGCGTATCGCAGAGCCGACCTCCCGGATGCTCCCTAACTTATTCTCCTCGGAGATGTGGGGCGGAGCCACCTTTGATGTGGCCATGCGTTTTCTGCATGAAGATCCGTGGACCCGGCTGATTGAACTTCGTGAGCGTATGCCGAACACGCTTCTGCAGATGCTTTTCCGCTCGTCAAACGCTGTCGGATACAAAAACTATCCGGATAACCTGATTAAAGAATTTGTTCATAAATCAGCACATGCCGGTATCGATGTGTTCCGTATCTTTGATTCTCTTAACTGGCTGAAAGGCATGACGCTTACGATTGATGAAGTGCGCCAGACAAACAAAATTGCTGAGGCAGCTATGTGTTATACAGGGGATATTCTCGATCCGAAACGGGAAAAATATGACCTGAAATACTATAAGAATCTTGCAAAAGAGCTTGAAAACGCTGGCGCCCACATTCTGGGCATCAAGGATATGGCAGGCCTGTTAAAGCCGGAAGCCGCGTACCAGCTTGTCTCTGAACTAAAAGATTCGATTTCCATCCCAGTTCACCTGCATACGCATGACACGAGCGGCAATGGTATTTTCACATATGCCCGCGCCGTTGAAGCAGGAGTGGATATTGTGGATGTGGCTGAAAGCTCCATGGCAGGTCTTACTTCCCAGCCAAGCGCAGACGGTCTGTACTATGCCCTATCCGGAAATAAGCGCCAGCCGAAGATTGATGTTGGCGCCCTGCAGGAGCTCAGTGACTTCTGGGATACGACCCGTGAATACTACCAGGGATTTGAAAGCGGTATGCGTTCGCCTGCACCTGAGGTATATGAACACGAAATGCCAGGCGGTCAGTACAGCAATCTGCAGCAGCAGGCTAAAGCGGTAGGCCTTGGCGACCGCTGGCGTGAAGTGAAAAAAATGTACCGCCGCGTGAATGACATGTTTGGAGATGTTGTAAAAGTAACACCATCGTCGAAAATTGTCGGGGATATGGCACTGTATATGGTCCAAAACGATCTGACAGAAGAAGACGTGTACGATAACGGCCAGAACCTCGATTTCCCGGACTCCGTAGTGGAATTCTTCCAGGGGTATTTAGGACAGCCGCACCAGGGCTTCCCGGAAAAACTTCAAAAAATTATTTTGAAGGACCGTACTCCTATTACGAACCGTCCGGGTGAAAACCTCGAACCGGTCGACTTTAAAGCTATTGAAGAAGAGCTCTTTAATACACTCGACCGGCCAGTGACGAGCCATGATATGATTTCCTACGCGATGTATCCAAAAGTATACATGGAGTTTGAACAGTTCCGTCAAAGCTTCAGTGATGTGTCTGTGCTGGATACACCGACATTTTTCTACGGGCTGGAGCTCGGAGAGACAGTGGAAGTGGAAATTGAAAAAGGAAAGACGCTGATCGTGAAGCTCATCTCTGTATCAGAGCCGGATGAAACGGGTCATAGAAACGTGTATTTTGAATTGAACGGACAATCCCGTGAAGTAGTTGTGAAGGATAAAAACGCTAAAGTGGATGCCAGTGTGCGTCCGAAAGTAGACAAATCAAATCCTAATCAAATTGGAGCGACTATGCCTGGAACTGTGCTGAAAACCTCTGTAAAAGAGGGAGATGAAGTGACTAAAGGCGACCAGCTCATGATTACGGAAGCAATGAAGATGGAAACGACCGTACAGGCGCCATTTGATGGAAAAATTAAAGGCGTGTATGTAGGAAATAATGAACCGATCGAATCGGGAGATCTTCTTATCGAATTTGAATAACAGTTAAAAAAGATCGGCCGGCGGGCCGGTCTTTTTTTATGATGAATACAAAAAGTGAAAGTGATTTCTTCTCAGCGCTGAGAGGATATTTCTGAAAGGAAAAAATCTGTTGAAAAGGATGTTTTCTTCAGGAAAAAGCGTAAAATAAACGGAAAAAAGGTATAGAATTGAAGAGGAAGCATTAGGGTGTAAAAGGAGCGGAGTGTATGACTGAAGTAAGTGCTTTATGGATGCGAAGGGATTTAAGGTTAACAGATAACCGGGCAATGCATGAAATGCAGCGATGGGTGGAAGCCGAAGGGGGCAGGCAGTGGTTTTTAGTTTTTCATCTTGATCCAGACTTTTATGAATATTCGTGCCCTCATCATGATTATTTTTTTCAAAATCTAGAAAAATTTCGTAAAGAATGCGATGATCAACATATACAATTATATTTTCTGCACGGGCCAGCGAATGAGGCTTTCACGTACTTAAAAGAAAAAGTTCCGGCGCTTACGCATTTATTTTTTAATGAAGATGAGGCACCGCAGGCGGCCCGGCGGGATAACCAGGTATTAAAAGAAATGGAGCAGAAAAGCGTAGAAGCACATGCCTTTAAAGATGCTCATTTTCATCGCTCCGATGAAGTGAAGAAAAAAGACGGAGGATTTTATTCTGTCTACACTCCTTATTATCGTGCCTGGCGCCAGCTTGAAAAAGAACAGCCGTATGAATGCAGACTCGATCGCATTATCAGTCAGCAGGCCCGTCTGGAACTGCCGCAGAAGGCTGCTTATAATAAGCTGTCTTCTTATTTGAACAATAACGAAAAGACGTGGGAGCGCACTGCGGAGAAAGACGGGCGGGAACGGCTGGAGACGTTTGTGGAGGAAATTGCCCCGGCGTATCATGAAACGAACAATGCCCTTTCGAGTGACGGAACGAGCCGGCTTTCTGCCTACTTAAAAACCGGTCGGCTGTCAGTACGGACGATTTATCAAGCCCTTTCAGAGCAGCTTGAAGAGGGGGGCCCGGGGGCTGAAGCTTTTGTCAGTGAACTCGCCTGGAGGGATTATTACAATATGATTCACGCCACGCGTCCTGAGCTGAAAAACAAGGAGCTGAAAGAGGCGTACCGGGATTTGCCGTGGGAGTATGATGAAAAGAGACTGCAGACATGGAAGGAAGGCCGTACCGGCTATCCGATTGTAGACGCCTGTATGCGGCAGTTAAATGAAATAGGCTGGATGCATAACCGCGGAAGAATGATTGCTGCTTCCTTTTTAACTAAGGATTATTTGATCGACTGGAGAGAAGGGGAAAGGTATTTTGCTGAAAGGCTGATTGATTATGATCCTTCTTCCAATGCCGGGGGATGGCAGTGGGCTGCGTCTACTGGTACAGATGCGGTACCGTATTTCCGAGTCTTTTCTCCAGTGAGACAGAGTGAACGTTTTGACCCGCAGGGCGATTATATTCGTGAATACGTGCCGGAGCTTCAGTCAGTTCCAAAAAAATATATTCATACTCCGTGGAAAATGAGTGAAAAGCAGCAGCGGGAGTACGGCTGCATCCTCGGAGAGAACTACCCGGAGCCTGAGGTGGACCACTCGGTACAGCGAAAGAAAGCAATTGAAATGTTTAAAGGAGAGTAAGCCATGGACATTCGCCGTATGAAAAAATCAGAAATTGATCAGAGTCTGGATCTGGCTCAATATGCTTTTCAAATTCATTTAACAGAAGAACAGCGCCGGGAGAGACGGCGGACTATCGTTCCCCAGGATAACTGGGTCGCGGTCGAGCGGGGCAAGGTCCTCTCTAAAGTAGCTATTTTCCCCACGGTAGTTTACCTTGGGGATGTGAAAATGCCGATGGGAGGAATTTCCGGTGTGGCAACATGGCCGGAAAAGCGCCGGGGCAGCCTGGTGCGTTCATTGCTGAAGGAAGCACTGGTGGATTTGAGGGACCGGGGGGTTCCGATCTCGATGCTTTATCCATTTTCGACTTCCTTTTACCGGAAATTCGGCTGGGAGGTGTTCTGTGATACCAAGCACTGGACGGTGACGAAAAACGAGCTTCCGGATACTGGGGAGCCTGAAAAAGGCAGTATTCGCCGAATCTACCAGCAGGACTGGCAGATTCTCGACTATATCTATCAGAAGTGGGCGAAACAATATGCCGGCATGATTGCGCGGTCTGAACAGTGGTGGAAAAACCGGACGCTTCAGCGAAAAAAAGGAAATGCCGCTGTTTACACTGATGCGAATGGTTTTGACAGCGGGTACGTGCTGTATGAGGTAAAAGAGCAGCAGTTGACCGTGCATGAATTTGTGGCCTGGCATGAAGATGCCCGCAGAGAATTGTGGCGGTTTTTGGCGAATCACGATTCCATGATTGAAACCGCTAAAATTTCTCCAGTTATTGATGATCCCAGCCGTTATCTGCTGCCGGAGCCGAAAATTGAAGAAACCAGAAAAAGCTACTTTATGGCCAGGATTGTCGATGTATATCCATTTTTGCATCAGTATCCATTGAATCTGCCGGTCGAGGAGTCTCTGGTGCTGCATGTGGAGGATGACTTCTGTGATTGGAACAATACGAGCTGGCAGCTGTATAAATCGAAAGAGGGCCGGACAGAAATTAAAGAAGTTCTCTCAAACCGCACCGGCATCGAACTTTCCATTAATACCTTAACCGCCATTGTTATGGGATATATCACTGTACGTGAAGCTGAGCGCACGTCGCTGGTGAAAGGAAATAAACAGCAGCTGGAGCTGCTTGGCCGCGTTCTCCCGGGATTCACTCCATTTATGTATGACTTTTTCTAATGCAAAAAAGCAGGCCTTTTAATGATGAAGGCCTGCTTCTTTCTGCTTGATGTTATTGGAGGTGCTGGTAAGCTCTGATGATGAAAGGGCGGGACGCCTTGTAATAATCACGAGCATATAGGTCATAATAGTGAAAATAATGCTGATTGTCAGCGCGTGAATAAGCACTGATGTTAAATGAGGCGCTCCGAAAAGGAGAGCGATACCTGCGCCTGCCTGAACGAGTATTAAAACGAATGTCATCACACTCATAGCAGCAAGGGAAGTGTAGGCTCTGAATCGTTTCAGCGTCCAAATCATCAGAACTGCGACGACAATCATGAGAGCGACAGCAGCGCCGCGATGGATCCAACCGGCCATCTCTGATCCGCCGGAGTGCTTCACGTAGGCGCCGGTATAGATAACGGCGTAGGAATAGACGATAGTAGCGATCAGATAACTGCGGTAGCCTTTCGTTACTTTAGGCTGCAGCGACGGCTTCTCGTTATCCTCAAATGCCAGTATTGTGAGCATGATAACTGTGGCAAGCGAAATGGCACTGATGCCAAAATGAAGCGCGAGCACGAGACTCGAGTTGCCCCAGATGACAGCGCCGGCTCCCATTAATCCCTGAAAGATAATAAACAATACAGCCATCAACGCCATAAATTTTGTCTCCCGTAAGTGGGAAAGCTTCACGGACGACCAGATAGCCAGAATAATAACGAAAAGTCCCATCAGTCCTGACCAGAGTCGGTGGCTGTATTCAATGATAGTGGCGACGGCAGGGTTGGAAGGTACTACTTCCCCAAAGCAAAGCGGCCAGGTGGCACCGCAGCCTTCCCCGGACCCTGTGTTAGTCACCAGAGCTCCCTGCAGCAGTACAATAAGCATGCCGATGGAAGTAATGACGCCAAATATGCGTAGTCCCCAGTGCAAAATAAGTCACTCCTTCAATATAAATGCAATTAAAAATTCCACGTTTTTCTTACATAATTAATCGTAGATTTCCAGCCTGAAAAAGTCAATTTTTAATACTGGTCCGCCCGTGAACAAATAATGAAATGTGAAAAATATGTGAAAGCAGCAATGGCAAAGAAAAAACGTTCACTGGATTGTTAATTCAGGGCTCTGCAAAAAGCCCTGTGATTTAGTATAATATAACCGCTACCAGAGAAGAGGAGGAATATACGTGTCGCATTTAAAAGCCGAAGAACAGAAGCGAACTAATCGTACGCACACGTGGATCGTGATACTGCTCAGCGTAATTATCAACGGGCTCGTCACGGTTTTGATTTTTGTAGAAGGCGGCGGGCAGACATTTAACGGCTTCGATTTGACCATTCTGCCGATGATGAATGCAATATTTAACAGCTTTACGACTGTATTTTTACTCGGGGCTTTATACTTTATTTTAAGAAAAAATATTAAAATGCACCGCCGGTTTATATACGGGGCATTCTCGACCACTGCTCTTTTTCTCGTCACGTATCTGGCGTACCACAGCCTTGCATCGAGCACGTCCTACGGCGGGGAAGGAATCATTCAATATGTGTATTACTTTATTTTGATCTCTCACATTATTTTGGCAGCATTGATCGTGCCGCTTTCAATCTATACATTTTTAAAAGGCTTTACGTATCAGGTGCAGAAGCACCGTAAAATTGCCCGTTGGACGATGCCGCTTTGGCTGTATGTGAGCATTACCGGTGTAGTGGTTTATTTTATGATCGCTCCGTACTATTAAGAAAAAGGAAAGCCCCGGCGGCTTTCCTTTTTTATACTCTGAAATTTAATTTAATGAGCCCTGCTTCCCGTGCAGAAGTAAAAGCAATAACCGTAAGCGGACCAACGATAAAGCCTACGACGCCAAGAAGAGTAAGCCCGAGATACAGGCTGATTAACGTGGCAAGCGGGGAGAGTCCAATATGGTGCCCCATTACTTTTGGTTCGACAGTACGGCGGATGATGAGTAGAACAATACCAAGCGCCAGCAGCTGTGTTCCAAGGACAAGGTCGCCGCTGATATACATATAGATAGACCACGGGGCGAGAATGGCGATCGAGCCGATAATTGGAATGAAGTCAACGGCCCAAATAATCAAACTCATCACAATCGCCACTTCCGGGGTAAAAATCATCAATCCGATAAACGTAACGGCCAGTATAATTAAGCTGACTAAAAATTGGGCTTTGAAGAAGCCGAGAATCACTTCAGCAAGCCGGCTGGTCATGAATTGAAATTTTTCACCAGTTTCGGGCTTTAAAAAGGAATAGAATTTATCCTTCAGTCTTGGGAGATCGATCATAAATAAATACAGGGCAATCAAATAAACTAAAAACATAATTAAATAGCCGGGAATAGAAGCGATAACCGCCGTCGCCTGGTTCAGCAGATCGTCGCTTGCGATATTTTCCTGAAGCCCGGTAAGCATTTCGGCAATCCGGCTGTTGATCTGGTCGATGGTGTCCTGCGGCAGATTCCACTGCTCATAGCGGTTATTCAGGCCGGTTTGAATATTTTCCACGGTGTCCACAAGGTTGCTGATATATGTAGGGAGATTTTTGGAGAAAGCCACCAGCTGGGTAATCACCTGCGTAATCAACAAATAGCCGAGTAGAATCAACAGTAAAAGAAAAGCCGAGAAAACGATCATAACTGAAAACGGCCGCTTAATCTTAAGAGAACGCATAGCGAGTCGCACAGCCGGAGAGAGGGCCAGGGCTGTCAGCCACGCAAGAATAATAGGACCTGAGACTGGCAGAATAAAGTAAAGAGCGACAAGGGCAAGAACGATGCCGATAAACCGGAAAATATTTTTTTTTGTCAGCAGGGCGGTCACAGGGAAACTCCTTTCGTCAAAATGAAGCAGTATGTACGTGCTTTATTCATTATAATGTATTTAAACGGATAGTAGTAATAAATTAATGGACACTGGGTCAGGAGCGGGCAGCCTGTTTTAGATAAAAGGTTCCATCTGCTTTTGCAATAAGGCGGTTTTCTTCATCATAAACTGCGGCTTCGGCATAGGAGATCCGGCGGCCGACGGTGACTGGAGACGCTTTACAGGTGAGCTGTCTGCCGGTACCGGCTGAAATAAATTGTACGTGAATATCGATCGTTAAAATATCGCCTGGAACAGGAGAGAGCTCTGAAAGAAGCACGCCCATGGAATTATCCATGATTGTCGTCAGTACGCCGCCGTGAACGATACCGTGAGTATTGTGCAGGCCGGGATGAACGGGAACCTGGGCGCAAAGCGTTTCTTCATCCTCCCAGTAGGTGGACGTATGCATTAAGTGTTCTACGCCGCTTCTGGCGTCTGAAGTATCCCAGTCGTGCAGCAGTTTAAGATAATGCCTGGTCAGCTCTTTCGCTTCCGGGGAGCCATCTGCCAGAATGCTTTCAAGCATTTCCTGTTCTGTCAGCTGGGGTGAATGTTTTTCCGTCATGTTTTTCATCCTCTCCGTAGTGCACTTCTTTTTATATTGTAGCAATAAGATAAAAAGCGAACAAATATGATGATTCGTTCTTCATAGAATGAGGGGATCCGTGATAAAATAAAAGCGGAGGTGAATGTATGTCTGTAATAGAAGCATCGACGTCTGTAGATATACTCGAGCAATCGGAACAGTTAGGATACATGGTTGTAGAGTCTGATATATATATCGAATATAAGGAAGCCAAAAAAGCGATGAAGGAAGATCCGGAGGCCCAGGAAAAAATTAATAATTTTTTAAGCTGGAAGGATCAGTACGAGGAAGTACAGCGCTTCGGGGCGTACCACCCGGACTATAAGACAACCGCCAAGCAGGTGAGAGTCGTAAAGCGGGAAATGGATATGCATGAAACAGTCATCCGGTACCGTCAGGCAGAAAAAGCGCTTGACAATTTACTGACAGAAATATCCACTCTGGTGGCGGAATCCGTATCATCTTCCATCAAAGTGCCGACAGGCAATCCGTTTTATGATAACCAGTCGTGCGGCTGTTCGACCGGCGGAAGCTGCGGCTGCTCCTGATAAACATAAAACCTCCTCTTTTAGGGTATAACTCCTTTAAAGAGGAGGTTTTTACTATGTTTAAAGGTGTGTTTGAAGCCCAGACCGTAGTGCCTGCTTCCAGAGAAGAAGTCTGGAATTACTTTCAGGACCCGGTGCAGCTTGAAGAGATGACGCAGTTTCCTGAAGTTGAGGTGGAAGCCTCCGGGAAAGCTGAAGCAGGCGCGGAGATCCGGCTGTACCTTTATTTTGGTCTATGGAAAACGGTATGGGATTCGGTTATTACTTACGTGGATGAGCCGAGCTCGTTTCAGGATGAAGGGAAAAAGCTGCCTTTTCCGTTTACGGCATGGAAGCATACTCATACTTTTCAGGAGCTTGGGCCGCTTACGGGAGTTCATGATTACATCGAATTTGAGTCAGTAGTACCGGCATGGATGGTGAAGTGCTTTTTAGGAGGAATGTTTAAAAGCCGCAAAGCCTTTGTAGTAAAACAGTTTAGTACGGAAAATAAAGAAAGCTCCGCTTTTTAATCAAAAAGCGGAGCTTTCTTTAATCAGACTGAAATTCGCGGTGGACCATAACGAGAATAGCCCGCCGTGTAATGAGACCAACAAAGGCACCTTCATCATCTTCAATACATACAAATGGATGATTGATAGAAAGCGTCAATGCCTTCCCAAAGTTATCATCTACGTTCATTTTCGGAACTTTTTCCGACATGACCGTTTCCACAGTATGCTCATGGAGCTTATCCATTTCGATGCGTTCTGTGCCGAGGATCGTATCAAGTACCTGGGCCTTGCTGATCTGGCCCTGTACACGGTAATGTGTATCTAACACCGGGACCGCAGTGTAACCGGATTTAATTAGTATCAAAAGCGCATGGTCGAGGGGATTGACTGCCTGTACATGGGCTACTTTTTCGTGGCCGATGATCAGCTCAGCTATTTCCTGATCCATAATATTTGTGTTTTTTAACTCATGAAGCACTGTCATCACATACTTTCATTGATTTCTCATAAAGCAAAAGAACGATAACTACAACACAGAGATATAAAGACATGTTGAATAATAAAAGGATTTCAAGGTTTCGTCAAGTTCCAAAAAACGCAATTAATGGTAATCTAGGCGCTTTTAGGCAGACCAAAGACAGCTGTTGGTTCAAATCGACTCAACAGCTGTCTTTTGGAATGAAATGGAATCAGCCTTTTCGCATATTGAAGGCTGCGTTCAGCTGGCCGCGCAGCATTCTTTCCCGCAATTCTTTGTTTTTCATTTTCTTTTGTTCCATGCGGCGGATTTCAAATGTCTGCATACCGTCTTCCATTTTTTCTGCAATATCGAGGAGCCGTTCTACATCCAAAAAAGAATATTTCCTGGTCCCGCCGGAAGTGCGGTCAGGGTAAATCAATTTACGTTCTTCATAGTAGCGAATTTTTCTTTCGGAAAGTCCGGTTAATTCGCTCATAACTCCAATCGTAATTACTTTTTTATCTTTGTATGACGACATAGTTTGCTCCCCTTTTCATCTCTTTTGTAAGCTAATATACCACAATAACTTTTTTATGTATGGTTGTTTGTTAGATTACCTCACATAACAGGGAAATGAAAATGTGAAATCAATGCTTAAACCTGCGAAAAGGGGGGAATTAATAGATAAATGACTATAGCCTACCAATTGAAAGTAATTGCTATGGATTACGCGTATGCAACGGACCACGGGTTCTTTCACATAAGAATCGGGTCAAACGGGCTTTAACCATGTATATTACTGATTGTTGACGGATAAAACATGTGATAATCTATTAATTGTGAAATTTTTGAACAATTCACATCATAATAACAAAGCAGGAAATATACACGAATGATATTTATACAAAGACTGGAAATAATGACAGGAGTGACAGGAAAATGAAAGTAGCTAAATTTGGCGGAAGTTCTCTGGCAAGTGCAGAACAAATAAAAAAGGTGGCGGATATTGTAGCGACGGATGAAGACCGCAGGGTGGTAGTAGTATCTGCGCCTGGCAAAAGAAGCGGTGAAGATACGAAAGTAACAGATTTATTAATCGCCCTCGCCGAAGCCTGCCTGGAGAATTCCGGGGTGGAAGAGGCCAAAAACAGAGTACTGGAACGCTTCCGTAGTATTACAGCCGAATTGAACCTATCAGACGACATTATCGCAACTATTGAAAGTGATATTGAGGCCCGGATTCAGTTCAGCAAAAGTAACGAAGGACGTTTCGTTGACCAGATGAAAGCCGGCGGCGAAGATAATAACGCTAAGGTAGTGGCAAGGTATCTTCAAAGCATCGGCACTGTGGCCGAGTATGTTAATCCAAACGATGCCGGCCTGTTTGTAAGCGACACCCCCGGAAATGCCCAGGTGCTGAACGAGTCCTACGACCACATTTATAAGCTGCGCGAGCGCGAAGGAGTAGTAGTATTTCCAGGGTTCTTCGGCTATTCGAAAGAAGGGGATCTCGTCACCTTTTCCCGTGGAGGGTCGGATATTACCGGCTCCATTCTGGCTGCGGGAGTCCAGGCTGATCTTTACGAAAACTTCACAGATGTGGACTCGGTATTTGCGGCCAACCCGACAGTGGTGGACAGTCCTTGCGCGATCAAGCGGATGACCTACCGTGAAATGCGGGAGCTTTCCTATGCAGGATTCGCTGTTTTTCATGATGAGGCACTCATTCCGGCTTTTCGCAAAAAGATTCCGGTCTGCGTGAAAAACACAAATAATCCGCAGGGAAACGGGACGATGATCATTTCGGAACGGGAATATTCATTGAATCCAATTATCGGCATTGCGGCAGATAAAGGATTCGAAACTATCTACGTGCGCAAATACTTAATGAACAGAGAAGTAGGTTTTGGCCGCCGGCTGCTTGCGATTATTGAAGACGAAGGAGTTTCGTATGAGCACATGCCGTCAGGGATCGACGACACGTCCATCATTATCGAAGAAGGCCAGATGTCTAAAGAAAAAGAAGAGCGTATCATTGAGCGGATCATGAATGAACTCGATGCAGACGACGCTTACATTGAAAAAGGATACGCGATGATTATGCTCGTAGGCGAAGGCATGCATGAGACGGTGGGTGTAGCTGCCCGCGCGACCCGGGCATTCTCCGAAAAAGGCATTAACATTGAAATGATCAACCAGGGTTCATCTGAAGTGTCACTCAGTTTCGGGATTGCTGAAGGGCATGTTGATGAAGCCATCCGCGGTTTATATGAAGAATTTTTCAGCACGAAAGAAATACTGCAGTAAAAATAAAGAGGGCGGCCACGGGGCTGCCCTCTTTTGTACATAAAAAACTAATCCTTTTGTTTTTCTTTTAGAAGCTGTTTAATATCGCTCAGTTCGCTCTCCATGTGATCGAGCTGCTTCTGCAGCTTGTCTTCGCTTTCTTCGGCTTCCGCTTTTTCAACGTTGCTTACAATGACGCCGACAAACAGGTTAAACACAACAAACGTTCCGACGAGCACAAAGGAGACAAAATAAATCCAGCTTAATGGATTCGTTTCAGCGATTGGGCGCATGACTGCACTTGCCCACGACTCGAGGGTTACGACCTGAAAGAGTGTCAGTAAGGACTGGAAAATGTCCCCGAAATACTCAGGGGCCGTGTCACGATAAAGCATTGTGCCAATTACGGCATAGACGTAAAAAATGATGCTCATCAGAATCATAATATTCCCTAACGAAGGGATGGTGCGGAGCAGAGCGTCCACAAGACGCCGCAGGGAAGGAACAACTGTGATGGCCCGGAGCACCCGTAGGACCCGGAGTACCCGTAGGACGGTAATAAAAGCTGAACCAGCGAAAATGTGACCAGCTGCTACAATGAAGAAATCAAACCAGTTCCAGGGAGAACGGAAAAAACGATAGGAGGGGAAAACACCTAAAAACCGGATGATAACCTCGATGGTAAAAAGCCAGAGGAGTATGTAATTTAACACAGAAAACGTATTTTCGTAACGCCTGTATAAGGTTTCAGAGGTTTCAAGCCCGACGAGGAGTGCATTAAATAAAATAAGTGTCGTTACAACAGCAGTGAAAAACGGCTGATCCAAAATGACAGCTAAACGCTGCCGAAAACGGGTAAAGGTAGATATCTCGCTCATAGGTGGACTCCTTTAAAAAGATGTGAACCGCTTTGATTGTACAGAAAAAAATGGACGAAGAAAAGAAATAGCTGTGTAAGGAGGAATTATATGAACCCGGATGTCATTATTATTGGTGCCGGCCTCGCCGGATGGAGCGCGAACCGCGAGCTTGAAAAGCATGGCCTGCGCACTGTGGTTGCAGAAAAAAGCAGAGGGCTTGGCGGGAGAATGGCGACACGAAGATTGAACAACAGCCGTGCGGACCACGGGGCTCAGTTTTTCACTGCCAGAAGTCAGTCGATGAAAGAGACAGTAAAAGAATGGGAAGCGGCGGGGTACATACGTAATTGGAGCAACGGGTTTATTCAGCTCGAAAACCTTGAGCAGGAGCAGCATTTTCAGGGAGACGGTCACCCGAGATATGTTGGGCGGGCCGGGATGGCACCGCTGATGAAAAATTTATGGAAGGGAAAAACGATAGAAAAGGAAACAAAAATTACGACAATCGTGCCCGGGGAAGAAGGCTGGGTACTTCGTGCAGATACTAATCAAATGGAAGCGCGGGCGGTACTTTTAACTTCCCCGGTGCCGCAGTCCCTCGATATGCTGCAAAACGTTCCCGGAGAGCGCAGGTGGGAAGAGGATCTTTCTTCTGTCCGCTATGATCCGTGTTTATCCGTAATGATCGAATATGACGGGGAGAGTCCTCTTATGGCGCCGGGAGGCATCCAGACCAGGGACCCGAGAATTCAGTTTGTCGGCTGTAATCTTCAGAAAGGCATTTCTGATTCCTGCGTTCTAACCGTGCACGCTGAAGGTGAATGGTCAAGGGAGCACTGGGACGACACCGATGAAGTTTTTGCCGAAGAACTGACCCGTATTGCCGGGCCGCTTTTGGACCGCAAAAAAATAATGAAGATTCACCCGAAGCGATGGCGTTACGCGAAGCCGGTACATATGTATCCGGACCGTTCAAGGAGCTATGATTCGCCGTATCCACTTGCATTTGCAGGCGACGCGTTTGGAGAAGGGAAAGTGGAAGGAGCTGTTTTAAGCGGAAAGGATGCAGCATGGAAAATTATTTCGCTGCTGCAATAAAAAAGCAGGAGCCGGAGCCCGGTTCCTGCTTTTCTTTCATTTCTTTCATTAATCGCCAATGGAGCCTGATCGCTTTGAAGCTTCTTTCATGGCTTCTAAAAAATGCTTCTGGACTCTGTGTTTTTCAAGATGGGTGAAAGCCGCTTCCGTCACTCCATTTGGACTCAGTACTTCCTGATACAGTTCATGCGGTTTTTTGTCAGCATCGAGATAGCGAAAAGCCGCCCCTTCCATAGTGTGAGCGATAATATTTTTTGCTTCCTCCGGCTCAAAGCCGGATTCAGCTGCCATTGCCTCCATTGCTTCCAAAAAATAATAAAAATAGGCGGGACCGCTTCCGGCAATTGCAGTGAAACCGTCGATGTCCTGCTCGGAAATCGTGTGCACGCTCCCGACTACCTGGAATAGCGATTCCGCAAGATCAAGGTCCTCGTCAGTGGCATGGGTGCCTGCACATATAGCCGTTGTTGAGGCGCCGACGTGAGCGGAAGTGTTTGGCATCGAACGGACGACTGGCACCTCCTGTTCGACGAAGGATTCAAGATCACTTAAAGAAATACCGGCCAGGACGCTGATCAGGAGCTTATCTTTTGTCAGTTCGCCGGCAAATGACTGGACGACCGCTTCGGCGTCTTTTGGTTTGACGGCAAGAACGACGATGTCTGCCGCTTTTACAGCTTCTTTATTATCAGTTTTGACGTGGATGCCGTACTGCTCCTGCAATCGCTTCTGCTTATCCACAGACGATTTCACCGTTCCAAGGACGTTCGCCGGTTTGACCAGCTCATGACGCAGAAGTCCTGAAAATATAGCTTCTGCCATTGAGCCGGATCCGATAAATGCAATGGTTTTCTGCTGTAGGTTTGTTTTTGTCATCATTTGATCTGCCCATCTCCGTGAATTAAATATTTGTAGGAGGTGATTGCCTTCAGTCCCATTGGGCCGCGGGCATGCAGCTTCTGGGTGCTCACTCCAATCTCTGCCCCGAAGCCGAATTCAAATCCATCGGTGAAGCGGGTGGATGCGTTATGATAGAGAGCAGCCGCATCAATCTGCTGGAAAAACTTCCGTTTATTTTCCGCTGATTCTGTAACAATTGCTTCAGAGTGATACGTCGTGAACGTATTGATATGCTCGATGGCTTCTTCCGTATCCTCTACGGTCTTCACCGAAACGATCATATCCAGGTATTCGGTGTTCCAATCCTCATCAGTGGCGGGCTCCACATCGCCGTGCAGCTTTTGCACGCCGGCATCTCCGCGGATAGTCACTCCGTGTGCAAGCAATGCATGCACCAGTGATTCACCGTGGGTATTAAGCCAGGACTGGTGAACAAGAATGGTTTCAGCTGCATTGCAGACAGAAGGGCGCTGGGTTTTGGCGTTAACGGCAATCTGGACCGCTTTGTCGGCTTCGGCGGTTTCATCAATAAAAATGTGACAGTTGCCGACGCCGGTTTCAAGCACCGGCACGGTGGACTGATTCACTACAGTTTTTATTAAATTAGCACCTCCGCGCGGAATCAGCACATCCAGATAATCATTCATCTGAAACATTGTCGTGGCAGCTTCTCTTGACGTGTCGGAGGCAAGCTGCACTGCTTCCTTCGGAAGGGAGGTTTTTGCCAGTGCCTCCCATATAGCGTCCATGACCGCCTGGTTTGACTGAAAAGCGGAAGAGCTTCCGCGTAAAAGAACGCCGTTGCCGGTTTTTAAAGCAAGAGCGGCTGCGTCAGCCGTCACATTTGGACGGGCTTCGTAAATCATGCCGATCACGCCGAGCGGCACCCGGATGCTTTCCATTTTCAGGCCGTTCGGCCGGGTCCAGGATTCAATGGTTTCACCGATAGGATCTTCAAGAGAGGCGATCTGCCGGCAGCCATCAGCCATACCTGCGATGCGTCCCGAATCAAGCGTTAGACGGTCAAGGAGGGCGGGGGATAACCCATTCTTTCTGCCTGCTTCAAGGTCCTGGGCGTTCGCTTCAAGAATAAAAGGTTCTCTCGTTTCAAGTTCGTCGGCGATAAGTGCAAGTGCCTTGTTTTTTTCTTCGGTAGAAGCGACAGCCACACGTTTCGCTGCTTTTTTAGCTGCTTCTCCCTGCATCCGCATCTGGGTGCTGATTTGTGTTTGTTCCATGTTTATCTCTCCCTTACAGTAGTAATCCAGTTATCCCGGTGGATGACTTCTGATTTTGACGTTAATGTAAACGAGGCTGCTTCGGCCGAGGATTTTCCTTTAACAGCCTGCAGCTCCTTGGCACTCATGTTCACCTGTCCCCGTCCGAGCAGCTGGTCCTTCTGGTCATACACATCGACCACATTTCCGGGGGAAAAGTGGCCCTGGACATCGACGATGCCGGCAGGGAGCAGGCTTTTTCCCGAGCGAAGCAGCGCTTTTGCCGCTCCATCGTCAACTGTTAAGGCGCCGGCAGTAACAGAGTGGAGGCCGATCCACTGTTTTTTATTGTTTATTACATCTCCGCCGGGCACCCCTATATAGGTGCCGTCCCCTTTGCCGCTGAGGACGTCTTCGAGTCGGTGGCCGCTGCCGAGTCTGCCGACAAATACCCGGGTGCCGAGGCGGATGGCTGTGCCGGCTGCTTTTAGCTTGGACCTCATACCACCGGTACCGACAGAGGAGCTGGATTCACCGGCCTGATCCATTAGGTCGCTCGTGATGGACGGGATGAAATGATATTTTTTGGCTTCTGGATCTTCGTTTGGGTTCTTATCGTAAATGCCGTTGATATCTGTTAATATCAGCAGTGTATCT
Organism: Marinococcus sp. LNHM3E3-2.2; assembly: GCF_056034385.1. Classification (NCBI taxonomy): domain Bacteria; kingdom Bacillati; phylum Bacillota; class Bacilli; order Caryophanales; family Bacillaceae; genus Marinococcus; species Marinococcus sp. LNHM3E3-2.2. Next base: position 109,330 of record NZ_JBQLIC010000001.1, read on the forward strand.
GCATGCACAAGTCCAGCTACAAGTGCTGACAGCATGTCATTATCCCCAAACGTAAGTTCATCGACAGCGATAGAGTCATTTTCGTTAATAATGGGAAGCACCTGGCGGTGAAGGAGCTCGGTAATAGTAGAGTGAGCATTCTGGTACTGGCTGTGATTGGCAAAATTTTCACGGGTCAAAAGCAGCTGGCCGCAAGCGATATTTACTCTGCTGAATTCTTCGTTATACGCCTGCATCAGCTGGCTCTGCCCGACAGCAGCGGCAGCCTGTTTACCGGCAGTCGTAACCGGACGGGACGGATAGCCAAGGTCGTAAAAGCCGGCAGCTACGGCCCCGGAGCTGATCAAAATAACTTCGTTTCCTGCCTGCCGCAGCCGGATGATTTCATCTGCATACTGCTTCAGCTTTTCCCTGCTTAAGCTTCCCTGCTGATTCGTTAAAGAGCTGCTCCCGATTTTAACTACGACCCGTTCTTTTTTCATTGGAACCACCTGTCTTATTCGTTCTGATTGCATATAAAAAACCCCTTCGCCTGTAAAAGGACGAAAGAGTTATCCGCGGTACCACCTTTAGTTGAAAAGACTGCGTCTTTTCCGCTCATGTCCATTAACGCAGGACCGCGTCCTAAAGGAAGCTCACGGACAGGTTCAGGCAAAACAAATTCCGGCATAGCTTTCAGCTCGTGGCTATGCTCTCTGTCGGTGCTTTGTCCTACTATTTCCGTTTCACAGCTTTTGTACTATTCAGCTTATTTGTGATTACTATTATGTAAAGTGCCAGGTAGTTTGTCAAGTTTTAATACGTCTGGGAGGAAGATTAGTTGAAAACAATTATATTAACAGGAGCAAGCAGCGGTATTGGCAGAAAAACGGCAGAAAAGCTCGTGCAAAACGGAGAGACGGTAATAGGTATCGGAAGGAACACGGAGCAGCTGCAGGCAGCAGAAGAAGAGTGGAAGGGGTATCCCGGGAAGTTTGCAGCCTGGACGATGGATGTTGGGGTAACAGAAAACGCGGCAAAAAAAATGAAAAAAATCACTGGTATATACGGAAGCCCGGACGTCCTCATTAATAACGCCGGTACAGGGAAGTTTGGGGAACTGGAGCAGCTGAGCATAAAGGACTGGGAGCAGATGATAGATACAAATGTAAAAGGAAACATCGCCATTACTCAGGCGCTGCTTCCTGAATTAAAACAGACGGGCGGACATATCGTTTTCACAGGCTCAACCGCAGGGATTATAGGCACACCCAAAGCGACCGTTTACGCCGCAAGCAAACGTGCTGTGCTTGGATTCGCCGAAGCGCTGCGCCTGGAGACGGCCGGAACGGGGGTGCGGGTTTCGGTATTAAATACCGGGCCGGTGAGAACTGATTTTCATGACCGCGCAGATCCGAGCGGGAAGTATAAGCGTTCGGTTGAACAGATAGCCCTATCCTCCGAAAAAGTAGCCGGGCAGCTGGTGAAGCTGCTGGAGAAGCCGAAGCGCACGGTGTTTATGCCCCGGTGGATGAAAGTCCTCAGTACACTGTACCAGCTATGGCCGTCAGCAGTAGAAAAAATTGGACGCAGGCAGTTTCACCGCAAATGATTACTGCTGTCGTTCCAGAGCGGCAAAGGATAGGCCGCTGATCGATTCAAATACATGAATGCCACTCATGGTAACGGCCATCGTACTGGCCCCCGGGAACACGGAATCTCCGCAGAACCATACGTTTTCAAGCGGGCTCCGGTGGGACAACGGCTGAAAAAACGTGTTTTTCCTCGTCTGCGGGAAGCCGCCAACCATGCCGCGGGGCCGTTTAATATAGCGTTCCCAGGCGTGCGGAGCTCCGGGCAGGACCCGCTCCGGCTCGACAGGCAGGCCTGCTTCCTGAATTTTTTCCACTAGCGCCAGGGCAGCTGCTGACTTTTTTTCGTCATACAAGGACAAATCCTCCCAGTATTCGGGCGGTGTGTGAGTAGAGACGGTAAACGTACGCTCACCTTCGGGGGCCCGGAGACGATCATCCGGCGATGATAATGAATAAAATAAATGGCTTGAAATGCCGGGAAGCTTCTGATCCCAGAGCAGCTGGTGAAACAGTGCTGCGGGGGGCTCTGACGGCTTACAGACACCGTACATGGAAAAAGTACTCCAGATCGGCGTTTCGGATTTGGTCTGCCAGCGCCTGGTGAACTGTTTTCGCTCTTCGGGCTGAAACAGCGGGAGAGCGGTCTGAACAGGGATGTTCAGCACCAGATGATCGGCTCGTGTCTTTCGCTCCCGGTGGTCAATAACCGTCCATGTGCCGTCGTCATTCCTTTCTACAGCCTGAATGCGGCGGCGTTTTTGCATAGAAGCCCCGTGACGTTCGCCGGCTTCTTTTAACTGTTCGGCCATACGGTACAATCCGCCGTATACATAGGAAGCGCCCTGATGGTATAAATCGAGGGCGTACAGTCCAAGCAGGGCAGGGGCGTGGCGGCTGCTTGTCTGCAGGCTGTCCAGGAGCTGCCCGTCGATATACCGATGCACTTCGGTGTCGTGCAGACGGTAGTGCCGCAGCACATCCTCGGTGGAGGCAGCGAGCCAGCGGACAGCACCGAGGATTCCGGGCCGCAGTGCCCGCACAGAACGAATGAAATCAGCGGGCTTTTGCATTGGAAGAACCGGAAGACGGTGGATCAGCTTCCGGAGCTCTTCCCCAACCCGGAAAATATAGCGGTATAACGAGCGAATACTGGCTGCCGAGGATGGGAACAACCTGCAGAGAGTATCGATATGCTTTTCCCGGGAAGAGTAAAGAGGCAGAGTAAAAGAAGGAGCGTGAACCTGCATAATGGTCTCTAGGCTCTCATGTTTTGGAATTGGCTCTCCGAGGTGGCTGAAAACCCGGTGATGAAGCCCGTCCGGCTGCTGCAGACCGAGGCCGAGAGTGGCACCGACAGGAAAAAGGTGCGGTTTGTGTGTGAACTTGCCGGCGCAGCCGCCCCATTCATTGGAAGCTTCAAACAAAGTGACGTCACAGTGGTGGCGGGCGAGCAGGGCGGCTGTTGTAAGCCCGCCGAAGCCTCCTCCGATAACAATTACAGATGGTCGGTTCATGTTACTCCTCCTAGACAGCATTGCCCTTTTTTCTCCTGACATGCTAGACTTAACGAAAATCACGCGAAAGGATGTGCTTTCATGCATCAGCCGAGAATTGGCATAGCCGTTTGGATTAAATCTGTCAAACAGGCGAGACAGCTGAGAAAGTACGGATTAGTGCACTACGTTTCCAAACAAATGAAATACGCGGTAATATATGTGGATCAGGAAAATGTGGATACGGCTATAAGCCAAATTGGAAATCTCGGTTTTGTGGAAAGGGTGGAGCGTTCGGAAAAACCATTTATTCCGCTAGAATACCACAAGGTCGAAAAAGAAAGCCAACCGCAGGATGACAGCATAGGAATATAAATAAGCCACCTTTTATTGTTCGAAGGGAAACGCTGTTTTATAATAAGGGAGGCAGAAAGAAGGGACCTCTCTCATGGTAAGATGGAGAAAAAATTTATATATATTAATGGCTGCCCAATTTTTCGTAATGGCAGCCATGACGATGATCGTTCCATTCCTGCCGCTGTATCTGCAGGAACTTGGAGTGACAGACCCTGGGCAGATAAGTATCTGGTCAGGTGTTATTTTTGGCGTCAATTTTTTAACGGCTTTTTTATTTGCCCCGCTCTGGGGTAAAATTGCAGACAGACAGGGCCGTAAGCTGATGGTGCTTCGTTCCGGCTTCGGTATGGCAATCGTAATGGTACTGATGGGGTTTGCCACCGGTCCGTGGAGTTTGTTTTTTCTGAGAATGCTGAACGGGACCATCAGCGGTTTTATTCCGGCTTCGATCGCGCTCGTGTCCACGAACACACCGAAGGAATATGTGGGGCGTGCGCTCGGTATGCTGCAGTCGGGCACGGTGGCAGGAACGATCTGCGGTCCGCTGATCGGCGGCCTGCTTGCAGACGCGTTTGGCTTCCGGGCTATATTTAACATTACCGGACTAGGCATCGCCGTAGCCGCGGTTGCCGTTTTGTTTTTAGTGAAGGAAGATTTCGAGAAGCCGGAGCAGGCGGAGAAAACGAAAACGAGTGATGATTTCAAAAGGATTGCAGGCGTACAGCCTATGATCCCTCTGTATACCGTTATTTTTCTTGTGCAGTTCGCGCTGATCGGAGTGAATCCGCTCATTTCCGTGTTTGTTGGAGAGCTGAGCGGCAGAGAGGAAAATGCTTTTTACGCTGGTCTGGCTGTGGCCTCCCTGGGGGTGGCGAACATGCTTGCTTCGCCAAAGCTTGGTAAACTCAGCGATACGAAGGGGGCGCAATATGTGCTGTTCGGTTCGTTAATCGGTGCAGTGCTCCTTTCTATACCGCAGGCCTTCGTAACAAACCTTTGGCAGCTGATTGCTGCACGTTTTTTTGTTGGTTTGTGTCTCGGCGGCCTTCTGCCGGCGGCTAACACGTTAATACGCCAGCTGTCCCCGAAGGGAATGGAAAGCAGGGCGTACGGCTTTTCCAATAGCTTTTTGTTTCTTGGAAACATGCTTGGACCAGCCGCAGGAGGGCTGATCAGCGCCGCTCTTGGTATGCGCGGTTTGTTTTTAATCAGCGCCGCAATACTGGGGGCTGCTGTCTTTGTCATGTATACAAAAGTGATTCCAAAGCTGGCGCAGCGCACAGAATTATAGAGTGAGGCGAAACGTATGAGAGTGATAGCAGGGGAACTTAAAGGACGGAGGCTGAAGGCTGTGCCGGGAACCGGCACAAGGCCGACGTCAGATAAAGTAAAAGAGGCATTGTTTCATAAGCTGGGCCCCTTTTTTTCTGAGGAGGAAACGGTCCTTGATCTGTTCGCCGGAACCGGGAACCTCGGAATTGAGGCGCTCAGCAGAGGCTGCAGTTCAGCTGTTTTTGTTGACAAAGCCCAGAACGCGGTCAGGACCATCCGGGCCAATATTGACGCTTTTGCGCTTGGTGCCCGGACAGAGGTTTACCGTTCAGAAGCGTCTAAAGCCCTGGATCGTCTTGAGGCCCGGGGGCGGCAGTTCGATTTGATTTTTTTTGATCCTCCTTACGCAGAAGAAAAAGCAGAGCAGCTGGTGAAAAAAGTACTGGACTGCTCTATGCTAAAAGAAGACGGCATGCTTATATGGGAGCATGCCACGGCGAAATCGGCAGCGTTTGACGGACGTCTGTCTGTATTTGCAGAAAAAAATTATGGTGATACCACACTTACAATATTGCAGCTGACAGGAGGCGCTAAGAATGGCGAATAAAGCAATTTATCCAGGAAGCTTTGACCCGGTCACCAACGGCCATCTGGATATTATCGAACGGGCGTACAATGTATTTGACCATGTGGTAGTGGCAGTACTGCATAACCGGAAAAAAGAACCGTTCTTTTCCATTGACCAGCGGGTGAAGCTGATAGAAGAATCAGTCAAGCATATGCCAGGGGTGGAAGTAGATGCTTTTCACGGACTTTTAGTGGATTATGTGAAAGAAATAAAAGCTGATACGATCGTAAGAGGCCTCCGGGCGGTGTCTGATTTTGAATATGAAATGCAGGCAGCGTCAATAAATAGAAAACTCGAGCCTGGGGTGGAGACATTTTTTATGATGACAAATCACCAGTACTCTTATCTGAGCTCGAGTATTGTAAAAGAAGTAGCGGAATACGGAGCGGATGTATCCGGGCTTGTGCCTGCGCACGTGGAAGATGCGCTCAGAAAACAGTTTGAGAAGAAAAACCGTGGGTAGAAGTGCGATTCATTGCAATTCCCCTTCCATCCTTCGTATGATGAATAATAATTGTTTATAAAGGATGAAGAACATGTATCGCACCGGAAGCAGGAAAATGCGGCGGATTATTACTGCAGCTGTCATAGCAGCTGTGGTGCTTATATTAACCCAGGTGCCTCTCCCGTACTATTATATACAGCCAGGCTCGGCAGCCAGTTTGTCCCCGGTGGTCGAAGTGGAGCAGGGGGCGGAGGAATCCGGCGAAATGTATTTAACGACTGTTTTTCAACAGGGTGCTACACCTGCACTTGCTTTATGGTCAGTATTTTCTCCTTACCGAGAGCTTTCTCCAAAAACCTCCTACCAATTTGAAGATGAAAGTGAGGAGGAATTTTTTGAACGCCAGCGTCAGGTAATGGAAAGCTCCCAGGAATCTGCAGAAATAGCAGCGTATGAAGCGGCCGGGAAGACCGTCAGTGTAGAGTACCAGGGAGTAAGGGCTTCGGACTTTATCGACGGAATGGACGCGGCAGAAAAGCTGGAGGAGGGCGACCTGATCCAGGCGGTCAATGGCACAGATATCCAGACGCTTGAGGAATTAAACAGTGAGATTGCAAATGTGGAAACAGGAGAAAAAGCAACCATCACTTTCCAGCGTAATAATAAGCAGATGGAGGCGGAGGTTGCAGTGGAATCGTTTCCGGCATCGACCGGGGAGGAGGAAAACTCCGGTCTTGGAATACTGTACCCCTATACGGAAAGAACCGTCTCGCTTGATCCGGAGGTTACAATCGACGCAGGATCTATCGGAGGACCTTCCGCGGGTCTGATGTTTGCACTTGAAGTATACAATCAGCTCACAGAAGAAGATCTTACAGGCGGCGAGAAAATTGCTGGTACCGGCACTATTGATGAACAGGGTGGTGTCGGCCCGATTGGCGGAATAGATAAAAAAATTGTTGCGGCGGATAAAGAAGATATAGATGTCTTTTTTGCGCCCGCATCAGACATGGCTTCGCCGTCCAATTATGAAATTGCCAGACAGACGGCGGAGAATATTGGGTCAGATATGGAAATCGTACCAGTGGAGACGCTCGACGAAGCTTTAAACTACCTGAAAAACGACCTGAAATTAGCTGAAAGCAAACCTTAAAAAAGCAGCAGGGGCGGGAGGTCGTAATCCTTCCGCCATTCTTTCTGTCTTTCAGCAGGCGGAAGTAAAAGCGCATAAGCATTATCAGCCCGTTCGCCGATTGCCAGCTGCGGCGTTTTTTTACTGCTCATTTTCGTATAAAGAGGAACGGATATATGTTTTTTTGCCTGGTTTAAATAGAATCTTCCCTGCTCATTCATGCCCAGAACCCGGATGTGATCAACATTTCGCCCATCAGAGGCGGCAGAGGCTTCATCTTTTGTCAGGCCGGTTAATATATGCACAGCGGTACGCTGAAGGCGTGTCAAAGTATAACGCTTTGTTTTTACGAGGTGCAGCCACTGGTCGAAAGCGGCTGCTTCTTTCATCAGCCGTTTCATGCGGTTATGAAGACCCTCTGACATATCATAGTGGGAAGCGAGCTCTGTGTCGGAGGCAGCTACCACCTTGGCCTGCAGAACAGCAAAATAATCCTCCCAAAACCGCAGGTGTGGGAGTCGGGTAAGAATGCGCCTGGAGGCTTCGGGGATAAATGAACTGATCTCTTCCCCGCGCTGAAGCATCTGCCGGAGGCTGGTGGCGCTTGCGATAGACGAGTCCTGTGGAGAAACGTCGTGATAGGAAGCGCCTTTTCGTTTGACGGTGTCGATCCGGAGCTCCGGGTAAGCCTGGGCTGCAGCTTTTGTATAATGGAAGCCGAGAATATTGTTTGGCTGGCTTAAGTCCGGCAGGGAGCCCGGAGCCTCCAAGTCTCTGTAGGCGAGTTCGTTAGCTTTAGCATAGCTGCATCCTCCCTGAATATGAAAGCGGACGCGTTCATCAAAACGGTCCCGGTGCGCGTAAAGAAAATCGACAAGCTTTATAAATGGAGCGGATTCTCCGTGCTCGCTGCCGAAGTTTAAATCGGTAACACCGAGCTCTCTACAGATGGAAACAGCCCCGGCAGCAAATATATCAGCATGCTGGCAGGCAAACATATAAGGAAGCTCGATAACAAGATCAGCCCCGCTCGAGATCGCCATTTCAGCCCGTTCTCTTTTAGGGACGAGAGCAGGTTCGCCCCTTTGAAGAAAAGGGCCGCTCATAATACATACGATCGCATCGGCCTTGCTCTGGACCGCAGCCTGTTTGAGATGATACAGGTGGCCGTTATGAAAAGGATTGTATTCGACAACCACTCCTAGAACATTCATTATAAGTCCGCCTTTCAAGTAGGGTATTTCGGGAGATATCGCTTTTCACGTTTCTTTATTCATGATACGATGTTTTTCGAGAGTTCAAAAGGGTTTACTGTAAAGAAAAAATGTTGACAAAGAACGTTACGATGGATATAATTACTCTTGTTGTCTGGAGGTGGATCCGATGAAATGGGGTATCCAGCAGTTACTTTCAAAGAAGCACGAACAGTCGTTTAACATCGAAGATGAAGCAGATGTTTCAGAGATGATTGAACGCGATAAAGAGTTACGGGATATCAGTGCTGTGCATGTGCAGGGCGAAGGGACAATCGTTGAAGAAACCTTTCAAGTACACCTGCGGTTAACAGGAACGATGATACTTCCATGTGCGCGCACGCTCGCGGACGTCCATCATCCGTTTGATGTGGAAATGTTTGAAGCATTTCGGCTGGATGGAATGCCTGCGGACGAAGAAAACATTAATGAACACGAGCCAGAAGATGGTTTTGTCGATCTTCTCCCATATATTAAAGAAAACATTTTCCTTGAAATGCCGTTCAGAGTCTTCGCGAAAGAGGGGGACGGTGAGCCGCTTGCTCCTCAGAGCGGAGATAACTGGCGGGTAATCTCGGAGGATGAATTAATAAAGGAACGGGAGCAGGAAGCTCCTAAAGTTGATCCGAGAATGGCTGATTTATCGAAGTATTTCGATAAAGGCTCCAGCTGATCCAAAATCATTCACTGGTTGAAATAATCTTTATCTTATAAGGAGGTGGGAATCATGGCAGTACCTTTTAGACGTACTTCTAAGACCCGTAAACGTATGCGCAGAGCTCATCATAAAGTAGCAGTACCAGGTATGGTAGAATGTGAACAATGTGGAGAGCAGAAACTATCTCACCGCGTGTGCAGAAATTGCGGTTCTTACAAAGGCGAAACAGTTGTAGAAAAGTAATAAAAAAAGCAGGGAGCCGGAGACGGCGTCCTGCTTTTTTTATATAAGCACTGAGGAATCGGATATTACGACTCAGTATCGGAAAGAGGTGGTTCGGCAGTTAATTCTTCTGCTTTTTGCGGCTGTACCCCTTTTGGATACCATACGTATGGATTTTCACCACGATCTCTGACCGGGTTGTATTCTGCGGGTTCAAAGCCCATTTTCAGCCAGAAATCATCCGAACGCTGACGTGCGTTTGTTTTCACCGGCAGTTCAAAGCTTTTTGCATAGTTGACAAGCTCCTCCCCAAAACCGCGTCCCCGGTAAGGCTCGAGTACTTCGAGTTTCCAAAGCTCAAGATAGTCCTGGGGAGGGTCAAAGAAGCGGTCGTATTTGCCGGTAATTGTATATAAACACATACGTGCAACCAGCCGGTCTCCAAAATAAATGCCGTAAAATGGAGAACGGCTGTCGTTTTCCATAATGTTTTCTTCGAGCTCTTCCTGCATGGAAAGCTCCTGAGCGCCAACTTCTTTAAAGTTTTGAAATTCTTCTAATGTCTTGTAGTTTATGAGTAATGGTACAACTTCTATTCCGCTCATGCGATTGGCCTCCTTCACTAATAACTTCCAACTTCATTATACACGAAAACGTTTTAAATCGAAAAGTGAAAAGTCGGTGTCCCTGATCGTCCAATGCTACTAGTCCGGAGAGTAGAGATATGCTAAAATGCTTGAGACATCTAAAATTCATCAATAATATTGATGTTTAATGTGATAGAGTTAAGAAAATGCGAGCAAACTGGATGAGGGAAAGTGACAAATATGCTACAGCAGATATATGGATGGTTAATGGAAGCAGCTCTGGCCTTTCCGCCGGCTTTTTGGTACATAGCCTATCTGGTCACGGCAAAATTAACGAAAAGAAAAACATACGCCTTCCGGGCTGCCTGTGATTCCACTACATTGTTGTTCATCGCTTCGGTGCACAGATGGTCAAGTGATCTGTGGAACGAATCCTACCTGTGGGTTATTTATTTAGTGATTCTGGCCAGTGCCATAGTGATATCCATCATTCATTATCATTCCCGGGAGGAGCTGGAATTTTTTCGGGTGCTGAAGGGCATATGGAGATGCAGCTTTTTTATATTTACGGCAGGGTATGTCCTGTTAGCCGGATACTGGGTGTATCTGCAGTTCACGGCATAGAACGGAGCAAGGCATAAAGGATGGTAGTTTGATATGAAAGTGCTGTACGATCAACCAATAGATAACAATCATTTTTTGCATGACTATCAAAAAGGACAACCCAGTGCCAGGCAGCTCTTTCATTACGCTGGAAATACACAGGGGGTGCAGGACCGGCTTCGTTATTTAGACGGCCGGTCTTTTGAACGCCAGCGTTTAAAGCAGCTTCTGCAGAAGTATAATGACAGCCTGCACTACGGGGGAAGGGCGGTTACAGCCCTCGAAAAACTTGAAAACGAAGAAACCGTCATTGTAGCCGGCGGCCAGCAGGCCGGGATGCTTACCGGTCCGTCTATGGTTATATCCAAGGCTGTATCGGTAATTAAGCTGGCAGAGCAAGAGCAAAAGAGGCTGGAGCGTCCAGTGCTTCCTTTGTTTTGGATCGCGGGCGAGGACCATGACTGGGAGGAAGTAAACCATGTCAATTTTCCGGTCGAAGGACATCTCGGTAAAACAAGATTTGAGGGTAATTTTCTGCCGAATGTACCTGTCTCGGAACAGCCGTTTGATCCAGAGGAAGCGCAAGCATTTGTGGAAGAGGCCTTTTCAAAGATCCGGGAGACTTCGCTTACAAATGAATTAAGAAACGAAGTGAATGAACTGGTGCGTGGTTCAGCATCCTGGTCCCAGTTTTTCGCAGAAATGATGCGCTGGCTGTTTAAAGATACGGATCTCATTATGATGGACCCGCAGCAGCCGGAATGGAGAGAACTGGGAGCGCCATTGTTTCAAAGCCTGCTCTCTGTACCGGAAAAAATAAATGAAGCTGTTTACCAGGGCTCAGCTGAAAGGGCGGCAGCGGGATACGGAGCTGTCGAAGGCATTAATTTTGACAGCGGCCACCTGTTTTTTCATATAAATCATGTGCGGCACCTGCTTGAATATAAAGGCGGGGCCTGGCGGAGCCGGAGATCAGGAGAAACAATCGAAACGGGGGAATTACTGGAAGAAGCAGTACACGCCCCCTTTCGTTTCAGTACTGATGTAGTGACCCGGCCGCTGATGCAGGAGCAGATGCTTCCGATTCTTCATTTCGTGGCAGGCCCGGGGGAAATACAGTACTGGTCTCTTTTAAAGCCATTGTTTGAAGCATTGGGTTTGCGGGTGCCGATTGTACAAAAGCGCATGGAAATACATTATGCCACCCGGCAGGTACAGCAGGCAGCTGAAAAAGAACATATTCCCTTCAGGGAGCTGCTGAATTTGCCGGCACTCGAACAAAGGCTTCAGGAGATGAAACATGCTGCCCTTGAAGTGGATGGCAAAGCCAAAGCGGAACAGGTAATGGAAGAAATGAAAGAAGCGCATGCCGCTCTTGCTGACGCATGGATTCGGCAGTTTCCTTCACAGGAAAGTTTTGCAGAAGAGAACTGGCGGAGGATTGAAAAAGAAGTCCGTTATCTAGGCGACCGGCTGGATGCGGAACAGGAGCGTACCGTTCAGGTTCACGTACGGCGGCTCGAATTGATTATCGGTCAGCTCTACCCGCGCCGGGAGCCGGCGGAACGGCAGGTGAACATTTTGTTTATGCTGAATGAATTCGGCGGCTGTCTTCCATCACAGGTTTTAGCTGGAACAGAGTGGAAAAGCGGCCGGCAGAACATTATATTACTGTAGCATCTTCGTGCTGATTTATACGATATCCGGCTGAAAGCTTCCCGAAATAGCGGGAAGTTTTTTTTGTCAAAAAAATTTTCCGGAAAAAGTGGTACAAAGTGGGGGAATGTGGTAACTTAAATGTATGGAGTGGTGAAAGGTTGGGTCCATATGTTTATGGGAGAATATCAACATAATATGGACGACAAAGGAAGAATTATTATACCATCCCGTTTTCGGGAGAAGTTGGGAGATTCTTTCGTCGTTACCCGTGGTCTGGATGGATGCTTGTTTGTTTATCCGTATGACGAATGGGAACGAATTGAAACCAAATTAAAAGCTTTGCCTTTCACAAAAAAAGACGCAAGGGCATTCACCCGTTTTTTCTTTTCAGGAGCATCTGAATGTGAACTTGATAAGCAGGGACGTTCGATGATTCCTACCACCCTCCGCCAATATGCAGAATTAAAAAAAGAATGTATGATCATCGGGGTAAGCAGCCGAGTAGAAATATGGGATAAACACAAATGGGACGAATATTACGCAGAATCAGAAGAAGTATTTCCGGATATTGCAGAGAACATGGCCGATTTGGATTTTTAAAGTAGCATCAAACACATTTTTGCCGGAGGAATAGAAGTGCCGCCACAATTTGAGCATGAAACCGTATTGAAGGAAGCAGCAGTCCAGGGACTAAACATTCAGCCGCACGGTGTGTATGTTGATTGTACCCTCGGCGGCGGCGGACACAGTGAAGAAATTATGAAACAGCTGTCTGCTGAAGGTTTTTTAATTGCCTTTGACCAGGATGAGGAAGCGATTGAGCATGCCCAGCAGCGGCTTCGCGCTCATGGAGAAAATTTCAGGATCGTACATAGCAATTTCCAGTTTTTAAAGGAAGAACTGCTTGAGCTTCAAGCCGGGCAGGTAAACGGGATATTATTCGATCTTGGAGTTTCATCGCCGCAGTTTGATCGTCCGGAAAGAGGGTTCAGCTACCGCTACAATGCTCCTCTTGATATGAGAATGGACAGGCACCGGCAGGATCGTACAGCAGCACACATCGTCAATGAAGCACCTTTTCAGGAAATCTGGCAGATTCTTTCGGAATACGGGGAAGAACGTTTTTCAAAGCAGATTGCCAGAAAAATCGAAAAAGCGCGTGAAGACCATCGTATTGAAACGACGGAAGAACTAGTGGAAATCATCAAAAGTGCAATACCTGCACCGGCCAGGAGAAAAGGCGGGCATCCGGCGAAGCGGACTTTTCAGGCTTTGCGAATTGCTGTAAATAATGAACTTGATGTGTTCAAAGAAGCGCTCGACGATGCGCTGACAATGTTAGCGCCGGGCGGAAGATTGTGCGTAATAACATTTCATTCGTTAGAAGACAGAATTTGTAAAAAGTTGTTTAAACAGAAAAGTTCTCCACCTCCGCTTCCGAAGGGACTCCCGGTCGTGCCCGATGAAGCAGAACCAGATTTTAACCTGGTGACAAAGAAACCGATCCTGCCATCAGAAGATGAACTGACGCAAAATCCAAGGGCGGCTTCCGCGAAGCTTCGAATCATCGAAAAACGCGAGGAGGGGAAACAATAATGGAGAATTTGGCACAGCAGATTAAACGCCAGCAGGAAGACAAGCAAATAGTACATAAAAAAGTCCAGTACCATGTTCGTGGTGGTATTACTAAGGGTGAAAAACTGATTATGACGGCCGTCATAATAGGGATTTTAATCGCATCCTTTTTCATCGTTTCGAACTTTGCTACGATACACGCCCAGGACCAGCAAATAGACCAGACTGCCACACAGATTCAGGAGCAGCAGCAGGTGAATCAAAACCTTGAGCTGCAGGTGGCTGAACTTAGTTCACCGGAGCGTATCATGGACTACGCGAAAAATGAACTGGGTATGGAAATGAAGGATGAAAATATTCAAGTCGTAAACGGAACAGAACAGAACTGATGCAGAAGGGAGGGGAATCCGTGGAAACGCGGTAGTACTGCTCCCTTCTTGCAAGTTAACCTACGCCCCGTTACATGTAAAAATCCAGGTGGTGAACGTTCTCAGCATGAAGAAATTGAAAAGTACGAAAGTACGGGCGCTTTTATTGGTTATTGCTGTAGCTGTTTTTTTTCTCGTATTCACCGGCCGCATGGTGTATATCCAGGTAGGGAAATCAGTAGAGGGCAATGACCTTGCAAGTATGGCAGACTCAAGGTATACGTCGACCGAAACCGTTGAGGCAAAACGGGGCACTATTTACGATAAGCAGGGAGAGCCGCTGGCAGAACAGGTGCCTTCCTATTCTGTGTATGCAGTACTTGATGAATCCTACGATGACCATGTGAAAAACCCGGGCAGGGTAGCAAGAGAGCTTGGACCGCTGATCGGAATGGAAGCGGCAGACCTCGAGGACATGCTCGAACGTGACCAGTACCAGGTGGAACTCGGTTCCGGCAGCAAATACTTAACGCTGTCTGAAAGAGAAGAAATCGAACAGCTTGATCTGGCAGGCATCCATTTTCGAGAGGAGCCGAGCCGCTATTACCCGAACCAGACGTTTGCAAGCCATGTGCTTGGCTACACGAACCGGGACATGTCAGAAGCACAGATGGGACTCGAAGCCGGTTTGAATGAAGAATTAACTGGCGAAGACGGGACAAAAACAGAATCTGAAGAAAACGCTCTTCTTGATGAAGAAGAAACAACAACAAACACGGCCAAAGACGGTGAAGACGTTTATCTGACCCTGGACGGCAATATTCAGAGCGTGCTTGAGCAGTCGATGTCTGAGGTGGAAGAAAGCTATAGCCCGAACAAAATGATGGGTATTGTGGCTGACGCAGACAGCGGGGAAATTCTCGGGATGAGCAACCGGCCGAGCTTCAATCCGAATGAATATGAAGAAATTGAAAACTATACCAACTATGCGGTTTCCGACCAGTTTGAACCCGGGTCGACGATTAAAATGTTTACTCTGGCTGCTGCGATCGACGAAGGAGTATATGAAGGCAAAGATACTTATGAGTCCGGCACCTATGAGGTCTCCGGGGAAACGATCCGGGACCACAACAACGGAGAAGGCTGGGGAGAAATCACGTACAATGAAGGCCTCCGTCGTTCCTCAAACGTAGCATTTATGAGAATAGCTCTGGAAATCCTGCCGGAAGGAGCTTTATTTGATTACCTGGAGAAATTCGGATTCGGACAGGAAACCGGTATTGATCTCCCGAATGAAGCGGACGGGGCGTTAGCAGAAGAAACGCCGTTAAACGTAGGTATAACCGCGTTTGGCCAGGCTTCCACGGTCACCCCTATTCAAATGATTCAGGGCGCTACGGCGATTGCCAATGACGGAGAAATGATGCAGCCTTACGTCATCGACCGTATTGAAAATCCGAATAACAATGAAACGACGTACCAATCCGAGCCGAAGTCGGCCGGTACGCCGATTAGTAAGAAAGCCGCCCGCCAGACAAGAGAAAAGCTTCAAACCGTTATTGAAGGAGAAAACGGTACAGGCGCTCCTTATCAGATTGACGGTGTGGAAGTTGCAGGGAAAACAGGAACGGCTCAGATCTCTGACCCGGAGGGGGGAGGCTATCTGAGCGGAGAAAACCAGAATATCTTTTCTTTCATCGGCATGGCGCCGGTGGATGACCCGGAAATTATTGTCTACGTTGTCGTGGACCGGCCGGAGCTTGAGCCGACAGAAACAGGCTCCGATGCCGTGAGCGCTATTTTTAATCCGGTGATGCAGCAGAGCCTTTCATACATGAATCTTACGCCTTCAGATGTTGAGGATACAGAAGCCTATGAAGAGTCGGGTATTAAGTTTGAAGACTATACCGGAAAATCAGTGAATAAAGCTGAAAACGCCGCTAAGAATGCGGGGCTGGAGCCAGTGAAAATTGGCAGCGGCAATCAGGTGGAAAGTCAGATTCCTACAAATACGGAACGGCTGATCGTAGGTGAAAAAGTAATTTTCCTCACGAACGGACAAAAAAGTATTCCTGACGTCAGCGGATGGTCCCTGCGGGAAATCCAGCGGCTCGAGGCGCTGCTTGAAATCGATATAGACACCAGTGGCTCCGGCTATGTCAGCTCCCAGTCGGTAGATCCCGGCACAGCCGTCAGTGCTGCCGGCAATATGGAAGTCGAGCTGGTGGCACCGGACGAATTGCAGGACACTCAGGCAGAGCAGGAGGAACCGGAAGAAAATAGCGTGGAAAATGAAAATGGGGAAGAGCGTCCGGAAGAGGCCGAAACAGAGGAATCTGAACCCCAGGAAAATGATACCCAGGAAAGCTCTGGCGAAGAGCAGCCAGAAGAAAGTGAAGCGCCGGTAGAAAATTAATGACGATTGTCCCATGACATGTTTTATCGTTCACATTAGAATGAGTGAGGTGTACGCAGAGAGTGAATATAGTTCTCTGCGTGCATGTTCATTAAAAGACAGCCGGGAAGGACGAAGCATATTTTTTCTATAATTAGTGGTAAACACTTGCTCCGGATAGAAAAGAGGCACGGAAATGAAATATATAACAGACATCATTCCAAGTATAATGGTGCGGCTTGAGCGCGAAGACAAAGAAATAGAAAGCTTACATATGGATTCCAGGGGAGTGACCCCAAATGGTCTGTTTTTTTGTATTGAAGGAACCCAGGTAGACGGCCATGATTTTGCCGCCGACGCAGTAAGCAACGGAGCGGCGGCTGTGATAGCCGAACGGCACGTGGACGTTGAAGCTCCTGTGTGGATCGTGAAGGATACGCAGAAGGTAATGGCCTACGCAGCGGATCATTTCTACGAACATCCCACAAAGGATGTTCGCATAATCGGTATTACCGGTACAAATGGTAAAACCACCACCAGCCATTTAGTTGAATCTATCCTGCACGAAGAGCAGGCAAAGACAGGCTTAATCGGCACTATGTATGCAAAAATCGGAAATGAATCCGTGAAGACTAATAACACAACGCCTGAATCCCTGGAGCTGCAGCAGCTGTTTGCGGATATGCGCGATAAAGAAGTGAAAAGCTGTGTGATGGAGGTTTCGTCTCACGCACTGCAGATGGGGCGCGTACGGGGCGTCCAGTTCCGTACAGCAGTCTTTACGAACCTTTCACAGGATCATCTGGACTATCATGGATCGATGGAAAGCTACAGGAACGCTAAAAGCCTCCTGTTTTCCCAGCTGGGCAACAGCTTTGCAGGAGAGCTGGGCACTGCGGTTTTAAATGGAGACGACGAAGCCTCCGATTACTTTCAGGCTGTAACGACAGCCCCGGTACTTACTTATGGGATCAGTGACCATAACGACATCTATGCTGAAAACATAAAAACCACCGGCGGCAAAACATCGTTTACGCTGAATACTCCGTGGGGAAGCACGGAGGTGGAGTATCCGCTGCTTGGAAGGTTCAATGTATACAATGCGCTCGCAGCCATTACGGCCTGCATTGCAGAAAACGTTTCTGTCACAAGCATCGTTGACGGTCTAAAAAATGCTCCGGTCGTAAGCGGGAGATTTGAAGCTGTAGAAGCAGGGCAGAAAAGCACCATTGTCGTTGATTACGCCCATACTCCAGGCGGGCTGGAAAATGTAGCTCAAACAGCCTTTGATATGACCGAAGGACGTCTCTACACCGTGGTAGGATGCGGCGGAGACAGAGACAAAGAAAAAAGGCCGAAAATGGCAGCTGCAGCAGAAAAGTTCAGTGATCTGGTGATTCTCACCTCCGACAACCCGCGCTCGGAAGACCCGGTCAAAATATTGGAGCAGATGGAAGCAGGTTTTACTGGGACAAAATACGAAATTATTGAGGACCGCCGGACGGCGATTGAGCGTGCCGTATTTCTTGCAGATGCCGGGGACACAGTACTTGTTGCAGGCAAAGGCCACGAGACGTACCAGATAATAGGGGATCAAACGTTGGAATTCGATGACCGCGAAGTGGCAAAAGAGGCGGTCAGGAAAAAAAATAATAAACAGGCTTAGTGTTTCATACTGAAAGGAGCTCCCTTGATGGGTTTTGCAGCTTTAATAGTAACGATAGTTTCATTTATTCTATGTGCGATTTCAGCACCGGTTCTTATTCCAGCCTTGAAACGGCTGAAATTTGGCCAGAGTATCCGGGAAACGGGGCCGGAATCGCATCAGAAAAAAGGCGGTACGCCAACAATGGGGGGCGTAATGATTATTGCCGGCCTTTTGATTACTGCTCTCATCGTACTGCCGCTTTTTGTCGGCTACACAACGGAAATATGGCTGCTCCTGCTTGTAACAGTAGGCTTCGGAATACTTGGGTTTTTGGACGATTTCATTAAAATTGCCATGAAACGAAATCTCGGTCTTACGAGTATCCAGAAGCTGGTTGGTCAGATTGTTATTGCATTTATCTTTTTTATTGTTTTGTATAATGGCACATTTGACACGAGTGTAGCTGTGCCGGGAACGGAATGGTCACTCGAATTCGGATGGGCGTATTTCTTTCTTATCATTGTTATGCTCGTCGGCGCTTCCAATGCGGTGAATTTGACGGACGGCCTGGATGGACTGCTGGCCGGTACGGGAACAATGGCGTTTGCCGCTTATGCCCTGGTCGCTTTTTCGCTCGGGTATATGGACATCGGGCTGTTTGCTTTTGCGGTGGTGGGCAGCCTGCTCGGCTTTTTAATCTTCAATAAATACCCGGCCAAGATTTTCATGGGAGATACGGGCTCCCTGGCGCTCGGGGGCGCAATTGCTGCTGTAGCTATTTTAACGAAAACCGAACTGACGTTGATTGTGATTGGCCTCGTATTTGTTTTGGAGACGCTGAGCGTCATTATTCAGGTGATTTCTTACAAATTAAGAGGGAAAAAAGTATTTAAAATGAGCCCGGTTCATCACCATTTTGAACTGTCAGGCTGGTCGGAGTGGCAGGTCGTTGCTGCTTTTTGGGTGGTAGGAGCCGCCGCCGGACTGTCCGGGGTCGCATTAGAGGTGTTTTTATAATGGATCGCTTAGAAGAATATAAAGGAAAAAAAGTACTTATCGTAGGTTTGGCTAAAAGTGGATTAGCGGCAGCGAAGCTGATGCACCGTTCTGGAGCGGAGGTGACCGTGAATGACGGAACGGAAGCGGAAGAAGGAGACGAAAAGATTCAGGAGCTTGAGAATCTCGGCATTCGGCTGATTACAGGAAGCCATCCGGTCTCCCTGCTCGAAGAATCGTTTTCGGTCATTGTTAAAAATCCGGGTATTCCCTACCATCATCCTTTTATCAAAAAAGCCCTGGAAAAACAATTTAATATTATTACGGAAATTGAGCTTGCCGCAGAACTATGTGAAGGGACGATGATGGCTATCACCGGCTCGAACGGTAAGACCACCACTACCTCATTGATACAGTCTATTTTCAAAAATGACCACAGAGAAGCCGCTGTAGCTGGTAATATTGGAAATGTGGCATGTGAAGTAGCTCCTCAGATTAAAAAAGACCAGATCATGGTTACAGAGGTTTCGAGCTTTCAGTTGAAAGGGACACGCCAGTTCCGCCCGAAGGTTGGAGTGCTGTTAAACCTCTTCGATGCCCATCTGGATTACCATGGCTCGCGGAACGACTACGAGCACTCAAAAGCAAAGCTTTTTCAAAACATGACCGCAGAAGATACTGCCGTCTACAATTATGATCAAAAAGAGGTAAAACGAATTGCTGAAAGCTCAGACGCCGCACTTGTGCCATTTTCCACAGAGTCTGTCTGTGAAAACGGCGCCTATATTAAGGAAGGCATGTTTTATTATAAAACAGAGCCGGTGATGGCTGTGGAGCGTGCTTCTCTTCCCGGAGCGCATAACAAGGAAAATATGCTGGCAGCGATTGCTGCAGCTAAAGTACTTGGCGCATCCAACAAAGCCATCGATTTGGCATTATCCGACTTCCACGGCATCGAGCACCGGCTTCAATTCAGCGGAATTGTGAACGGGCGCAAAATTTACAACGATTCAAAAGCGACAAACATGCTCTCCACCCAAAAGGCGATCGAAGCTTTTGAAGAGCCGGTGGTGCTTTTAGCCGGAGGACTTGACCGTGGAAACACCTTCGATGATTTGATTGAGTCTTTTCGGAAAATCAAAGCCATCGTTGCTTACGGCGAGACGCGGGACAAACTGGCGGCGTCTGCTCAGGAAGCAGGGGTAAATGAAATCCACCGCACAGAATTTTTGGAAGATGCTGTAGATACAAGCTTTCAGCTTTCTGAAAGCGGGGATGTGCTGCTGCTCTCTCCTGCCTGTGCAAGCTGGGATCAGTTCCGGACGTTTGAAGAACGGGGCCGGAAGTTTATGGAATATGTAGAAAAGTATAAATGATATGGGGTGCAGTTTTGCTCCACTCCTGAAGCTACCTTTAAAAGGTGGTTTCAGGAATGGATCGAATGATGCATTCTTTAAAAAGAAAGTATACAAAAACAAACAAAAAATGTAATGGAATCCAGGGAGCCTGAAATAAACAATTGAATAAACAGGAGGGGATCGTATGGGACAAGAGGCGGAATCAGCATGGAACTTCGAAGACTTTGGCAAAGTACTGAAAGATGAACCACTGGCGAAGCATACGACTTGGAAAATCGGTGGGCCGGCGGACTGGCTGGTGGAGCCGACAAGCGTGGAAGAACTGGAAAACGCCATGAAATGGATTCAGGAGGAAAACCTTCCATGGCGTGCCATCGGCCGTGGATCAAATCTGCTGGTGGATGATGAGGGGATTGAAGGCGTAGTAATAAAATTTGGCACGAAGCTTGCCAATATGGAAAACGATAACGGTATAGTCACGGTGGAAGCGGGCTATCCATTAGTCCGGCTAGCTACGATTTTAAGCCGGGACGGATACGGAGGCATGGAGTTTGCCGGGGGCATTCCGGGGAGTGTCGGTGGCGCAGTATTTATGAATGCAGGCGCCCACGGCTCTGACATGTCAAAGGTGTTAATAGAAGCGTTAATTTTATTTCCGGATGGAACAATGGAATGGATTCCTAATGAAGAAATGGGATTTGCTTACCGCACCTCCAGGCTCCAGTCGGATAAAGGGATATGTGTTGCTGCCAGGCTCAAGCTTGAGCAGGGGGAAAAAGACGTCATCTTTAAAGAAATGCAGGAATACAAACAGTACAGAAGAGAGACGCAGCCCTGGGCGCACCCCTGTGCCGGCAGTGTGTTCCGGAATCCTCTGCCTGACCACGCCGGTGAGCTTATAGAAAACCTCGGGTTAAAAGGTCACGTGATTGGCGGGGCGCAGATATCAGAGCTTCATGCAAACTTTATTGTTAACACAGGGGAAGCCAAAGCATCTGATGTGCTGGCATTAATTGAAAAAGCCCGTTCCTCCGTGAAAGAAGCTTACGGCATTGAGCTTGAAACCGAAGTGGAAATTGTAAACAAAAGATCAGCCGACAGCTGATAAGCGGGGAAACAGAGGAGGACTGCGGTGTGAGAAAGCCGAATGATGGCAAACTGGTCTCGCTCGAAGAGCATCACCCCAGTTTAAAGGAGCAGCGCCGGCAAAAATCGCGGCGCCGGCTGTTTATCTATCTGGCTGTATTTTTTGTATTGATCGGACTGGTTATCTATTTTCAATCTCCGTTAAGTCATATCCGCAGTATTGAAGCGAGCGGAGCCCAATTCACAGAAAAACAGGTTATTAAAGAAGAAAGCGGGGCCCAGATCGGAACAAATATCTGGGAAATGGACAGAAGCGTGATTAAAAATAATGTAGAGAAGCTGCCGGAAATTCAAGAAGCAGAGGTGACGAGGTCGTGGCCGGCGACGGTAAACATTGAGGTTACTGAGTATGAAAAAGTTGCTTATACACAGGTTGAAGGCGCTTATGCCCCGGTGCTTGAGAACGGCTACGAGCTTACAGATAACGTAAGCAGCGAACTTCCGGCAGATGCGCCGCTTCTGCAGAATTTTGAGAAAGAAGAAAGACTTGAAGCGTTCGCAGAGGAACTTGGGAATTTAGGTGAAGGGGTGACCAACCGGATTTCAGAAGTATATTTCGATCCTTCTGAAAATGAGGAGGATAATATCACTCTTTACATGAACGACGGTCTTGAGGTCCGCAGTTCTGTATCTGGATTCTCGGAGTATATGGGCTCGTATCCATCCATTGCAAGAAATATTGATCCCAGCCAAAACGGGGTGCTTTATATGATGAGGGCGCCTTATTTTGAAGCAGCAGAGCCGGAGGAAGGCTCTGGGGAAGAAATGGAAGGCACGCAGGAAATGCCTGAGGAAAGCTTCATTGAAGGAAATGATACTCCTGAAGGGGCAGAAAACGGAACTTCTGATACAGAAGAAAACGATAGCGCCAATGGAACTGACCAATAAAAGAATGAATATTGTTTGAAAATTGCCTTTTCCATTGAAGATAGTTGTTGTAGACTGAAAAGAAGGCGTATTTTTCTTAACCTAAACAAAAATACTGCCGCATATTATTAATGGAAGCGCAACCGGAAAAATTCTGGTGCGTATGGAAATATAAAGCACAAAACAACTGTAAAACCGAAACGAAAATAGATCTATAAGGGGGTGCCCAACCTTGAACAGTGAAAATTTGTATGTCAGTCTTGATGTCGGCACATCGTCTGTCCGAGCGATTATCGGAGATATGAGCGGTGGTGCCTTGAAAATTATCGGAGTCGGCCGGGCGCCGTCTATCGGCATGAGAAAAGGTGCGATCGTCGATATCGATGAAACGGTTAAAGCGATTAAAGAGGCCGTGGACCAGGCGGAACGAATGGTTGATTTAGAAGTAAAGCAGGTCATTGTAGGAATTAATGGTAATCAGGTGGAAATGCGGGCGTGTAATGGAATAGTGGCCGTATCAAGCACCGATCGTGAAATTCAGGATGAGGATGTAGAAAGAGTAATCGATGCGGCACATGTGATGAGTATTCCTCCCGACAGAGAAATTATTGATATTATTCCAGCCCAGTTTATTGTAGACGGAATGGATGGAATTAAAGATCCGCGCGGCATGCTCGGTACTCGTCTGGAGATGGAAGGCACTATTATTACAGGAGCTAAAACCGCTTTACATAACCTACTACGCTGTGTGGAGCGAGCAGGACTGGAAATTGCAGACATTGTTCTTCAGCCGTTGGCTTCAGGGAGTGTAGCTGTTTCAAAGGACGAGCGTTCTCTTGGAGTAGCCTTAATTGATATTGGCGGCGGCTCGACAACGGTCTCTGTATTCCAGGAAGGCCAGCTGCAGACAATGTCCTTTCTTCCGATTGGCGGCAGCCATATATCAAATGATATTTCTGTCGGTATCAGAACGACCGCTGAAGAGGCCGAGCGCCTGAAGCTTGAGCATGGTCATGCCTTTATTGATGATGCTTCTGATGATTTGTCATTCTCCATTCAGACGCTTGGAAATAATGATCAGAAAAAATTCACGCAGCTCGAACTGGCAGAAATTATTGAACCGAGAATGGAAGAGATTCTTACATTAGTGCAGCAGGAAATCAACCGCATGGGTTATCATGATCTTCCGGGCGGGTATGTATTAACCGGAGGTGCGGTCATGATGCCGGGGACGCTCGAGCTTGCCCAGGACATTTGGAAGCAGCACGTCCGTCTGGCAATGCCGGACTACATCGGCGTACGTGAACCTACGTATACAGCCAGTATCGGCTTGATTGAATTTGCATATAAAAGCATGAAGGTTCATAGTGGAGAGGAGTCCGTTGTAGCAGCGGGCCGCTCTGAGAAGTATGCAGAATCAGACCGCCCGGCTTCAGCAGGAGAAGCTAATTACCGTAATGGTTCAAACACGCGCCAGCAAAACCGGACGAAAGAAAAAGATCCGGAGGAGCCTGGATTTAAAGAGCGTATGCGAAGCGTATTTAAATCTTTCTTTGAATAAGTAACGAAGGATAAAACGACTATATAGGAGGACCACATATGTTGGAATTTGAAATGGATATGGACCAGCTAGCCCAGATTAAAGTCATCGGTGTCGGCGGTGGCGGTTCGAACGCTGTGAACCGTATGATTGAGAACGGTTTACAGGGAGTAGAATTTATTGCGGTAAACACAGACGCCCAGGCGCTGAAATTATCAGAAGCAGAAACAAAGCTTCAATTAGGCGGAAAGCTAACAAGAGGCCTGGGGGCTGGAGCGAACCCCGAAATTGGTAAAAAAGCTGCAGAAGAAAGCAAAGAGCAGCTCGAAGAAGCGCTGACCGGTGCTGATATGGTATTTATTACAGCCGGTATGGGCGGCGGCACAGGCACAGGTGCTGCTCCCGTTATTGCTGAAGTAGCCAAAGAAATTGGGGCACTTACCGTAGGCGTCGTTACACGCCCGTTTACATTTGAAGGTAAAAAGCGTGCGGTGCAGTCCTCCAACGGAATTTCTTCTTTAAAGGAAAAAGTGGATACGCTGATTGTTATTCCAAACGACCGTCTGCTTGAAATTGTGGATAAAAGCACACCGATGCTTGAAGCGTTCCGTGAAGCGGATAATGTTCTTCGCCAGGGCGTCCAGGGCATTAGTGACCTGATCGCGGTACCAGGGCTTATTAACCTTGACTTTGCCGACGTAAAAACGATCATGAGCGAAAAAGGATCTGCGTTGATGGGTATTGGTATATCCACCGGAGAAAACCGTGCTGTGGAAGCGGCGAAAAAAGCCATATCAAGTCCGCTTCTTGAAACGTCCGTGGAGGGCGCTCAGGGCGTGCTGATGAACATTACCGGCGGATCCAACCTGAGCCTGTTTGAAGTGCACGAAGCAGCTGAGATCGTATCTGAAGCGTCGGACACGGATGTTAATATGATCTTTGGCTCGGTTATTAACGAGAACCTGAAAGACGAAATCGTAGTTACAGTAATTGCTACAGGGTTTCAGGATAGTGAGGATCAGCGGAGTGCGCAGGGGACGCGCGGCGGAGGCCGCCAGACTGTTTCCCGTCAGCAGCCGACAAGACAGCAGGCGCCGCAGCAGCCACAGCAGCCTGCGCCTCAGCAGGATTGGAAGGAAGAGCCTGTATCTGAAAACGAACCGTCCAGAGATGGACAGGAAGAAGATGAAGGACTCGATATTCCAACGTTCCTGCGCAACCGGCGCCGTCGTTAAGCGCGGGCAGGCGATAGAAGAAAAAAGCGGGCCGGATACGGCCCGCTTTTCTTCGCTAAGGCTGAGGTAATCTATATGAAGCCGTATAATTGATCAATAAGCAGAAGGGTCGTGATGGCATGCAGCCTGAGCCGTTTCACCTTTTAACAAACGGCATTCTCGAGCTGGAAATGAACAGCAAAGCAGTGGCCGCCGGCTTTACCACAAGAGTAAACGGTTCGGGAAAGCCTCCCTACGAGAGTCGTAACACAGCTTTTCATGTAGGGGAAGACAGGAATATAACGATAAACAACCGTATGATCACTGCCGAACATATCGGGCGGCCCCTTTCTACCTGGACTGCTGAAGAACAGGTGCACGGCAGCCGTATCGTAGAAGTCGGCCGCAATGACGCCGGCAAAGGAAGTGAGCAGAGGGAAACCTCTGTGGCAGAAGCTGACGGCATGATTACCCAATCAAAGGAAGTAACGCTTGTCAGTTTTTATGCTGACTGCGTTCCTCTGTTCTTTTATGCAGAAAACTCCGGGGTTGCAGGGCTCGCCCACGCAGGATGGAAAGGCACTGCAGCTGGCATCGGAGCTGGAATGATCCGGGCTTTTGCAGATAAAGGCATCCCGCCTGAACAAATATATGCGGCGATTGGACCGGCTATATCCGGAGCTAATTATGAAGTGGATGAAACAGTTCTCTCAGCGCTTAAGAATCAACAGGATTTTTCCAGCGGAAAGCCGTGGGTCCAAAAGGCAAACGGGCGGTACGCGCTTGATTTAAAAACAGCCAACAAACTCCTGCTTGAACAGGCAGGCCTGCCGCCTGAACGTATTGCTGTCAGCGGTTACTGTACTTATGCTGAAGAAAAACTGTTTTTCTCCCACCGTCGTGAGAACGGGAAAACTGGACGAATGATGAGTTATATCTATATTATATAGACAGGGAGGATGCTGCACTTTGAACACTGTGGAATCCAACTGGAAAGTGATAAAGCGTAACATCAGCCTCGCCTGTGAAACATCCGGCCGGGACCCGGAGGATGTGACATGCATTGCTGTTACAAAGTACGTGTCTCCGGAGCGGGCGGTAGAGGCAGTAGAAGCTGGAATAACCAATTTGGGGGAAAACCGTGTGGAAGGAGCTCTTGAAAAATACGAAGCTGTTTCCGGACGGGCGGATATTCATTTTATCGGCACCCTGCAGTCAAAAAAAGCGAAAAAGATTATCGGCAAGTGTGCATACATTCATTCGCTGGACCGCTGGAGCCTGGCAGAGGAAATCAATAAACGCTCTGGGGAAACAGTCACCGAATGCTTTGTGCAGGTGAATGTCTCCGGGGAAGAGAGCAAAGCAGGGCTTGGGCTTCAGGAAGTGGAGCCGTTTATCGAATCACTGGTGAAACTTCCCGGCCTTCGGATCGTAGGATTAATGACACTCGCTCCATTTGAAGAGGACGCTGAAAAAACCCGCCCGGTTTTTCGGCAGATGAATGAGATGCGCAGGCGTATCCAGGAAAAAAACTGGGCGCATGCTCCCTGCGGTTATTTGTCCATGGGAATGTCCAACGATTATATGGTAGCTGTTGAGGAAGGCGCTACTCATATTCGTCTCGGTACTTCGCTTGTAGGTGAATAAAAGAATCCGGCGTTAAGTAACAAAACAGCTGGTATCTCTGTGTAAAAAGGAGAGGAGAAGATGAGTTTGCGTTCGAAGTTCCGGCGTTTTTTTGAAATGGACGACGATGTGGTCGAACAGGAGGTTCCTCTTTCTGAAGAAGAACAATATGCCCAGTATGAAAACAGGCAGGGGGCAGCGCCGAGCAACGTGGTGAGCCTGCAGAGTGTACAGAAGTCCTCGAAGGTGATGCTTTTAGAGCCGCGCAGCTACGAAGAAGTGCAGGATATCGCCGATCACCTGTGCAGCCGGAAAGCAGTGATCATTAATCTGCAGCGGGTGCCAAAGGAGCAGGGGCGGCGTATCGTTGATTTTTTAAGCGGTACTGTCTATGCCATCGGCGGGGACATTCAGAAGGTTGGCAGCCACATCTTTTTCTGCGCACCTGACAATGTGGATATTTCTGGAGCTATTACAGATATTATGTCCGAACGGGATGAACATTATTAGACAGAAAGGAGAGAGATTATGCAGCTTATAGGTTCTTTGCTGATTAGTTTAATCAGTATTTACCGGATTGTGTTAATTGTATATATTTTCATGTCCTGGTTCCCGAACGCGAGAGAATCTACGATCGGCCAGTTTATCGGTTCGATTTGTGAACCGTATTTGGAGCCGTTCCGCCGATTTATTCCGCCGCTCGGCCCGCTTGATATTTCGCCGATTGTGGCAATCATCGTACTCTTTTTTGCAGAATCCGGCATCCGGGCGCTGTTTTTCAATGCCGGGGCGTTGTTCTAATTGAGGTGAATACAACATGAATATGCTCGAACACTTCCGGCCGGAAGAAAGAGCCTGGGTGGAACAGGCATCAGACTGGAAAGAAGCAGTGGAAACAAACTTCGAAAGACGGCTGACCGATTTTCTTGATCCGCGGGAGCGGGATATTTTAGCGTCAGTCATCGGAAAAGATGAAACTGTCCATTATGCTTTTGCCGGGGGAAACGATGATGCTGAGCGAAAGCGGGCGCTGATTTATCCGTTTTACGAACAGCCGGAGCAGGAGGATTTTCAGCTGATATTGTTTGAAATATCCTATCCGCAGAAATTCGCTTCTCTTGAACACAAGGATGTTCTCGGGGCCCTGATGGGCATCGGGTTAAAACGGGAGAAGTTCGGTGATATTCTGGAAGGGGAAGGATGCTTTCAATTCGTAGCAGCTGCCGAAGTCCGCAGCTATATTGAGCTGAACCTTCCCAAAATCGCCAACGTTTCCGTAACGCCGGTGGAAAAACCGTTTTCCGCTATGCTGCCGATAGAAGAGCAGTGGGTGGAACGCGAAACGACGGTTTCTTCGCTTCGGCTTGATACATTTATGGCAGAAGCATACCGGCTTTCAAGAAGCAAAACGCTCCCATTCATAGAAAAAGCGAAGGTGCGCGTGAACTGGAAAAAGGTCGACCAGTCCTCCTATATGCTGCGCCCCGGGGATTATGTTTCGGTACGCGGGCTTGGCCGCTCCAAATTGATGGAGGTGCTCGGACGCACGAAAAAAGATAAGCAGCGGATTGTGTACGGAATTAAAGAGCAGAAAAGAAAGAAATAACTTTTTTTCTTTTGAAGGAAGGAACTGCCTTTTTCGCCGCGAATGCAGTAAAAGGCAGCAGGCTTTCGGGCCGGTATACATACTTGAATTGTAGAAAGGGTGAAAGACTTTGCCTTTAACACCACTGGATATTCATAATAAGGAATTCACAAGAGGTTTCCGGGGATACGACGAAGATGAAGTAAACGATTTTTTAAAGCAGCTCATTAAGGATTTTGAAGATGTGATTCGTGAACGTGACGAGCTGTATGACCGTACAAAAGAGCTCGAAGACCGGATTAATCATTTCTCAAGCATTGAAGAAACGCTGAACAAGTCGATTTATGTAGCCCAGGAATCGGCAGAAGAAGTGCGGAAAAATGCCGAGAAGGAAGGGCAGCTGACGGTGAAGGAAGCGGAGAAAAATGCGGACCGGATTATCAACGATGCCCTGAACAAATCCCGCCGGATCGAGCTTGAAATTGAAGAATTGAAAAAGCAGGCTTCTGTTTACCAGACCAAATTTAAAATGCTGCTCGAAGCCCAGATGGAAATGCTTCATTCGGATGAATGGCTGAATCTTTCCGAGGAAGAACCGGCTGAGGCGGACGTTTATGCAGGCGACGGCGAACGTCTTGACTAACACCAGCAACTAGATTATACTTTTGCATTATCATATTCGATAAACGTTGAAGGGGAGCAGGCAGTAATGTACCGGTCTCAGCGATCTGCGGTTGGTGTAAGCGCAGAACCAGGGCATTTTTGTTATCACCCCGGAGTTCCTTAACTGAACAAAGCAGTAAGTTAAGGCGGCTTTGAAAAAGCCGTTATTGCCAATGAAGAGACAAGCAGGGAGCCGTATAGCCTCCTGCGCTCATCAGGGTGGTACCGCGAGTCATTCTCGCCCCTATGCACAGGGGCTCCGAATGGCTCTTTTTGTTGTAAGAAAAAAAGGAGGATGCGGAAATGAGTTACAAAGAATCGCTGTTAATGCCAAAAACCAAATTTCCAATGCGCGGCAATCTGCCAAATAAAGAACCGGAACGCCAGAAAATGTGGAACGAGCAGGACATCTATGAGCAGGTTCAGGCCCGCACGGAAGGCCGCCCGCTGTTTGTGCTGCACGACGGACCTCCCTATGCCAACGGGGACATCCATATGGGGCACGCTCTGAATAAAGTACTCAAGGACTTTATCGTCCGCTATAAATCAATGACAGGCTACCATGCGCCGTACGTGCCGGGCTGGGATGTTCACGGGCTTCCGATAGAAACGGCGCTTTCGAAAAACAAAAAAGTCGACCGGAAAAAAATGACGACAGCTGAGTTCCGTGCCGCGTGTGAAGAATATGCGGAAAAACAAATTGACCGGCAGCGGGAGCAGTTTAAACGTCTCGGAGTAAGAGGCGATTGGGAGAACCCATATGTGACGATGCATCATGAATACGAAGCCCAGCAGATCCAGGTATTCGGCGAAATGGCCAAGCGCGGCCATATTTATAAAGGCAAAAAACCGGTCTACTGGTCGCCATCCTCGGAATCGGCCCTGGCAGAAGCAGAGATCGAATACCACGATATGCGCTCTCCGTCGATTTATGTGTCGTTTGCGGTTAAAGACGGCAAGGACGTTCTCGAGGGCGATGAAAAATTTATCATCTGGACGACGACTCCGTGGACGATCCCGGCAAACCTGGCGATCACTGTTCATCCAGAGCTTGACTACGTCGTCGTGAAGGCGAATGGAGAAAAGTATGTTGTAGCCGAAGGACTGCTCGAGGAGCTTGAACAAAAGCTTGAGTGGGACGGCTATGAGATTACAAAGCGCATGAAGGGCAGCGATCTGGAATACGTCATGGCCGAGCACCCTATTTACGGCCGGGATTCCCTCGTCATTCTCGGCGATCACGTAACGCTCGATGCCGGTACCGGCTGCGTGCACACAGCTCCGGGCCACGGGGAGGAAGACTTTGTGGTAGGACAGCAGTACGGTCTGGAAACACTTTGTCCCGTCGACGATAAAGGAGTATTTACCGACGAAGCCCCGGGCTTTGAAGGACTGTTTTACGATAAGGCGAATAAAGCGATTACGGATAACCTCGATCAGCTCGGGGCGCTTTTGCAGCTGAACTTCTTCAGCCACTCTTATCCGCATGACTGGAGGACAAAAAAGCCGGTGATTTACCGGGCGACTGACCAGTGGTTTGCATCGATCGAAAACATCCGGGGCGAGCTTTTAGACGAAATCAGCCAGGTGACATGGACTCCGGCTTGGGGAGAAACGCGACTGTACAACATGGTGCGTGACCGGGGCGACTGGTGTATTTCAAGACAGCGTGCCTGGGGCGTGCCAATTCCGGTCTTTTATGCTGAGGACGGCGAAGCGCTTATTAACGATGAGACCATCCAGCACGTAGCCGAGCTGTTCCGCAGCCATGGCTCCAACGTATGGTTTGAGTGGGAGACAGCCGATCTGCTGCCGGAAGGGTTTACGTCGGAACACAGTCCAAACGGCATTTTTACAAGAGAAATGGATATTATGGACGTTTGGTTCGACAGCGGCTCGTCCCATCAGTCAGTGCTTGAGGCATCTCCGCTTCTGCAGCGTCCGGCTGATATGTATCTTGAAGGCTCCGATCAATACCGCGGCTGGTTTAACTCTTCTCTTACAACAAGTGTTGCGGTTACCAGAAAAGCGCCGTACCGTTCCGTACTGAGCCACGGCTTTACGATGGACGGAGAAGGCAAAAAAATGAGCAAATCGCTCGGTAATACGATTTCGCCAAACGACATCACAAAGCAGCTCGGCGCAGATATTCTAAGGCTCTGGGTGTCGAGCGTCGACTATCAGGCGGATCACCGGCTCTCGGACAACATTTTAAAGCAGATCGCTGAAGCGTACCGCAAGATCCGTAACACGTTCCGGTTCATGCTCGGAAACCTGAGCGATTTTGATCCGGATAAGCACCGGGTTGAGCCGTCGGACTGGAGCGAGCTTGATCAGTATATGCATCTGCGCCTGCAGGATTTGGTTGCAAAAATCCGTGCCGGCTATGAAGAATACCAGTTTGTGAACGTTTATCAAACGTTCCACAACTTCTGCACCGTGGATCTGAGCTCATTTTATCTTGATATCGCCAAGGACACGCTCTACGTCGAGCATGAAGACGATGTCCGCCGCCGGGCTGTGCATACGGTGCTGTATGACACGTTAACAGCTCTCGTGCAGATGATCGCACCGATCATTCCGCATACGGCCGAAGAGGTATGGGAATTCATCCCTCAAACAGAAGCTGACAGCGTACAGCTGACGGATATGCCGCAGGCGGACCGTTCGACAGAGGATGAAGAGCTCCGCAGGAAGTGGGATCGTCTCATGGATGTCCGGGACGATGTATTAAAGGCCCTTGAGACAGCGAGAGGAGAAAAAGTGATTGGCAAGTCACTTGAAGCCTCGGTAGATATCTACGCAGACGGGGAAGTAAAGGATATGCTGCAGAGCGTAACCCGTTTAAAAACGCTATTTATTGTTTCGAAGGCAGAAATTGCCGGTTCAGCGTCAGAGGCCCCGGCGGAAGCAGTGAAGCTCGACGAAGTAAGCGTTGTTGTAGGAGCAGCGGAAGGTGAACGCTGCGAACGCTGCTGGGAAGTGACCGAAACGGTGGGAGAAGACCCGGCGTATCCGGATCTCTGCAGCCGCTGTGCCTCGGTCATGCATCAAAAAGAGAACGTCAGTCAGTCATAGCATGTGAGGAGCCCCTTTCCATCAGGGGCTCTTTTTTTATGGAACGTAAAGCCCGGAAGGATCGACCCGGGCGCTGTTCGCACCGGCGAATATATGCTAAAATGCTAAGGATGGAACGCATACCGCAAGAGAGGATGAAAGAGTCCGTATGAAAATCATTAAGTGGCATTACCTGCTGGCTGCGCTGATTATTATTTTCGATCAGGTAACCAAATACATAGTAGCTGCCTCCATGCGTATTGGAGAAAGCATTGAAGTGATCCCGTCTTTTTTATATCTGACCTCTCACCGGAACGCAGGAGCGGCCTTTGGTATACTGCAGGGGCAGCGCTGGTTTTTCTTAATTATTACGATCGTCGTGATAGCAGTAGTGGTGTATTACATGCAGCAGTATGGTACGCTCTCATTTACTTTTGGCATCCCGCTGGCCCTTGTTCTTGGAGGAGCTGTTGGAAATTTCATTGACCGTATGCTTTTTGGTGAAGTTGTAGATTTTGTTGATGTCTACCTGTTCGCTTATAATTACCCTATTTTCAACGTTGCAGATGCTGCCCTGACAGTAGGTGTAATCTGGTTGATTATCGGTATGTTTTTAGATGAAAGATCACGAAAGAAGGAAGAAGCACATGAATCCACGAATTATTGACGAAGAAGAACAGGGAACAAGAATCGACCGTTTGATGACAGACGAATTGGAAGAGTCGCGTTCAGTCATTCAGCAATGGGTGAAAGAGGGATGGGTCACAGTCAACGGCGGCCGTGTGAAAAATAATTACAAGCTGCAGGCCGGCGACCGGATCGACGTCACTGTACCTGAAGAAAATCATGAAGAAATGACGCCGGAAGAGATCGATCTTGACATACGCTATGAGGATGACGATGTGGTGGTGATTTACAAACCGAGGGGGATGGTTGTGCATCCGGCACCGGGGCACACCCGCGGAACATTGATGAACGGGCTGCTGCACCGTTATCCGGCATGGCAGGACCACCCCGAAACCCGGGCAGGGCTGATTCACCGCCTGGATAAGGATACGTCCGGACTCCTTATAGCAGCCAAGCATCCTGAGGCTTACGAGCAGTTATCCGCTCAGATGAAGGAGCGGAAAATAGAGCGGAAATATAAAGCAATTGTGCACGGGGAAGTGCCGCACGAAACAGGGAAAATTGATATGCCGATCGGCCGTGATCCCCATGACCGTCAGAAAATGGCGGCGGTGCGAGAAAACTCGAAGCCGGCAGTCACTCACTTTCAGGTGCTCCAATGGTGGCACAAATACACATTTGTGGAGTGTGAGCTTGAAACCGGGCGGATGCACCAGATCCGTGTGCATTTTGCCGAGATCGGCCATCCGGTGGCCGCTGATCCGAAGTACGGACGCCGAAAGACTCTTTCTCTTCCGGGGCAGGCGCTGCATGCGTACCGGCTCCGCTTTGAGCATCCTGTAAGCGGAAAGTGGATTGAATTGGAGGCGGAGCTGCCGGAGGAGATGCAGGCTGCTATTGATGAACTTAACAAAACTAGTTGACCGCACAATAAAAGACTGTCATACTACGTAATAACGAAAAAAACGAATGCCTTTTTAACACAGTCCCGTGAGGCTGAGAAGAGGTGGTGACTGAGCGCAGAAGTACCCAGGGCGGCGTATGTGTAATACCCGGCCTGCGGGTGAATGTGCCCGGATCCGCAAGCTCTCATCCTTACGGGATGGGGGCTTTTTTTATGAAGTAAAGGAGGATGGTGCAGATGGAACGGGTGCTTTTGGATGAACAGGCAATCCGGAGAGCTCTGACGAGGGTATCGCACGAAATTATTGAACGAAACAAAGGCGTGGAAGACTGTATCCTGGTTGGAATCAAAACGCGGGGCATTTACATTGCCAACCGGCTAGCGGAAAGTATCGAACGGATTGAAGGAAACGCGATTCCGATTGGCGAAGTGGACATTACGATGTACCGCGATGATTTATCGCACAACAATAACAGCCAGGAGCCGGAGCTGCACGGGGCTGTGCTTCCCGGAGAGATTACCGGAAAGACAGTGATTCTGGTGGACGATGTGTTATATACCGGCCGGACCGTGCGGGCAGCCATGGACGCCATGATGGACAGCGGCCGTCCGGCACAGATTCAGCTGGCAGTGCTCGTGGACCGTGGGCACCGGGAGCTTCCCGTTCGACCGGACTACATCGGCAAAAACGTACCGACCTCCCGGGAAGAAATTATCGCTGTCAACATGGCAGAAGAAGACGGCGAAGACCAGGTGAGTATCCATTCTGCGTAACAAGATTTCTCTTTAATTTGAACCAGTGAGTTCAAAAAGGGACGAGACGAAAGCGTTTCTTCCCTCCATGCCAATATTAATGGAGGTTTATCATGAAAAATAACGAAGATATCCATATCCAGACCCGCCCGGCCCCGGCTACGTGGCTGATTCTGAGCCTGCAGCACCTGTTCGCCATGTTCGGGTCAACAATACTCGTGCCGGCGCTTACAGGACTCAGCCCAGCCGTAGCTCTTGTATCCAGCGGTCTTGGAACACTTGCCTATCTGGCAATCACTAAAGGACAGATACCGGCTTATCTCGGCTCGTCATTCGCATTTATTTTCCCAATCATTGCCGCTTTATCCATTGGCGGCCCGGGCGGCGTTATGCTCGGCTCGCTAGCTGCAGGGCTTGTTTACGGCATTACAGCGCTGGTTATCCGAAAAGCCGGTGTAGGCTGGCTGATGAACATTCTGCCGCCGGTAGTAGTCGGCCCGGTCATTATGGTCATCGGCCTCGGCCTTGCGACGACAGCAATCGAAATGTCGATGAACTACAACGCAGACACCGGAAACTACAATGAACCGATGCGCCATATGAGCGTAGCCGCCGTAACACTTGCAATTGTCATTGTCGCTTCTGTATTTTTCCGGGGATTTTTCCGCATCATTCCCGTGCTGTTTGGCATTATAGGCGGCTACTTGACGGCGCTTGCTGCCGGAATGGTAAATACAGGCGCCATCGGAAAGGCTGCCTGGATTCAGGTGCCGGATTTCTCCGTGCCGTTTGCCACGTACAGCCCGGATTGGAGCTGGAGCGTTATCGCGATCATGGCACCGATTGCGCTGGTGACCATTGCTGAACATATCGGCGACCAGCTCGTATTAAGCAAGGTAGCGGAAAAAAACTTCCTCAAGTCCCCGGGGCTTCACCGTTCCATCATGGGCGACGGGGTGGCAACCATGTTTGCCGCCGTGCTTGGGGGACCGCCGAACACGACCTACGGGGAAAATATCGGAGTGCTTGCCATCACCCGCGTATTCAGTGTGTACGTGATCGGCGGGGCCGCCGTGCTTGCCATCAGCTTTGGATTTATCGGAAAGGTGGAAGCCTTTATCGCAAGCATCCCCGGAGCCGTAATGGGAGGCGTTTCGATCCTGCTGTTTGGTATCATCGCCTCGAACGGCCTGCGAATGCTGATTGATAACAACATTGATCTCGGCATTAAGCGGAATCTGATTATCAGCTCCGTCATTCTGGTGACCGGGATCGGAGGAGCGTTCATCGAAATCGGGGAATACTTTGAAATATCAAGCATGGCGCTTGCTACCGTGATCGGGATGGTGCTGCACGCAGTGCTGCCGGGAAAGGAAGATTCCTACGGCAACCGGTCGATGTTTGAATCCGTAAGTACATCTACCTCAAAAAATAAGGCAGCTTGATCATCCTTTAAGGAAGTACAGAGAGACATCCAAGGTTGAACGGCATGAAAACACTTCCGTCAGCAGACTATCCTGCGCGGGGCGTTTCTTCATACCCGTACACCTGGAGTCTTTCCGACTCCGGGTTTTTTATATAGGATCGAGGCGCTTAAAAAGGAGCGGAAACGATGATGAATATGAAATCTTCAAAAACAGCAGCAGTCCAGCACGTGCTGACGATGGAGGAATGGGATGTGCGGCAGATCCATGAGCTGCTGGCGAGGGCGAATGCATTTGCAGACACGGAGAGGGAACGGAAAAGCCTTCCGTTGTACGCAGCGAACTTATTTTTTGAGCCCAGCACCCGGACCAAGCTAAGCTTTGAAGCGGCCGAACAGAACCTCGGTCTCGGAATTCTTCACTTCGATGCTGCCACCTCAAGCGTAAAAAAGGGAGAGAGTCTGTACGATACGGTGCGCACAATCGAAAGCATTGGGGCTGACGTGGTCGTTATCCGTCACGAGCAGGAGCGGTACTTTGATGAACTGCGGGACTCTATCAGCATCCCCATTATTAATGGAGGGGACGGCTGTGGGCACCACCCGACCCAGTCGTTTCTGGATTTAATGACGATTCAGCAGGAATTTGGACGGTTTGCCGGCGTGAAGGTTGTCATTGCCGGCGATATCCGGCACAGCCGGGTTGCCCGTTCAAACGTGGAGGTATTGGAGCGTCTTGGAGCGAAGGTATATGTATCGGGACCAAAAGAATGGATGGATGAAGCCATGAGCAGCCGCTTTATACCAATGGATGAAGCGGTGGAGGTGGCGGACGTTATGATGATGCTCCGCATTCAGCATGAACGGCATACGGTCCAGCTGATAGCCGGACCGAACGATTATCATGAAGCATACGGGCTCACCATAGAGCGTGCGCAGCGCATGAACAATAAAAGCATTATTATGCACCCGGCCCCGATCAACCGGGGAGTGGAGATCGCGGACGAGCTCGTGGAGGGCGGCCGCTCAAGAATATTCAAGCAGATGACAAACGGTGTTTTTATCCGGATGGCTGTGCTTGACCATGTATTAAGACAGGCTAAAGGAGGAGATTGGAAATGAACGGATGGATTATCAATGCGCAGGTGTTCACCTCCGGGGAAACCATCGAACCACAGGATGTACTGATTGAAAATGGGCGTATCCAGGAAATCGGCAGGGCGCCGGAGGAGGCTGAAGTAGTACTCGATGCGAAAGGAAGGCTGCTAAGTCCGGGCCTGGTTGACGTGCATGTGCATCTTCGTGAGCCGGGAGGCGAGCACAAAGAAACGATTTATTCAGGTACAAAGGCGGCAGCGAAAGGCGGATTCACTACCGTTTGCCCAATGCCGAACACGTACCCGGTGCCAGACTCCGCAGGAAAGCTTGATCTGCTGTATGAGCGTATCGAAGCCACGGCTGTGGTACGTGTCCTTCCCTACGCCTCCATCACAGAAAAACAGCAGGGGGCCGAACGTACGAACATGAAAGCTCTGAAAGAGCATGGGGCCTTTGCTTTTACAGATGACGGAGTGGGTGTGCAGGATGCCTCTGTCATGTACGAAGCCATGCAGGACGCCGCAGCGCTCGATATGCCGGTGGTGGCGCACTGTGAAGAAAATACACTCGTGTACGGCGGCAGCGTGCACGCCGGGAGGTTTGCGGAAAAAAACGGACTCAAGGGCATACCGGCGGTAGCTGAATCTGTTCATATCGCCCGTGACATTTTGCTTGCTGAAGCGGCCGGCTGCCACTATCACGTATGTCACGTGAGCACGAAGGAATCTGTGCGGCTGATCCGCGATGCAAAACGTGCCGGCATCCATGTAACAGCCGAAGTCACACCACATCATCTGCTGCTAAGTGAAGACGACATTCCGGAGGTGGATACGAACTATAAAATGAACCCGCCTCTTCGCTCCCGCGGCGACCGGCAGGCGCTGCTTGAAGCCTGGCTCGAGGGGACCATTGATTTTATAGCGACCGACCACGCCCCTCACGCTGCAGAAGAAAAGGCACGGCCGATAAGCGAAGCTCCGTTTGGCATTACAGGGTTTGAAACGGCCTTTCCGCTTTTATATAACGAACTGGTATTAAACGAAGTATGTACTCTGGAATATCTGCTCGCATCAATGACAGGGCGTCCGGCCAGAGTGTTCGGACTCGCTGCCGGCACGCTTGCCGCAGGTGCTGCTGCAAACCTGACGCTCATAGACCTGGAGCACGAGGAAACGGTCGATCCTGCTCAATTTGTGTCAAAAGGAAAAAACACGCCATTTACCGGCTGGAAGCTGAAGGGCTGGCCAGTTCTCACGATCGTAGACGGGAAGACAGTGTATGAAAAGGAAGAGGTGCAGCAATGAAGCGGAAATTAATACTGGAAAATGGAGCAGTTTTTCACGGAGAAGGCATTGGAAGCGAACGGGAAACTGTAGGGGAAGTCGTATTTAACACTGGAATGACCGGTTATCAGGAAATTTTATCCGACCCGTCCTACTGCGATCAGCTGGTGACACTGACGTACCCGCTGATCGGCAACTACGGTATTAACCGGGATGACTTCGAAACGATGCATCCCTCTGCCGGCGGACTGATCGTCAAGGAAGCAGCTTCGCACCCGAGTAATTTCCGAAGCATCGGCACGCTCAGCGAATGGCTTTACGAAAAGGATATTCCCGGCCTGTGCGGCATTGATACACGCCGCCTGACGAAAATGATCCGGACCGCCGGTACACTGCGCGGCAGACTGTGCGCAGAAGAAGCGGAAGAAGAGGAAATCGTCCGGGAGCTGCAGCAGTGGATTGATCCCCGGGATCAGGTGTCCCGGGTCAGTACGAAAAATGCCTATCATGCACCCGGCAACGGCAAACGGGTGGTTCTGATGGATTACGGGGCTAAACACGGCATCACCCGGAATCTGCTCAGCCGCGGCTGCGATGTGTTTGTGCTCCCATACAACGCCACGGCGAAAGAAGTGCTTGCCCTGAACCCGGACGGAGTAATGCTCAGTAACGGCCCCGGAGATCCTGAAGACGTGCCGGAGGCCGTGGAGACGCTCCGTAACCTGATCGGGGAAGTACCGGTGTTTGGGATATGTCTCGGACATCAGCTGCTGAGTCTCGCCTGCGGGGCCACCTCGTCCAAACTTAAATTCGGCCACCGCGGAGGCAACCATCCGGTCAAGCAGGTAAAAACCGGGCGGGTGGATATAACTTCCCAGAACCATGGCTATACGGTGGACCGGGATTCGCTGATGGGAACGGACCTGATCCTGACGCATGTCAACGTCAACGATGGCACAGTTGAAGGCGTCGAACACCGGGAATATCCGGCATTCAGCGTTCAGTACCATCCGGAAGCATGCCCGGGACCGAGCGATGCCAACGACCTGTTCGACCAGTTTGTCCGTCTAATGAACCGTTACGAAAAAGTACCTACTCGAATGTAAAAGGGGAGTCACCATGCCAAAACGTACAGATATTCAAAAAATATTAGTGATTGGCTCCGGCCCTATAGTAATCGGCCAGGCGGCGGAGTTTGACTATGCCGGCACCCAGGCGTGCCAGGCGTTAAAGGAAGAAGGATACGAGGTCATTCTAATTAATTCCAACCCGGCAACCATCATGACGGATACCAACATTGCCGATCAGGTGTACATGGAGCCGCTCACCCTCGAGTTTGTCGACCGGGTAATCCGTAAAGAACGGCCCGACGCCATTCTGCCGACCCTTGGTGGTCAGACCGGCCTGAATATGGCGATGGAGCTGCACCGCCACGGGCTGCTCGAGCGGTATGATATTTCCCTTCTTGGCACCGAACTGTCTGCCATTGAGCAGGCAGAGGACCGGGAGTCATTCCGGAACCTGATGTATGAGCTGAACGAGCCGGTGCCGGAAAGCACCATCGTGCACAACCTGCAGGAGGCAGAAGCCTTTGTGGAGGAAATCGGCTATCCGGTCATCGTCCGGCCGGCCTATACGCTCGGCGGTACCGGCGGCGGCCTGGTGGACAATCATGATGAGCTGGTGGAAATCGTCGGCTCCGGGCTCAAATACAGCCCGGTAACCCAGTGCCTGCTTGAAAAAAGCATTGCCGGATTTAAAGAGCTTGAATACGAAGTAATGCGCGACAGCTCCGGGCAGGCAATTGTTGTCTGTAACATGGAAAATATTGACGCAGTCGGTGTTCATACCGGGGATTCGATCGTAACCGCCCCGAGTCAGACACTTGCCGACCGGGAGTACCATATGCTCCGCGACTCGTCTTTGAAAATCATCCGGGCGCTTGAAATTGAAGGCGGCTGCAACGTGCAGTTTGCGCTGTCTCCGGACAGCTTTGAATACTATATCATCGAGGTTAACCCGAGGGTGAGCCGTTCGTCGGCACTTGCGTCCAAAGCCACCGGCTACCCGATTGCCAAGCTTGCAGCCAAGATTGCCTCGGGATATAAGCTCGATGAATTGAAGAACCCGATCACCGGTACGACGTATGCGAGCTTTGAGCCAGCCCTTGACTATGTGGTAACAAAAATTCCGCGCTGGCCGTTTGACAAATTTGAAGCAGCGAACCGCCGGCTCGGTACGCAGATGAAAGCGACCGGAGAAGTGATGGCCATCGGACGCTCATTTGAGGAGTCCATTTTGAAAGGTATCCGGTCGCTGGAACTCGGACGTGCTTTTCTGACGCATCCGGATTACGCAGAGGCATCCGAGGAAAAACTGATAGATAAACTTATTCGCGCGGACGATGAGCGGCTGTTTTACATCGGGGAAGCGCTGAAGCGCGGGTACTCGCTCGAACAGCTGCACACATGGACAAAAATTGATTTGTTTTTCCTTGAAAAATTCGCGGGTATTGTCAAGGTTGCGGAAATGGCACGCTCCTACCCAAATGATGAAGAAATACTGCGGATGGCAAAGACAACCGGCATGGCTGACGAAACACTTGCGGCCTACTGGAATACGACAGAGAAACAGGTGCGCAGCCAGCGCCTCGAGCTGGGTATTACGCCGGTGTATAAAATGGTCGACACGTGTGCGGCGGAATTTGAGTCCGAAACGCCGTATTACTATTCCTCCTATGAAGAAGAAAACGAAAGCAGCAAAACCGGGCGTCCGTCTGTCGTCGTCCTCGGTTCCGGCCCGATACGGATCGGGCAGGGAGTTGAATTTGACTACGCGACGGTGCATACCGTCTGGGCGCTGCAGGAAGCGGGATACGAGGCGATTATTATCAACAACAATCCGGAAACGGTGTCGACAGACTTCAGCGTGTCAGACAAGCTGTACTTTGAGCCGCTTACAGTGGAAGATGTAATGCACGTAGTCGATGTAGAACAGCCGGAGGGCGTCATCGTTCAATTCGGCGGTCAGACCGCCATTAACCTGGCGGATGGTCTCGCTGAGCACGGCGTGAAGATTCTTGGCACTACACTTGAGGACATGGACCGGGCAGAGGACCGGGATAAATTTGAAGCGGCGCTGCAGTCGTTGAAAATTCCTCAGCCGCTCGGCCGTACAGCGGTCAGCACCGAAGAGGCAAGGGTGGTGGCTGCTGATATCGGCTATCCGGTTCTGGTCCGCCCGTCGTATGTCCTTGGCGGACGGGCGATGGAGATCGTCGGCAGTGAAAAAGAACTGCTTAATTACATGGAGCGGGCCGTACGCGTCAACCGCAAGCACCCGGTGCTGATCGATCGTTATATGGTCGGAAAAGAAGTGGAGGTCGACGCGATTTCAGACGGAGAGATGGTGCTTATTCCGGGGATCATGGAGCACATTGAACGCGCCGGGGTGCATTCGGGCGATTCGATTGCAGTCTATCCATCGCAGACGCTCTCAGAGCAGACGAAGCAAACACTTGCCGAGCGGACGATCGCTATCGGAAAAGGGCTGAACATCAAAGGACTGCTGAACATTCAGTTCGTTATACACGAAGATGAAGTGTATGTGCTTGAAGTGAACCCGCGGGCAAGCCGCACCCTGCCGTTTTTAAGTAAAATTACCGGATGTCCGATTGCAAAGCTTGCCACCCGGGTCATGGTCGGTGAAAGCCTTGCTGCCCTTGGGTACGAAAGCGGTCTGCTTCCGGAAGCGGAAGGCGTTTCGGTCAAGGTGCCGGTCTTTTCCTTCGCCAAGCTCCGCCAGGTGGAAATATCTCTCGGCCCGGAAATGAAATCGACCGGTGAAGTGATGGGCCGGGATCAGACGCTCGAGAAAGCATTGTATAAAGGGCTGATCGCTTCCGGGATGAAAATTCCAAATCACGGCACCGTGCTGTTTACTATTGCCGATGAATGGAAAAAGGAGGCGCTTGCGCTCGCCAGGAGGTTTCATGCGATCGGCTATACGATTACAGCGACCCAGGGAACCGCGGCGTGGCTGAACAAGGAAGGCATTCCGGCTTCCTCGGTCGCAAAGGTGGAAGAAGAATCGCCAAACATTCTTGACTTTATCCGGGAAGGCAAAGCCCAGTTTGTCATTAACACGATGGAAAAACAGAAAAAAGCGGCAGCGGACGGCTTCCGGATCCGTCGGGAAGCCGTGGAAAATGAAGTAGTATGTCTCACATCCCTCGACACGGCCGGAGCCTTGTTGAAGGTGCTTGAGATGATTACCTTTTCCACAGAAGCCATGCCTGCGATGAAAGAAGATCGTACAAACGAGGTGATGGTGTGATTCAAAAAGAATGGATGAGCGTCGTTTCCATCGACGAAATCGCAGCGTCGATTTTTGAAGTTGTGCTCGAAGGTGATATGCCAGGGCGTATCCAGGCACCGGGACAATTTGTGCATGTGAAAACGTCCCCGCATGTCGCTCCGCTTCTGCGCCGTCCGGTCAGTATTAGTGAATACTGGCCTGACCAGCGGCGGATGGCGCTTGTTTTCCGGGCCGAAGGGGAAGGTACAAGCCGGATGGCGGCCTGGCGTGAAGGCGACGAAGTGGATGTGCTCGGGCCGCTCGGCAACGGGTTTGATACGAGTGACGTGGGCGAAGGAGAAAAGGCGCTGATTGTCGGGGGCGGCGTCGGCGTTCCGCCGCTGCTCGGTCTAGCTAAACAGCTGACTGGTCAGGGCGTCCGGGTGCAGACCGTGCTCGGCTTTGCCGATGAATCCAGTGCGTTTTTCCGGGATAGGTTCGGCGCGCTCGGGGACTGCTTTGTGAGTACCATTGACGGAAGTATAGGGGAGGCCGGCTTTGTCACAGATGTGATTGACCGCCAGGGGCTTTCCTACGATGCTATTTACGCCTGTGGACCGCTGCCAATGCTTCGTGCGCTCGACAGCTCCTATGCGGCCGCAAAAGGGAAGCTTTCCCTTGAGGAACGTATGGGCTGCGGCATCGGCGCCTGTTTTGCCTGTGTGTGTCACACTACAGACGACCCTGACGGAACAAGCTACCGGAAGGTTTGCAGCGACGGCCCGGTCTTCCCGTGGGGAGAGGTGGTGCTGTCATGAAACTGCATGTAAGCCTGCCCGGGCTTGAAATGAAAAACCCGGTTATGCCGGCAAGCGGATGCTTTGGCTTTGGAAAAGAATTTTCCCAGCTGTATGATCTCAATGACCTCGGAGCCATTGCGATTAAAGCGACCACCGAAGAAGCGCGGTTCGGTAATGAAACACCGCGGGTGGCAGAAACAGAAGCAGGCATGCTGAACGCTATCGGTCTGCAGAACCCGGGGCTTAAAGGAGTAACGGAACACGAGCTGCCGTGGCTCCAGCAGCTGGATACACCGGTGCTTGCAAATGTTGCGGGAACAAAAATGGAGGACTACGAAGCGGTGGCGGCCGGACTGTCGGAATCCGGTATGGTGGCAGCGCTGGAGCTCAATATTTCCTGTCCGAATGTGAAAGAAGGCGGCATTACGTTTGGAACCGACCCGAAGCTTGCGGCAGAGCTTACGAAAAGGGTGAAGCACGTGTCTGACGTGCCGGTTTACGTTAAGCTGTCGCCCAACGTGACGGATATTACGGAAATTGCCAAAGCGGTGGAACATGCCGGCGCGGACGGTTTGTCGCTGATTAACACATTATCGGGGATGAAAATTGATCCGGTGACGCGCAAGCCGCTGCTCGCTAATGAAATCGGGGGCCTTTCGGGTCCGGCCATTAAGCCGGTAGCCATCCGGATGGTATATCAGGTGCGGCAGGTAACAGAACTGCCTATTATCGGCATGGGCGGCATTATGGGCATGGAGGACGTGCTGGAGTTTATGATGGCTGGAGCTGATGCGGTCGCTGTCGGAACAGCAAACATCAGCAACCCGTTTGCCTGCCCGGAAATCATTCAGGAGCTGACAGACTGGGCCGGCTCTGAGACGGCTGCGGACTGGGCCGGCTGGAAGCGGGGCGGGGTGAAAGCATGAAGGACCGTCCCCTGATCATTGCCATGGACGTGCCGGATAAACCGGAGGCGGATGCCCTGCTCGCTTCATTCGGACAGAAATCACTGTTTTTAAAAGTCGGCATGGAATTATTTTATAAAGAAGGCCCAGCGCTTGTGGAGGAGTGGAAAGCACAAGGACACCGGGTATTTCTTGACTTGAAGCTGCATGATATACCCAATAC
This sequence comes from Marinococcus sp. LNHM3E3-2.2, assembly GCF_056034385.1. Classification (NCBI taxonomy): domain Bacteria; kingdom Bacillati; phylum Bacillota; class Bacilli; order Caryophanales; family Bacillaceae; genus Marinococcus; species Marinococcus sp. LNHM3E3-2.2. The sequence goes on from NZ_JBQLIC010000001.1 coordinate 153,563, forward strand.
GGTCCAGCGGGCAGCCGCTCAGCTTGCCCGGCTGCAGGTGGATCTTGTCACGGTTCATGCTGCTGGCGGAAGCCGGATGATGGCGGGTGCTGTAGAAGGCCTGGAGCAGGGCACCCGGTCCGGGCAGAAGAGACCTGCCTGCATAGCGGTCACTCAGCTGACGAGCACCTCTGAAACGATGCTGAAGGAGGAGCTTGGCATACCGCTTTCGATGAATCAAGCAGTGGCGGCTTACGCGGATCTTGCCGAACGGTCGGGGCAGGACGGCGTTGTCTGCGCTGCCGGGGAGGTGCCGCTCATTAAAAGCGCCCGCAGCCGCTCTTTTATTACCGTGACCCCGGGAATTCGCGGGGCAGGTGAGGAGGCGGGGGACCAGGCCCGGGTAGTGACACCGCAGGCCGCCGCAGATTTTGGCAGTGACGCGATCGTCGTCGGACGCAGCATTACAAAAGCTGCTGCTCCGGCTTCGGCTTACGAACAAATGGAACAGGAATGGAGAATGCCCAATGCAGAATGAAGAACTTCTCAGCAGGGATCTGCTGACCATTGAAGCAGTGACACTGCGCCCGGATGAACCGTTTACCTGGTCTTCCGGTATACGCTCCCCGATTTACTGCGACAACCGGCTGACGCTTTCTTATCCGGACGTACGGACCCGGGTGGCAGAAGGATTGGCGGAGCTTATCCGGAGCAATTACCCGGATGCTACGATCGTTGCCGGCACTGCCACGGCCGGGATAGCTCATGCGGCGCTTGCAGCAGACAGGCTCGGCCTGCCGATGTGCTACGTGCGCGGTTCCTCCAAATCCCATGGTAAAGGCAATCAGATTGAAGGCCGGGTCACTCCGGAGGATAAAGTCGTAATTGTTGAGGATTTAATCTCCACAGGTCAAAGCATGATCACGGTCCAGCAGGCTCTTCTGGACGCAGGAGCCGACGTACTCGGAGCGGCTGCGATTTTTACGTATGAGCTGGAGGAAGCCGGAAGGCAGCTTAAAGAAGCGCGGCTGCCGGTGAAAACACTGACTAATTACTCTGCCCTGATTCAGATTGCAGCTGAGGAAGGCTACGTGCAGGAAAACGATATCGAACGTCTGCAGGAATGGAAACAGGCCCCGGCTTCCTGGGCGTAAATACGAATTAAAAAGCTCCCTCCGGACAGCTGGGCTGTGTCGGAGGGAGCTTTTTTATTTTGCAGCGGTCTGGGCTTTGGCCCGGTTTTTCATTTCAAGGACAAGGCTTTCCTCCGGAGTGACAAACAGGGTGGACTGCTGATCGTAGGTCACAAACCCGGGCTTGGCGCCGTTTGGTTTTCGTACGTGGCGGATCAGGGTGTGGTCGACCGGCACCGAGGACGAAGAGCGCGCTTTGGAGAAATAGGCGGCAAGGACAGCCGCTTCCTTTAACGTTTCCTCGTCTACGTCTGTGGAGCGGATCACCACATGGGATCCGGGGATATCTTTCGTGTGCAGCCAGGTGTCTCCGGCGTTTGCCACCCGGTTGGTGACGTATTCGTTCTGGCGGTTGTTTTTTCCGACAAGCAGAAGTGTGCCGGCCGAGGAAACGTACTGCTCAACCTGCGGTTTCGTGCTTTTTTTCTGTTTTTTCTTTTGAACACGCTTTTTCAGATAGCCGCCGTCCGATAATTCTTCACGTATGTCGTCAATGTCGGATGGGGCAGCCGTTTCCACCTGCTGAATCAGCCGGTCGAGGTAATCAATCTCGCGACGGGTCAGCTTAATCTGTTTTTTCGCCTCGGATAGTGAGGTTTTAGCTTTGTTGTAGCGTTTAAAATACCGCTGGGCATTATCTGACGGCGAGAGTTCAGGCTCAAGCTCAATGGTAAGCGTGCCGCCTTCCGGATCGTAGTAATCCGTTACTTCGATTTCGTTTTCACCGCCGCGGAGCTGGTGCATATGGGCAGTTAACAGCTCCCCGTACTTTTGATAGACGAGCCGGTTTTCGGCCTGCGTAATCGTCTGGCGCAGTTTTTTCAGCTTGCGCTCGTTTTTTTCGCGCTCGTTCTGCAGAAAACGTTCGAGATCATGGGCCTGCTGATGCACCCGGTCACGTTCGGCTTTGCCGTTATGGTAGCGGTCGAGCATGGCGCTCACCGAGTCAAAACTTTCCTTCGAACCATCCACATGAGTAAGGTCAATGGCGCTGTAATATTCTTTATTGGCTTCGGTGGTCACAATCTGCGGCTGAAAATTCCCGTTATTAACTTCGTTCATGAGCGAAGTAAACGTATCGGCCAGCTTCTGGAGCGAACCGAGACCAGCACGATGCGCGGCCTCTTTGGCGCTCTGGGGAGAAATTCCTTCAAATGCCTGCATCAGCTGGCGGTCGAGCTTGCCCTGGTTGGCGTCGAGTGCTCTCAGCACGTCACCGGCTTCAGCTTCGAGGGGGTTCGCCTTATGCTGGGACGGTGGTCCAACATATTCCTGACCGGGAAGAATCGTGCGTACGGTGTTTTGGGCCGGGGAAATATGCTTCATGCTGTCCAGAATATGCGTACGGTCCTCATTAAGAAGCACGACATTACTGTGCTTCCCCATAATTTCCATAACCAGGGTCCGTTCCGTAAGATCACCGATTTCATCTTTGTTTTCAATGCGCAGCGAAACGATCCGCTCAAGTCCCTGCTGTGACACTTCCCGCACGAAACCGCCTTCAAGGTGCTTGCGCAGCAGCATGCAGAACATGGAAGGCTCCTTGGGATTCTGGTACTTTTCGTCTGTCAGATGCATTCTTGACAGGGAAGGGTTCACCGACAGCAGCAGCTGGTGGTTTTTGCGGTTCGCCCGCACTGAAATGACCAGGTCGGTTTTGTAGGGCTGGTGTATTTTTGTGATCCGGCCGTTTTGGAGTGTCTGCTGGACCTCCTGGACAACGGCCTGGGTCATGATTCCGTCAAAGCTCACGTTCGATCATCCTTTACTCGTACAAGCAGGAGAAATTCTTCTGCTGCTTGCGTTCTGTACGGTGGATTATAGCATAATGAAAAGCGCGCCGTCTTGTCTGCTGAATAAACATTGGTTGTGGGCTGAAGAGATATTGTTTACAATATAGAAGTACATAATGTTCGGGCCTCGCCGCGAAGCATCGTTTGTGACGCTTGAAATAATCGTGCTATACTGAAGCAGGAGAACAACTCGTCAGGAACCGCAGAAGAAAACATATATGAACCATTTTTTCAGGCAGCAGCTAGAGGGATGGTCCGACCAGGAGGGGTAGTTTTGAGCATTAAGCTAATCAACATCGGATTTGGAAATATTGTGTCGGCAAATCGGATTATTTCTATCGTCAGCCCGGAATCAGCACCAATCAAACGGATTATTCAGGAAGCCAGGGACCGTAACATGCTGATTGATGCCACCTATGGCCGAAGGACGAGAGCGGTTATTATTGCAGACAGCGACCATGTTGTGCTTTCTGCGGTTCAGCCGGAGACAGTCGCCCAGCGGCTGCATACAAAAGATGATGATTCATCGGACGAATAAGATTGTGAAATGAGGCGTGTCAACCTATGAAAGATGATAAAGGATTATTGATTGTTCTTTCCGGCCCGGCCGGTGTAGGAAAAGGTACGGTATGCGGAGCGCTGCGCGAAGAGGATACGAATATTGAGTATTCCGTATCCGCTACTACCCGGGCCCCGCGTCCCGGGGAGGAGCACGGAGTAAATTATTTCTTTCATTCGAAGGAAGAGTTTGAAAAAATGATCGAGGAAGGCCGGCTGCTGGAGTGGGCGCAGTATGTAGACAACTACTACGGGACCCCGCTTGATTACGTTCAGGAAACCATTGAACGCGGCAAAGACATTATTCTCGAGATTGAAGTGCAGGGCGCAGAAAAGGTGAAGGAGCGTTACCCGGAAGGCACGTTTATTTTCTTAATGCCTCCAAGTCTTGCCGAGCTCCGCAGCAGGATCGTCGGGCGTGGGACGGAAACATCCGAGTTGATTGACAAACGGATGACTGTGGCCAAAAATGAAATTGACATGATGCAGATGTATGACTATGTAGTGGAAAACGATGAAATTGAAAAAGCGGTCTCCCGCATCCGCTCTATTGTCACTGCAGAACACTGCAAGCAGGAACGCCTGATTGAAAAATATAAAGAATTAGCGGAGGTGGAATAATGGCTTCAAACAGAAACGACGAAGGAATGCTGTATCCGTCCATTGACCAGCTGCTCGGTCATATCAATTCCAAATATACGCTAGTATCCGTCTCAGCACGGCGCGCGAGAGACCTCGAAGAAATCGACGGGGCGCTCCCAATGATCGATAATGCAAAATCTGTGAAGGCAGTAGGCATCGCTCTCGAAGAAATCCAGGCAGGCGTGCTCGGCTACCGCCAGGGTGACTACGAAGAACACGACTACGAAGAATAACCGAAAAGGAACGGGCACCAGATAAGAAGAAGCAACCTATGGGATTACGTAGGTTGCTTTTTTTAGCCTGGAAGCGCCTGTTAAAGGAGGACAAAGCTGTGAAAGGCAAAAAAATTGTACTCGGTGTCACAGGAGGAATAGCTGCCTTTAAAGCCGCGGCGCTTGCAAGTAAGCTGTACCAGGCGGGGGCAGAGCTGCGCATTATTATGACGCCGGAAGCCAAAGAGTTTATTACCCCGCTCACATTTCAGGCACTGACACGATCAAGAGTGTACGACGACACGTTTGCAGAAGCCGACCCTTCAGTCGTTTCCCATATTGATGTGGCGGACTGGGCAGATGTATTTATCGTAGCGCCTGCGTCGGCCAACACACTCGGAAAGCTTGCGAACGGACTCGCAGATGATATGCTCACCACCACAATGATGGCGACACTGGCCAACGTATACGTTGCACCGGCGATGAACGTAAACATGTATAATCATCCGAGCTTTCAGCGCAATAAGGAAACGTTAAAGCAGGACGGCTACCGGTTCATTGAACCTGGAGAGGGTTATCTTGCCTGCGGCTGGATTGGCAAAGGCCGGATGGCTGAGCCCGAGGACATTATGCAGTTTGTCCAGGATGCCGAAGATGTCGGCACTCCGCTTGCCGGCAAACGAGTGCTTGTGACTGCTGGTCCCACGCATGAGCATATCGATCCCTTCCGGGTCGTTACCAATCCGTCCAGCGGAAAAATGGGGTTTGCGATCGCTGAGGAAGCAGCCCGGCGGGGAGCAGAAGTGACGCTGGTTGCAGGACCGGTGACGCTCTCCACGCCTGGCGGCGTCCAGACAAGAATCGACGTCGGAAGCGTGGATGATATGCGCGAAGCCGTGCTCACCCACTACGATACGTCGGATGTGGTAATTAAAGCAGCTGCTGTGTCCGATTACCGGCCGGAGACCGTGCATGAAAAAAAGCAGAAGAAAAAGGACGATGGTCTTGAAGTGCCGATGGTGAAAACACCGGATATTCTCCAGGAGCTCGGAGAGAAAAAGAAGCATCAGCTTTTGATCGGCTTCGCTGCAGAATCGGAACGCCTCGAGGAATATGCAGAAAACAAGCGGCAGCGTAAGAATGCCGATTTAATTGTAGCCAATGAAATCGGGAAAGCGGGTTCGGGCTTTCGGGCCGATGAAAATACTATTACCTTCGTGGATAAAAACGGAGCTGTTTCTTTTCCCACCCAGTCGAAGCACGAGGCAGCGGCAGAAATTATGTCCTGGCTGCAGAAACGAATAGGAGACGCGTAAATATGTACGCCAAGGTAATTGTGGATATAGCGACCGGCCAGACGAACCGGGCTTTTGATTATCAGATTCCGGCTTCACTCGAAATGCTCGCGCGCCCCGGATCGAGAGTGACGGTGCCGTTTGGTGCCCGGAAGATTCAGGGATTTATCTGGCGGATCGAAGACAATACAGAGCTTGCCCGGGTTAAGCCGATTACAGATGTGCTCGATCCTCATCCGGTGCTTACGCAGGAGCTGCTTGAGCTCGGAGAGTATTTGGCTGTGGAAACGGTCTGTTTTTTAATTACGGCCTATCAGTCGATGATTCCGGCAGCCATTCGGGCAAAACCAAAAAAGAAGATTGAGCTGCTCGTGCCCCCGGAGACACTGCCGCCGGTACTGCAGGCAGTGTTTCAGAAGCAGACGACAATCGACTGGAAGGACCTCCCGGACGATAAAGCAGTGATGCAGCACGTGCAGGAAGCTGTCCATCGTGAACAGATCCGGATCGATTATCAGGTGAAGGACCAGACGAAAAAACAGACGAAGCGGATGCTGCGGCTTCATCCGGAGCACCGGACGCATGCAGCTTCTCTTACGGCGAAAGCGAAAAAACAGCTGGAGCTGTACGACTGGTTTCTTTCGATCGGAGACGAAGAAGTGGCTGTCCCTGCGGCCCAGCTGCTGCATGAGCAGACGGCGAGCCGGGCGGTTATTCAGGGCCTCGTGGAGAAAAACATTCTTATGGAGCGGGACCAGGAGTCGTACCGGGATCCATTTGAAGACCGATCATTTGAAGCCACTCCTCCGCAGGAGCTCACCCCGGACCAGCAGCGGGCACTTGATCCGATTACAGAAAAAACGTCGCGGCATGAGCATCATACGTTTTTGCTGCACGGGGTCACCGGAAGCGGAAAGACAGAAGTGTATCTGCAGGCCATTGACCGTGTGCTGAAGCAGGGACGGGAAGCGATTGTGCTCGTACCGGAAATTTCACTTACCCCGCAAATGGTGGAACGCTTTAAAGGGCGGTTCGGGGACCAGGTGGCGGTAATGCACAGCGCTCTCTCAAGAGGCGAACGGTACGACGAATGGCGCAGGGTGCATGCCGGAGACGCAAAAGTAGCGGTCGGAGCACGATCGGCGGTTTTTGCCCCCTTCAAAAATGTCGGCCTGATTATCATTGATGAAGAGCACGAAGGCAGCTACAAGCAGGAGGACCACCCCCGGTATCACGCCCGGGAGGTAGCGATCTGGAGAGGCAGGTATCACGGGGCTCCGGTAGTATTAGGGAGCGCCACGCCGTCGCTGGAATCATATGCCCGTGCCGGCCGGGAGGTTTATCAGCTGCTTGAAATGCCGGAGAGAATCAACCAGAAACAGCTGCCCGCCATCGATGTGGTGGATATGAGGGACGAGCTTCATAAAGGCAACCGCTCCGTATTTTCCGAAACGCTGCTTGAAAAGCTGAAGGACCGACTGGAAAAAGGGGAGCAGAGTATTTTGTTTCTAAACCGGCGAGGCTACTCTTCGTTTGTCATGTGCCGTTCATGCGGCTATACTGCTGAATGCCCGCACTGTGAAATCACGCTCACATACCACCAGACAAAGCATCAGCTGAAGTGCCACTATTGTGGCTATGAAGAAGCGATGCCTGCAACGTGCCCGTCCTGCGAAAGCGAACAGATCCGCTACTTTGGCACAGGCACCCAGAAGGTGGAAGAAGAGCTGACGAAGGTGCTGCCGGAGGCCAGGATTATCCGGATGGATATGGACACCACGACGAAAAAAGGCTCCCACGAACAGATGCTTCGCCGGTTTGGAAACGGAGAGGCGGACATTCTGCTCGGCACCCAGATGATTGCCAAAGGCCTGGACTTCCCTATGATTACGCTGGTTGGTGTACTGGCAGCGGACACGATGCTGCATCTGCCTGATTTTCGGGCGCCGGAGCGGACCTTTCAGCTGCTTACCCAGGTGAGCGGGCGGGCCGGCCGGGACAAGCTGCAGGGCGAAGTAGTGATTCAATCCTACAGCCCAGATCATTACAGCATTCAGTTTGCTAAGAATCATGACTATCCATCGTTCAGCCGGCATGAAATGGGCCAGCGCAAGCGGGGCGGGTATCCGCCGTATTATTATTTAACGATGGTCAATGTTTCTCACGAAGAGATCGGTGTAGCGCTGAAAACCGCTGAAAAAGTGACGAGCCGGCTGCGGGAGGAATTATCACCGCAGGCGAAAATTCTCGGACCAACTGTTTCTCCGATTGCAAGGATCAAGGATAGATATCGGTACCAATGCATGATAAAATACAGGGATGAGCCTGAATTAACGAAAATCCTGAATGATATTGCTGTACATTATCAAAAAGAGACAGCTCAGGATAAGCTGTTTATTACGATTGATATGTACCCGCAGTTGTTTCTATAAGGTAAACACCAGCCCCGCTGCCTCGATAGTGACCGACGCACGGGGCTGTGTATTGTGAAAAGAGGGATAAATATGAACATTTTATTTATGGGGACGCCGGACTTTTCGGTCCCGGTGCTGCGGCGTCTGCTTGAAGAGGGCTATCCGGTAACGGCGGTGGTCACTCAGCCTGACCGTCCGAAGGGAAGAAAAAAAGAGCTGACCCCGCCGCCGGTCAAAGTTGAAGCCGAAGCGTGGAAGCTTCCTGTCCTGCAGCCGGAAAAGCTGAAAAACGAAGCCTCCTTAAACGAAGTGCTGGCAGAGAAGCCGGATTTAATTATTACAGCGGCGTTCGGCCAGATTCTGCCGAAAAAGCTTCTCGAAGCCCCTTCCATTGCAGCGGTGAATGTGCACGCTTCCCTGCTTCCTGAATACCGCGGCGGCGCCCCGATTCACCAGGCGGTCATCGATGGCCGGGAAAAAACAGGCGTCACGATCATGGACATGGTGGCAAAACTGGACGCCGGTGACATCATCCGGCAGCAGGAAGTACCCATTGAATGGGAGGATACGGTCGGAGATGTGCATGACAAACTGAGCGCCGTCGGAGCAGATCTTTTGATCGAAACGCTGCCAGCAGTAATCGACGGCACGGCGGAACGGACTCCGCAAAATGAAGAGAAAGTAACATTTGCATCCAACATCCAGCGCGGTCAGGAAAGAATCGACTGGAAGCAGAGCGGCCGTTCGATCTATAACCAGATCCGTGGGATGAATCCATGGCCGGTGGCCTATGCAGAAAAAGACGGAAAGTCGATTAAGCTGTGGCGGGCCGAATGGGTGGATGCTTCCGCCAGTGCTGAAGCGGGTACTATCACCGATATAACAGATGAATACATTGATGTGGCAGCCGGTGACGGCACGATGGTCCGGCTGTGGGAGATTCAGCCGGCTGGCAAAAAAAGAATGAATACAGCCGAATTTTTGCGGGGAAGCCACGGCTGGTCCAAAGGAGAGAGTTTTAATGAATAAAACGGAGCCTTCCTATTCCCTCCGGTATACAGCTGCTTCCCTGCTCGAGCGGGTGGAGACCGGCAAGGCCTTCAGCCACCTGCTGCTTCATCACGAGCTCGCCGGAAAAGCATGGTCGAGAGAGGATGCCGCCCTACTGACCGAAATTGTTTACGGCACCCTCCGCCGCCAGAACACCCTCGACTACGTGCTTGGGGTTTTTGTGAACAAACCGATAACGAAGCTTGACGCCTGGGTACGCGTGCTGCTGCGCATGAGCGTGTATCAGATGCGTTACCTTGACCGGGTGCCGGACCACGCCGTTGTGGATGAGGCGGTAAAAATCGCAAAGCAGCGGGGAAATAAAGGAGTGAGCGGTTTTGTGAACGGAGTGCTCCGCTCCCTGCAGCGCAAAGGATTTCCCGACACAACCGCTATCAAAAACTCAGAGGAACGTCTGGCCGTCGACTACAGCCATCCGGCATGGATGCTTCGGGAATGGCAGGCGGCCTACGGGGAAGAAACAGCGCTCCGTATCGCCGAAGCAAATAATGTTACGCCAAAAACGAATGTGCGGGTCGCCTCTGGGGCTGAAGTCGAAGATGTGCAGGAAATGCTCGAACAGGAAGGGATTCAGACAATCCGGGGCGTTATTGCAGAGAAAGCATTAATTGTAGAAAAAGGCAATGTTCTCGTTACCGAAACGTATCAGAACGGCTATATAACGGTGCAGGACGAAAGCTCCATGAAAGCCGGTGAAGCACTGATGGTTGAAGAAAATATGGACGTTCTCGACGCCTGCGCTGCCCCGGGCGGAAAATCAACGGACGCTGCCGAACGGACCGGCCCGGGCGGAAGCGTGGCAGCCCATGACCTGAGTGCAAAAAAGCTTGTCCAGATTGAAGAACAGGCGGCAAGACTTGGGCTTGAAAATATTGAAACCGCCGCCGGGGATGCACGTCAATTGACAACTACTTTTCCGGCGCGTACATTTGACCGGGTGCTCGTCGATGCACCGTGCAGCGGACTTGGCGTTATCCGGAAAAAGCCCGAGCAGAAATGGGCCAAAAAAGCAGAGGATTTTGAACGCCTGCCGGAGATACAGCACGAAATATTGAATGAAGCTGTAAGTATGTTACGATTTAATGGAAGGATTGTGTACAGCACATGTACAATTCGTCCAGAGGAGAACGAACAGGTGTGGGAAGCATTTTTGCACCGGCATCCAGAACTATCACCAGACCATGAACTGACCGACAAACTAAAACTTTCAGAAATAGAGCATTTTTCCAGCGAATACGGATGGTGCACGATTCTTCCCCACGAATACGGCACAGACGGATTTTTCATTGCCGCGGCGGTAAAAAATAATCAGGAAGAAACGGAAGGAGCATAAGCATGCAGATTTTAAAAAAGGAGGCGCCTGCCCCGCAAACGGACAGCCCCTCCATGTACAGCTTGGAATACGAGGAACTTCAACAATGGTTAAAAGAAAACGGGGAGCCGGCATTCCGTGCAAAGCAGCTGTTTGAATGGATGTATCAAAAGCGCGTGACCTCATTTGAGGAAATGACCAACATCCCGAAAACGCTTCGCGAAAAGCTCGAAAGCACGTTTACACTGACAACGTTAAAAGAGGTCATCCATCAGCAGTCCCAGGACGGCACCATTAAGATTTTGTTTGAACTGCAGGACGGCTATACGATCGAAACCGTACTGATGAAGCATGACTACGGCTACAGTGTTTGTGTAACCACCCAGGTAGGCTGCCGGCTCGGCTGTACCTTCTGTGCTTCCACACTTGGCGGCCTGAAAAGAAACCTTGAAGGTGGCGAAATTACCGCCCAGGTGCTCGAATCCCAGCGTCTGCTTGATGAAAGAGACGAACGTGTAAGCTCTATCGTGGTTATGGGCATCGGCGAGCCGTTCGATAACTACGACGGCCTGATGAATTTTCTGCGCGTAGTCAATCACGATGACGGCTTAAACATCGGTGCACGCCATATTACCGTTTCTACAAGCGGGGTCGTGCCGCGCATTTATGACTTTGCCAATGAAAACATGCAGATTAATTTCGCAGTATCTCTCCACGCAGCAAACACAGAGACCCGCAGCCGGCTGATGCCGATTAACCGCGCTTGGGATGTTTCGGAGCTGATGGATTCCATCCGCTACTACCAGAAGAAAACGAACCGAAGAGTCACATTTGAATACGGCCTGTTCGGCCAGGTAAATGACCAGAAAGAGGACGCGGAAGAGCTCGCCGACCTGATCGGTGATTTGAAATGCCACGTCAATCTGATTCCTGTGAACGATGTGCCGGAAAGAAACTACGTGCGTACCACAAGAAACGACATTTTTGCGTTTGAAAAAGCATTAAAAGACCGCGGGGTGAACGTAACGATCCGGCGTGAGCAGGGACACGATATCGATGCAGCCTGCGGACAGCTGCGTGCCAACCAGCGGAAAGAAGAAACGGAGGCTAATTCCCAGTGAACCATATGTTTTTAACAGACCGGGGGAAAATCCGTCCTCATAATGAAGATACCGGAGGCATCGTCACGCATGCTTCCGGCATTATTTTAGCCGTCGTTGCCGATGGAATGGGCGGACATTCGGCCGGAGACGTGGCAAGCGCCATGGCTTATCAGACGTTAAAGGACGCGTGGGAGGAAAATCCGTCTGTCAATTCAATTGAAGAGGCGTCGGAGTGGCTGACTGACAACATGATGAAAGCAAATGAAGCCATCATCCGCCACGCCCATCATTATCCGGAGCATGCGGGAATGGGAACGACCCTTGTCGCAGCCATCTGCCACCCGTCGTTTACCGTTACCGGAAATATCGGTGACAGCCGCAGCTATATCTGGACGGACCGTACGGTTCAGCAGCAGAGTGAAGACCATTCCCTTGTGCAGGAGCTGTATAATAAAGGACAGATTTCAGCACTCGAAGCGGAGTCGCATCCGCAGAAAAATATATTAACGAAAGCACTCGGCACGGACCGCGGCCTTTCCCCTGACATCTATACGTATGAATGGGGCGAAGGGGACGGCGTGCTTCTTTGTACCGACGGGCTGACGAATAAGCTTGGCGCTGAAGATATGGCCGGGATGCTTGCTTCTCACAAGCACCTTCGCGAAGGTGTGGAAGCGATGGTGCAGGCAGCCAACGACCGCGGAGGCGAAGATAATATTACGATTGCGGTGGTAATGCGGGAGGAAGAGGTATGGACCAACTGATCGGACGCCGTATCAGTGACCGTTATCATATTAAACGCCTCCTTGGAAGCGGCGGTATGGCGTACGTGTATCTCGGAGAGGATATGATTCTGGAACGGCTGGTGGCAATTAAAATTCTTCAGCCGCAGTTTAACGGCGACGAGGAATTTTTGCAGCGGTTCCGCCGCGAGTCCCGGGCAGCCACTATTTTGGGCCATAGAAACACGGTCAATATTTATGACGTTGGCGAAGAGCGGGAGCTGCATTATATCGTTATGGAATACGTGGAGGGCCAGACGGTGAAGGAAATGATCCGCCTGCATGGACCTTTGCCGCTTGCACAGGCGGTACATATGACCAGGCAGCTGCTTGAGGCGCTGATGCAGGCGCACAGTCACGGCATCATCCACCGGGACATCAAGCCCCACAATCTTCTTTCCAACGACCGCGGGGAAGTAAAAGTAGCTGATTTCGGCATTGCCCGTGCTGCGTCTGCTTCCACGATCACACAAACCAATACGATGATGGGCTCCGTCCATTATATTTCGCCGGAGCAGGCGAGAGGCGGAGTGGTAAGTGCACGCTCAGATATTTATGCTGCCGGTATCGTTTTGTTTGAAATGGTGACCGGGGTGATTCCCTACGATGCAGAATCCGCTGTAAGTATTGCTTTAAAGCATATTCAGGAGCCGCTTCCGGACCCGATGCAGCTGCGGCAGGGTCTGCCGCAGAGTCTGTCGAACGTTATCCTAAAAGCTGCGGCTAAAAGTCCGGATGACCGTTACGCGAGCGCCGAAGAAATGTATGAGGACATCCGTTCGGCGCTCTCGGAAGAGAGAAGAAACGAACGCCCTTATTTCATCCAGGAGGGCCACACCAATGCCCGGGAGCGGGGATGGTCGGACCCCCAGGTGGCCGAAGAAGATACGATGGTAGCAGCGCCGGCTGTTCAGGAAGATGAGCAGCAGGATTCCGGCCTGGAAACAAAGGCCGACCGGCAGCCGGAAAAAACTAAAAAATGGCCGTACGTTGTGGCCTGTATACTCGTATTTTCAGGAGCGGCATTTTTTTACTGGCTGCTTCCAGAAATGTTTGTTGTGAGTGGCTCAACGGAATTAATTCCGCACGTCTTTCCCGCAGCGCAGACAGCTGTGTGGGATGCGGACTGGGCAGGAGAGAGCCCAATATTACAAGAAGGGGCGAAGGTATGGCAACAGGTCGAATTGTAAAAGCAGTCAGCGGGTTCTACTATGTGGACAGTGAAGAAGGATATTTTCAGTGCCGGGGCCGGGGACTGTTCCGCAAACAGAAAATCAAACCGCTTGTAGGTGACTTTGTACGGTTTGAAGCAGAAAATCATACAGACGGATACGTACTAGAAATTAAAGAACGAAGCAATGAACTGGTTCGCCCGCCGGTCGCAAATATTGACCAGGCGCTGCTCATATTTTCCGCTGTCGAGCCTGATTTTTCCACCTGGCTGCTCGACCGTTTTCTTGTGCATGTGGAAAACGAGGAAATCAAGCCGGTGATTTTAGTAAGTAAATGGGACAAGGCAGACGAGGAAAAAAGAGAGATGCTGCGCGTCATTCAGAAGGACTATGAGGATATCGGCTATCCGTTCCACTTTTACTCGACGAAAACAGGCGAAGGCATCGAAGAGGCCGCTGCTTATTTTCCGGAGAAGTATTCTCTTTTATCCGGACAGTCGGGAGTGGGGAAATCCTCGCTCCTGAATGCGGTGGCTCCTGATCTTGATCTCGAGACAGCGAACATTTCGGGGGCTCTCGGTCGGGGGAAGCATACGACAAGGCACGTAGAGTTCCTGCGGGTTAACGGCGGATGGGTGGCAGACACGCCCGGGTTCAGCTCGCTTGATTTTGGTTCGATTACAGCTGAGGATCTTGATATCTGTTTTCCGGAAATGCGGGCAAGAATGCCTGACTGCAAATTCCGCGGATGCTCCCACCGGCAGGAGCCGGGCTGTGCCATAAGGCTCGACGTGGAGGAAGGACGGATCCCGTCCCACCGCTACGAGCATTACAAGCAGTTCCACGAAGAAATTGCATCCACTCCGAGGAGGTATTAACGATGATAAAAATAGCACCTTCCATCCTGTCAGCTGATTTTGCGGAATTGGGCCGGGCGGTGAAGGAAATTGATGAAGCCGGGGCGGATTATATACATATCGATGTCATGGACGGCCACTTCGTTCCGAATATCACGTTCGGGCTTCCGGTCATCGAGTCCATTCGTCCGTACAGCGATAAACCGTTTGACGTGCACTTGATGATTGAAAAGCCGGAACGCTACATTGAAGATTTTGCCCGGGCGGGTGCCGACATTATTTCGGTGCATGTGGAAGCGTGTCCTCATGTGCACCGTACGATCCAGCAGATTAAAGAAGCCGGCTGCCGGGCGGGCGTAGTGTTAAATCCGGCAACCCCGGTGGAAATGATCACTCATATTCTGCCGGATGTTGACCTTGTGCTTTTAATGACTGTAAACCCGGGCTTTGGCGGCCAGGCGTTTATTCCGAACGTCCTCGACAAAATCAGAGCAGTGAAAAAAGCGGCGGATGTCGTTAATCCGGAGCTCGAGATTGAAGTGGACGGCGGGGTCAGCCGGGAAACAGCCAAAGACTGTCTCGAAGCCGGGGCGAATGTTCTTGTGTCGGGCTCTGCCCTGTTCAAGCAGGAGGATAAAGCGAAAGCGATCGAAGAATTAAAGCAGTGAATAATATTATTATGTAAACTAAAAACACTCATAAAAAAAGCGGCTCTATGGCCGCTTTTTGCTTTATACGCGTGTGACTTTACCAGATTTTAATGCTCTAGCGGAAACGTATACGCGTTTTGGCTTACCGTTTACAAGAATGCGGACTTTTTGCACGTTAGCTCCCCAACGGCGTTTCGTTGCATTGTTGGCGTGAGAACGATTATTTCCGGCTTTAGGGCCTTTCCCAGTTACATAGCACTTGCGGGACATATGCGGCACCTCCTTATTAATATCAAACAAAATTACCCATACTCAAATATATTAGCACAGAGCCTGTACACACGCAATGTTGATTCGCCAAAAATACAATTATGCTTTTCATTTAAGGAAAACGTGGTTATAGTGATAATGGCATAGTTACTTTGAAAAGAAGCTGGAGCGTCCGGATACAGCCGGCGTCCGGAAAGGAAGGAATCGAGACATGAGTTTCGAAATATATTCGTCAAACGGCACGGTCGATATTACACTCGAAGTGCTTGCCACTGCCGTGGGAGCGGCAGCCATGGACTGCTACGGAATCGTAGGCATGGCGTCGAGGAAACATTTTAAGGACAACCTGTCGGAACTGCTGCGAAGAGAAAATTATTCCCGTGGGGTAGTCGTCCGGGAAGAGGACGGTCTTATCCATATTGATATGTATATTATTGTAAGCTATGGTACGAAAATTTCTGAAGTGGCGCACAATGTGCAGCGAAAAGTGAAGTATCAGCTGCAGAAAATGCTTGGGCTGGACGTGTCCGCTGTGAATGTATATGTTCAGGGCGTTCAAATTGAATCGGCCTCACCATAGGAAGAGACGGATGAAGGAGAGAGAAAAATGGATCAATTAGTACACGGTCCTGAACTGGGAAGGATGCTGAAGCAGGGAGCTTCCGCACTGCAAAAACACAGTAAAGAGGTAGACGCATTGAATGTGTTTCCAGTTCCGGACGGGGACACAGGCACCAATATGAGTTTGACGATCCGTTCCGGCGTCGAACAGCTCAAGGAGAACCAGCATGCCGGAGAGACGGCCAAACACTTTTCCAAAGGATTGTTAATGGGAGCGCGTGGAAACTCCGGCGTTATTTTGTCGCAGCTGTTCCGCGGCTTTGCCAAATCTATGGAAAAAAAGTCTGAGCTCCGTACTCCTGACGTAGCAGAAGCTTTTGAACAGGGAGTGGATGCTGCCTACCGGGCAGTGATGAAGCCGGTGGAAGGAACGATTCTCACGGTAGCCAGGGAAGCGTCCCTTGCTATGAAAAATGAACATAACGCCAGTGAGCTTGCGCTGGAGGAATGGATGCGGCGGTTTTTGAAGGCGGCTAAAGAAGCGCTTGCTTATACGCCCGAGCAGCTGCCCGTCCTGAAGGAGGTTGGTGTAGTTGACTCGGGCGGCCAGGGGCTTGTGCACATATATGAGGGGATGCTGCACGCGCTAACCGGGCAGGAGGAAGAAGAAGGAGAATCTGTGCCTTCGCTTGACCAGCTTGTGAAGCTCGAGCACCATAAGGATCCGGCCGCCCAGGGCGGAGCCGAAGCTATTACGTACGGATACTGTACCGAAGTAATGGTCCGCTTTGCAGACAGTGATCCTTCCTTTCAGGAAGAAGCATTCCGGGAAGAGCTGTCGGCCCACGGGGATTCTCTTTTGGTGGTCTGTGATGAAGAACTGCTGAAGGTTCATATTCACGCCGAAGAACCAGGGAAAATTCTGGAAAAATCCCAGCGGTACGGAGAGCTGATTCATATAAAAATTGAAAATATGCGTGAGCAGAATCGTGCCCTGCAGCAGGAAGGAACGTCAGAAAGGCCTGAGACTTCCGCATCTCTTGTACCCTACGGCTTTGTGACCGTGACGACTGGTGACGGAGTAGCCTCGCTCTTTGAAAGCCTTGGAGTTCAGGAGGTTGTCCACGGCGGACAGTCAATGAATCCGAGTACCGAGGACCTTCTCGAGGCTATCAGCCGGGTGCAGGCGGAGCATGTGTTTATACTGCCGAATAACGGCAACATTGTAATGGCTGCGGAGCAGGCAGCAGACATCAGTGACAAGCAGGTAACGGTTATTCCGACGAAAACGGTTCCGCAGGGTCTCGCCGGCATGCTTGCGTTTGACGAAACAAAAGAGGCTGAGGAAAATGAAGAAGCAATGAAAGAAGCCACCCGGTACGTTAAATCCGGCCAGATCACCCATGCCGTAAGAGAAACCAGCATCGAAGGAAAAAAGATTCAGGAAGGCGATTTTATGGGCATCTGGGAAAAAGATATTGTTACCGTTCATGGGGAAATGAAACAGGCTTTTCAGGAACTGCTTGCACGGATGGTCGACAGCGAGAGCGAAATTATTACGCTGATCAGCGGTGAGGATGTGAGCGAAGAGCTGGCGGATGAACTTGCCGCAGAGCTTGAGCAGGCATACCCGGATGTGGAAATAGAAATGCACACGGGCGGACAGCCGCTGTATCAATATATCGTTTCTGTGGAATAAGCTGCCCCGGGCGGCTTATTTTTTTGTTTCACGCGCAGGAGTAACTCTTTCGCGCGAAAAAGGAAACGTATATAATGAAAGGTGAACAACCGTTCGTATAATACAGCAAAAGCAGGAAGGAAGGGACGGTTTATGAATTCGACGCTTCAATCACCGGTCTCTGACTTAAAAGGTGTAGGAGAAGAAAAGCAGCGGGAGCTCGAGCAGCTTGGTATTACCACGATTGACGACCTGCTTCATCATTTCCCTTATCGATATGAAAACCACGAAGTGGTTCCTATAGAAGAATTGAAGCACCAGGAAAAAGTAACGATTACCGGCGAAGTGCAGTCGGAGCCGTCTGTGCGTTTTTTTGGCAAAAAAAAATCCCGGATGACCGTACGGATATTAATTGATCATTTACTGGTAACGGCGGTGTTTTTTAACCGGGCGTTTTTAAAAAAGCAGATAGAAGTCGGCAGGAAGGTAACTATCACCGGAAAGTGGGACAAGCACCGACTCACCATCTCAGTGCAGGATTTTCGGGCCGGCGCCCCCGACCCGGCGAAGCAGCTTGAGCCAATCTACAGCGTGACCGGGAGTCTGACGGTCAAGCAGATGCAGCGTATTCAGGCAGAAGCCGTAAAACACGTCTCGCAGGTAGTCCCTGAAAACCTGCCGGAAGAAATCCGCGAACGGTACCGCCTGCCGGGAAAACCCGAAACATTTCAGGCGCTTCACCAGCCAGAGAGCCGGGAACAGCTGAAGCACGCAAGAAGGCGCTACGTCTATGAAGAACTGCTGTTTTTTCAGTTGAAGATGCAGATGTTTAAACGAATGGAGCGCCAGTCAGCCTCAGCGGTGCCATTTGTGTATGATGCAGAGGCGACGGCGGATTTTGAAAAGCAGCTGCCGTTTCCGCTCACGAATGCGCAGAAAAGAGTAGTGCGGGAAATCCTTGAGGATATTGAGGCTCCCATCCGGATGAACCGGCTTTTGCAGGGGGATGTGGGCTCCGGAAAAACAGTGGTGGCCTCGATTGCCATGCAGGCCGTATTTACCGGAAACGCCCAGTCGGCTCTGATGGTGCCGACAGAAATTCTTGCCGAGCAGCACTATGAGTCTCTTCAGGAGCTGTTTGCAGGAACAGAGGTGACTGTGGGTCTGCTGACCGGTTCGATGCGTCAGAAGGAAAAGCGGAACGTCTATGAACACATTACCGACGGCACCATCGATATTATCATCGGCACTCATGCCCTCATCCAGGAGCCGGTGCAGTTTAATAACCTGAAGCTTGTCATCACTGATGAGCAGCACCGGTTTGGGGTCGGTCAGCGCCGGATTCTTAAAGAAAAAGGGGAGGACCCGGACGTATTGTTTATGACTGCCACCCCGATCCCCCGTACGCTTGCTATCAGCGTCTACGGGGATATGGACGTGTCAGTGATTGACGAAATGCCGCCGGGCCGGAAACCGATTGAAACCTACTGGGCGAAGCCGCAGATGCTTGAGCGGGTGCTTCGTTTTGTGCAGAAAGAAATCGATCAGGGGCGGCAGGCCTATGTCATCTGTCCGCTCATTGAAGAGTCAGAAGCGCTCGATGTTCAAAACGCGATTGACGTGCACGCCCAGCTGATGCAGTTCTTCCCGGGATATCAGGTCGGCCTGATGCACGGACGTCTTCCGGCAGAGGAAAAGGAGGACGTCATGCAGCGGTTTGCCAGCCATGAGCTTGATATTCTCGTTTCGACGACGGTCGTAGAGGTCGGTGTGAACGTGTCAAACGCCACGATGATGGTGATTTATGACGCAGAACGCTTTGGCCTTTCCCAGCTGCATCAGCTGCGGGGCCGTGTTGGACGCGGAGAGCACCAGTCCTATTGTGTGCTTTTGGCCGACCCTAAATCCGAAACCGGCCAGGAGCGGATGAATATCATGCAGGAAACCGAGGACGGGTTTGTCCTTTCGGAAAAAGACCTGGAGCTGCGCGGGCCGGGAGATTTTTTTGGAAAAAAGCAGAGCGGACTGCCTGATTTTAAAATTGCGGACGTGGTCCATGACTTTAAAGCGCTCGAGACCGCCCGGGACGATGCGGCGAAATTAATACGCAGCGAGGTGTTCTGGAAGGATGAAAAATACCGGCCCCTCCGTGAATATCTTGAAGAAGCCGGGGCCTTTCAAAAAGATAAACTGGATTAGTGGTTGAAATGAAAGAAATCGGTCTATATACTACTATTAGTACCTACTCATAGAAGTGGATGATTATTATGGCCCGAAAAAATAAAAAGGCAAGGCAGGAAGAACTTCAGACTGTTATTGCCTCTAATCCTTTTATTACCGACGAAGCACTGGCCCGGTCATTTCAGGTGAGCGTCCAGACTGTCCGTCTGGACCGCCTGGAGCTCTCGATCCCGGAGCACCGGGAGAGAATCAAGCACGTTGCTAAAGAAAGGCTTGACGAAGTCAAGGCGCTGCCGCTCGAAGAAGTGATCGGGGAGGTTATTGACCTCCATCTGGACCACGAGGCGATCAGCATACTTGAAATTACCGAGGATCACGTATTCTCAAGGAACGGCATTGCGCGCGGGCATTATCTGTTTGCGCAGGCGAACTCCCTTGCTGTAGCCGTGATCAACGATGAACTGGCGCTTACGATGCGCTCCTCGCTTGAATTTAACCGGCAGGTGCTTCTCGGAGAACGAATTATTGCCAAAGCGGTCGTTACAAAAAAGACCGAAAGAAAAACATATGTTACGGTAACAAGCCGCGTGCAGGGGGAAGAAGTGTTTCAGGGCGAATTCGTCATGTACCGTTCCCACGCTGCTTCGGTGAGCGAATAAGGAGACTAAAAAAATGAGAATTGTAGTCGATGCGATGGGCGGCGATCATTCTCCTAAAGCCCAGGTGGCTGGAGCAATGGCTGCTGTTCAAGCTTTTAAAGATATCGAGATTACACTGGTGGGCTCTGAGCCTCAAATAAAAAAACATTTATCCAAGACGGAACGTATTGATATTTTGCATACCGATGAAGTGATTGACGGGGACGAGTCCCCGACCAAAGCCATCCGTCGCAAAAAGCAGTCCTCGATGGTTCTTTCCGTACAGGAAGTGAAAGAGGGCCGGGCAGCGGCAGGTATTTCTTGCGGCAATACAGGAGCTTTTATGACGGCAGGTCTCCTGCATATCGGCAGAATACAAGGCGTAGAGCGCCCGGCACTTGCTCCGACACTCCCGACAGTGGACGGCAGCGGTTTTCTGCTGCTTGATGCCGGAGCGAATATGGATGCAAAAGCGAATCACCTGTACCAGCATGCGATTTTAGGCAGTACATATATGCAGCTGGTACGGGGCATTGAAAACCCTCGGGTCGGACTTGTTAATATTGGCACAGAAAAGGGCAAGGGCAATAATTTAATGAAAGAGACGTATGAATTGCTCGAGCATGCTCCGGTGAATTTCGTCGGAAACGTGGAATCAAGGGATCTGCTCGATGGTGTCTGTGACGTAGCGGTCTGCGACGGCTTCTCCGGAAACCTCGTGTTAAAATCCATCGAAGGCACTGCATCCACTCTGTTTTCGCTTCTGAAAAAAGAATTTATGGCAAGTCTGCGGACAAAGCTGGCTGCTGCCATGATGAAAACAGGCCTGACGCATCTACGTGAGAAAATGAATTACTCCAATCACGGCGGCGCTACGCTTGTGGGCCTGCAGGCGCCGCTGATTAAATGTCACGGGTCATCCGACCATATTTCCGTCTATCATTCGATCCGCCAGGCCCGGCAGATGGCCCAGGAAAACGTGACACACCTTATGCAGAAGCACTTAGAAGAGTAGGAGGCATTACAATGGGAAAAACGGCTTTTATTTTTCCTGGTCAGGGATCCCAGTTTGTTGGAATGGGAAAAGAATTATATGACAACGCTCCGACGGCCCGTACCGTCTTTCAGGAAGCAGATGAAGCGCTTGGATACAGCCTGACCGATATTATGTTTAACGGCCCGGAAGAAACATTAACCCAGACAGAATACACGCAGCCGGCACTGCTTACAATGAGCTCCGCCCTTCATGCGCTTGTGGAGGAAAAGGGCGTGCAGGCCGATTACACCGCCGGCCACAGCCTCGGAGAGTATTCGGCGCTGGTGGCAAATGGCGCGCTCAAATTCGCAGACGCCGCTGCTGTTGTGGCCAAACGGGGAAAATGGATGGCTGAAGCGGACCCCGAGGGTAAAGGAACGATGGCCGCAGTTATGGGCATGGAGCGTGAAGATCTGCAGGAGCTTGTGGATGAAGCTACAGAAGCCGCTGATAAAGTACAGCTGGCCAACCTGAACGCCCCCGGACAGATTGTTATCTCCGGAAGCCGGGAAGGCGTGCGCTATGTGGAGGAGCACGCTCCGGACCGCGGGGCGAAGAAAGTGGTGCCGCTGCAGGTGAGCGGTCCTTTTCATTCCTCGTTTATGAAGCCGGCGGAGGAAAAGCTGGCGGATGCTCTGCAAAACGTTGAGATCCGCGGGCCGCGCCGCCCGCTCATAGCGAATGTGGATGCCAAGGAAACCTCGGACCCATCCGCCATCCGTCAGCAGCTGATTGCGCAGGTAACCTCCCCGGTTCACTGGGAAGATTCGGTGCGCCGCCTGATTGACCTTGGTGTAACGGAATTTGTAGAAATTGGTCCTGGCAGCGTCCTGAGTGGAATGATCCGGAGGATTCAGCGCCGCGGCCTGGATGTACATGCAGTACAGGACGAAGCATCGCTGGATAAATGGCTTGAAAAAAGGAGTGCATCGTCATGAATTTCGAAGGACAAAGCGTGCTTGTAACCGGGGCGTCAAGAGGTATCGGCAAAGCCATCGCCCTTGGCTTTGCCGCTCAGGGAGCGAACGTTGCGATCAACTACGCCGGCAGCAGGGAAAAAGCCGAGGAAACCGCTTCGGAGTGCAAAGAGCACGGCGTAAAGACGCTTGTGATCCAGGCGGATGTATCGAATGAATCGGATGTCAAAGAAATGCTCAAGCAGGTGACAGAGGAATTCGGCGGTATTGACGTGCTTGTAAATAACGCCGGTATCACGAAGGATAACCTGTTAATGCGCATGAAAGAAGACGAATGGGATGACGTCATTGATACAAATTTAAAAAGTGTGTTTTTAACATCCCGGGCAGCGGCCCGTCCGATGATGAAAAAACGGGGCGGAACGATCATCAATATGGCTTCTGTCGTAGGAACGACCGGCAACCCCGGACAGGCGAACTATACGGCATCAAAAGCAGGAGTAGTCGGGCTCACGAAAACGCTCGCCCGTGAGCTTGCTTCGAGAAATATCCGGGTGAACGCTGTCGCACCAGGGTTTATCTCCACGGAAATGACCGACGAGCTCGAAGAAGACACGAAGGAGCAGATGATGCAGCAGATTCCGCTTCAAAAGCTCGGGGAGACGGAAGACGTGGCCAATACGGTGTTGTTTCTCGCTTCAGACAGCGCCAAATATATGACCGGGCAGACGCTGCATGTTGACGGCGGCATGGTAATGCCATAAAATATCGGTGACACAGCGGTTTCATTCGCGCTCAGAAGTGGAAAGAATGGAATGAAGCCGAAACGATTCTTTAAAGGAGGTGAAAGGAATGGCAGAAACACTCGAACGTGTGAAAAAAATCGTTGCAGACCACCTCGGGGTGGATGAGGCGAACGTCAATAAAGACGCGACCTTTAAGGAAGATCTCGGCGCGGATTCTCTGGATGTAGTAGAATTAGTCATGGAACTGGAAGATGAATTTGATCTGGAAATTTCTGATGAAGAAGCAGAAAAAATTCAAACAGTCGGTGATGTAATCAATTACATAGAGAAGCAGTAGTAGAAAGCAAGCCCACGTCCTGTGTAAGCGGGCTGGGCTTTTCTATGTAATACCCGACATTATTTTAAGGGAGGTTCATTTTTGCCAAAACCTACATCGTCCAAAAGCCAGTCCAGGGAGAAAGCAGTATTTACAGCCAGACAGCATGAACTTATGCAGTCCATTCTCCGCGAGCTGCAGGTTTCATTTGCAGACGAGCAGCTGCTGCGCCAGGCTTTCACGCACTCTTCCTATGTAAATGAACATCGCATGAAGCACGTAAGGGATAACGAACGTTTGGAATTTCTCGGCGATGCTGTATTGGAGCTGGCGGTTTCCAATCATTTGTTCCGCGAATTTCCTTCCATGACGGAAGGCGATATGACAAAACTCCGCGCCGCAATGGTATGTGAAGCTTCGCTAGCTAGCTTGGCCGAGGAATTGCAATTTGGAAATGTGGTCCTTATGGGGAAAGGCGAAGAAATGACGGGCGGCCGGACCCGGCCGGCGCTGCTCGCAGACGTATTCGAATCGTTCGTCGGAGCAATGTATCTTGATCAGGGACTTTCAAACGTCGAGCAGTTTTTGGAGCGCTTCGTCTTTCCGAAGCTCGACGAAGGGGCGTTTTCCGTGACAGCCGATTACAAAAGCCAGCTGCAGGAATTCGTCCAGAAGGAAAACCTGGGCGTGATTTCCTATGAAATCACCGATGAGCAGGGGCCGGCCCATAACAGGGAATTTCATTCGGCGGTCTCCTTAAACGACGCGCGCGCCGGTGCCGGCCGCGGACGGTCAAAAAAAGAAGCGGAGCAGCGGGCAGCCCAGGCTACCCTTGAACAGCTGCAGCGCCGTGAATAAACGAAATTAAAAAAACAACCGCCAAACGCTGGCGGTTGTTTAAATGTGCGGATCAGCCTTTGCGCAGATGGCCGAGCTCGGAAACGATGGCCTGCATCTCGCTGACGCTGATATTATTTTTGGAATCCACCATGTCGTAGATTTCTTTAATCTCATGGTATTGATCGACGTCATAATGCTCCGGCTGCATTACAGAAACATTGACGATCTGTAATTTTTTCTGCAGTTCGGTAATCATGTAATCCAGGTTATCACGGCTTGCTTGTTCTAAACTCATGCGAATTTCTTCTCCTCCACTCCGTCCAGTTTAAAAACCCGTGGTTCATCTCTTTAAAAAGCTTCCACGGTGTTTTAATGACAACGTTAATATTATTGTAGTGGTTTTTCCCGCGTTTGACAAAGGGGGATTTAGGTCGAGTTCTGCCAGCGTGCGTGTTGTGATAAAATATAAACAGCGGAGGACAGCGCCCGGCGCTGTCAGTACATACTATAAAATAAGAGGGGGCATACCTTTGTTCCTGAAACGAATAGAAATTAAAGGGTTTAAATCGTTTGCCGACCGTTTACATATTGATTTTAACCCCGGCATTACGACCGTCGTCGGCCCGAACGGCAGCGGCAAAAGTAATATTTCCGACAGCATCCGGTGGGTACTCGGGGAACAGTCGGCCCGGTCGCTGCGCGGCGCCCGCATGGAAGACGTGATATTTTCCGGAAGCGATACCCGGCGTGGGCTGAATATTGCGGAAGTTACGCTCGTGCTTGATAATGAAGACGGAAGCCTTCCATATGAATACAGTGAAATAAGCGTGACACGCCGTTTGTACCGCTCCGGAGAAAGCGAGTATCTGCTGAACCGGACAAAATGCCGCCGCAAAGATATTATTGATCTGTTTATGGATTCCGGCATGGGAAAAGAATCTTTTTCGATTATTGGCCAGGGCCGGGTCGAAGAGGTGTTAAACAGCCGGCCGGAAGAGCGGCGGGCGATGTTTGAAGAAGCTTCCGGGGTATTGAAATACAAGCAGCGCAAGCAGGAAGCTGAAAGAAAATTTGAATCAACAGAGGCGAACCTGCACCGGGTAAAAGACATTCTGCATGAATTGAATGAGCAGATGGAGCCGCTGCAGATACAGGCATCCGAAGCGAAGGACTACCTCGCCAAGCGTGAAGAGCTTGAAGCGCTGGAATCGGCTCTGCTCGTGCATGAAATTGAAGAACTGCATTCCGATTGGAAAGCAGCCCAGGAGCAGGAGAAAAAAGAAGAGCAGCACAACAGACGCTGGAAGCAGAAAAAAGAACAGACGGAAGCGGCCGCCCGCAAAGCCCGGGCTTTCGAAGCGCTGCTTGCCCGGTTCCACCAACAGGTGCAGAGCGGCTATGTGGAAGCGGCCAGAAATCTCGAAAAACGTGAAGGAGACCGTAACCTTTCAAATGAACAGGGAAAACATGCAGCCGAAAAGCTAGAAGCAGAAAAAAAAGCACTCGAGGAAGACGAGGCAAAGCTGAGCAGCGTAACAAACGCTTACCGGGAGCAAAAAGAACGGTATGAAAAAGAAAACGAAGCTCTCACGAGCGGGATGAATGAACTGCGTTCGGTTCAAAAGCAGCTGCGCTCCTACCAGGAAATGAACGGAAAAGACCTTGAAGAAGAAAAAAGCGAATACATTGAAAAACTCAATGAACAGGCGTCTGTAGGAAACGAAACCCGATACGTGACAGACCAGAAAGCTTCTCTCGAGCGGCGTATGAGAGCATTGAAAGAGGATAATCAATCGTTTCTTGAAGAGCGCGGGAATTCCGCGCAGCTCGTTAAGGAGCAGAAAAAAGAAGAGGAAGCGCTCTCCCTCCAAACGGAAAACGCGCGCTCGGAAGCTGAAGCAGCCACCAGAGAAGAAGAGCGCCTGGAAGAAAAATTAAAAGAGCAGGAAGACAAACTGTATAAAGCGTACCGGTACGTTGACGAAAAAAAATCAAAAATCCGTATGCTTGAAGAAATGCAGGAGGAGTATGCCGGCTATTACCAGGGGGCCAAAGAAATTTTAAAGGCCCGGGAACAAAAGCTTTCAGGCATTATCGGCTCGGTGGCTGAGCTGATGGATGTACCGGGAGAATATGTGGAGGCGATGGAAACGGCGCTTGGCGCTTCCCTCCAGCGTATTGTGACGCAGACCGAAAAAGACGCACGCGAGGCAATTGCGTATTTGCGCAAGCATCAGAAGGGGCGGGCGACGCTGCTCCCCTCCGAAACGGTGCGTCCAAGACGGGCCGACCGGTCCAGCTATGAAAAAGCACAGACGTTTACCGGTTTTGTCGGCACGGCCGGAGAGCTTGTGCATGTCCGCCAGGGATATGAGCATGTCCGTGACCAACTGCTCGGCCATATTTTTGTAGTGGACCAGCTGGAAACGGCTAACCGCCTGGCGGCAGCGTGCAGCTATAAAATCCGCATCGTCACTCTTGAAGGAGATGTCGTAAACCCCGGGGGCTCGATGAGCGGAGGGAAAATGCAGAACCAGAAGGGCACGCTTCTCGAAAAACAGCGTGAGCTTCGCGAGTTAAGAAATAATTTATCGGAAATAGAAGAAAAGACTGCAGCCTGGGAGAAAACAGTTGATCAGACGAAGCAGGCTGTAAAAAAGCAGAAAGCGGCTGCGAGCGATAAGCAGCAGAGAGCCCGGGAGTATACCGGGCAGCTTGAGGAGAAAAAGGAAGCACGCCGTAAAAGTGAGCAGGAGCACGACCGCCTTGATTCCCGTCTCGGCATGTTTGACCGGGAATATTCCTCGCTTGAGGAAGAGAAAGAACGTCTTGATGAGCGTCTGCAGGTGCTTGAAGAAAACCGGGCAAGAGTCGAAAAAGCCATTGGAGAACTAAAAGCATCGATCGACGCACTCGAGCAGGAGTACTCCAGGCGGGACGAGGAAGAAGCAGCACTTCGGGAGCAGGAAACAGAAGCCAAAGTGCAGACGGCGGCGCTCCGGGAAAACGTTTCTGCCCAGCATAAAGAAAAAGAGCGGCTGCAAAGGGAAAAGGAAGAACTCGAACAGGCGGTGGCCGGGCGTAAAGAGCGGGCGGCTGCCTGGGAGGAGCATTTAAATAACGACCATAGCAGCCAGGACTGGGATGAATTGGTCGAAGAAGCGAAAGCTGCTAAGGAAAAGATTGAGCGGCTGCAGGAACAGCTGAATGAACAAAAGAATCGTGCAGCCCGTGCTGCAGAACAAATCGAAGCAACAGCCTCAGTTCAGAATGACCGCTTTCAGGAAAGCCGGGACCGTCTTCATGAAACAACGGTGCGCATGAACCGTCTCGATGTGACGCTCGAAAATAAAATCACCTACCTGCAGTCAGAATATGAATTATCGTTTGAACGGGCGAAACAGAAGCATACGCTGTCCGTAAGCCCGGAGCAGGCAAAAGACGAAGTGCACCTGCTTCAGCTTGGCATCGAAGAGCTCGGAACTGTGAATCTCAGGGCGATTGAAGAATGCGAACGGGTCACGGAGCGTCACCGCTTTTTAAGCAGCCAGCAGGAGGATCTGATGGAGGCAAGACAGTCGCTGCAGGATGTGATCGATGAAATGGACACAGAAGTGACGGAGCGTTTTGCCGCTACGTATCATGCGATCCGCGAAGAATTTCAGCACGTCTTTGCGAAGCTGTTTGGCGGCGGGGAAGCGGATCTGGTGCTTACGGATCCGGAGAATCTGCTTCATACGGGAGTGGATATTTCCGCCCGGCCGCCCGGTAAAAAAAGGCAGCACCTGTCTCTTCTATCCGGTGGGGAGAAGGCGCTGACAGCCATCGCGCTGTTGTTTGCCATTATTAAAGTAAAACCGGCTCCGTTCTGCGTACTGGACGAAGTGGAAGCCGCTCTTGATGAAGCGAACCTCGTACGCTTTGCGAAATACCTGCGCTCGTTCAGTGAAACGACTCAGTTTATTGTGATCAGCCACCGTAAGGCTACCATGGAGGAAGCCGATGTACTTTATGGAATTACAATGGAAGAATCAGGCGTATCAAAAATGGTATCTGTCCGCCTGGAAGAAGCGGATGAACTACTGGAAGTGTAAGGAGTGAAAAGCATGAGTCTTTTTCAACGATTAAAAAAACGAATGGCCGGCGAAGCGGCGGAAGAAGAAGCCAGGGAAGAAGCGAAGCAGGA
Source organism: Marinococcus sp. LNHM3E3-2.2 (assembly GCF_056034385.1). Taxonomy (NCBI): domain Bacteria; kingdom Bacillati; phylum Bacillota; class Bacilli; order Caryophanales; family Bacillaceae; genus Marinococcus; species Marinococcus sp. LNHM3E3-2.2. The sequence continues at coordinate 181,965 of NZ_JBQLIC010000001.1, forward strand.
AGCACAGGAATCAGGTAAAGAAGAACCCGAAGAAGAACGGCGTGTTTCGCTTTCGAGCCGTTTCCGTGAAGGGCTGGCAAAAACAAGATCTTCTTTTTCCGAAGCGATGAATGAACTGTTTGCCCAGTACCGCGAAGTAAATGAAGATTTCTTTGAAGAACTCGAAGAAATTTTGATCAGCTCAGATGTCGGTGTGGAAACTGTGATGGAAATCATCGACGAGCTGCGAAACGAATCGCTCCTGAAAAATATCCGGACGACGGAAAAGCTCACTCCGCTGATTACGGAAAAAATGGCGGAAAAGCTGGACCGCACCGGAGAAGATTCCAAGCTTAACATGAATCCGGACGGTATGACTGTCATGCTTTTTGTCGGCGTGAACGGCGTCGGGAAAACGACAACGATCGGGAAAATGGCCCATCAAATGAAAGCAGAAGGAAAAAAAGTTGTTCTCGCAGCCGGGGACACGTTTCGTGCCGGGGCAATTGAGCAGCTCGAGGGCTGGGGAGAGCGTGCCGGAGTGGACGTTATCAAGCAGCAGGCCGGCAGTGACCCGGCGGCGGTCATTTACGATGCGATCAAGTCAGCAAAATCTAGACAGGCAGATGTGCTTCTCTGTGATACGGCAGGCCGTCTGCAGAACAAGGTCAATCTAATGAATGAGCTTGCGAAAGTAAAGCGTGTTATTACGCGGGAAATTCCCGAGGCACCTCACGAAGTGCTTCTCGTTCTGGACGCTACCACCGGCCAGAATGCCATGAGTCAGGCAAAAACCTTCCGGGAGGCAACGGAGGTTTCCGGCATCATCTTAACGAAGCTTGACGGGACCGCGAAGGGCGGTATTGTAATGGCGATCCGCAACGAATTGAACATTCCGGTAAAAATGGTCGGGCTCGGAGAAAAGCTGGATGATCTGCAGCCATTCGAAGCGGAGGATTTCGTTTACGGGCTGTTTAAGGATATGATTGAACAGACGCCGGCCGATGCAGAGGAGCGGTAGCATCCGGTTACGCAATTTCTTGACAAGAAACGCTGTGGTTCGTAAGATGAACTGTAAAGTAATTGCACTTAACGCCAGAGGTGGTATGCATGCTCGAAAAAACAGTTCGGATGAATTCACTGTTTGATTTTTACCAGCCGCTGCTGACAAACAAGCAGCGGCTCTATTTGGAAAGGTATTATTTAGACGACTTTTCGCTGGGTGAAATTTCGGAGGAATTTAACGTCAGCCGTCAGGCGGTGTACGACAATATCCGGCGCACCGAGACGATGCTTGAGGAATATGAGGAAAAACTTGGATTATATAAAAAATACCAGAAGCGCCTGGCGCTGTACGAGCAGTTAAAGGCGCTGGCTCCGGACGATTTCCCGGAAAAAACGCAGCTGCTTGAAGCGGTAGAGACGCTGGAAAATTTAGAAGAGGAAGGGGTTTCGTAATGGCATTTGAAGGATTAGGCGAACGTCTGCAGTCCACGTTTGACCATATGAAGAGCCGTGGGAAAGTTACGGATGAAGACGTTAAAGCAATGATGCGCGAAGTACGGCTCGCGCTGCTTGAAGCAGACGTCAACTACAAAGTCGTAAAGCAGTTCGTCAACAGCGTAAAAGATCGTGCGACCGGCCAGGAAGTGATGAAAAGCTTAACGCCTGGCCAGCAGGTGGTCAAGGTGGTCAGCGAAGAGCTGACCCAGCTGATGGGCGGCGAACAGGCGGAAATTGCAAAAGCGGCTAAAGCGCCGACGGTAGTAATGATGGTCGGGCTGCAGGGCGCCGGGAAAACGACGACATCCGCAAAAATTGCGAATTATTTGCGGAAAAACAAAAACCGCCAGCCTCTGATGGCGGCAGCGGACGTCTACCGTCCGGCAGCGATTGATCAGCTCGAGACGCTGGGCCGGCAGCTGAACATGCCCGTCTTCTCTCTCGGAACCGAAGCAGACCCGGTTGATATTGCCAAACAGTCGCTCGCAAAAGCTAAAGAAGAGCATTACGATTATCTGTTTATTGATACAGCCGGCCGTCTGCACGTGGATGATTCTTTGATGGACGAGCTGCAGCGTATGAAAGAAGCAGTCAATCCGGATGAAATCATGCTCGTGGTGGACTCGATGACCGGGCAGGACGCTGTCAACGTGGCAGAAAGCTTTAATGAACAGCTCGGCATTACCGGCGTGACGCTGACGAAGCTTGACGGGGACACCCGCGGCGGGGCAGCGCTGTCGGTTAAATCGGTGACGGATAAACCGATCAAATTCGCCGGTACCGGAGAGAAAATTGACGCCATTGAACCGTTTCACCCGGAACGGATGGCTTCAAGAATTCTCGGCATGGGCGATATGCTCTCCCTGATTGAAAAAGCACAAACCAATGTGGATGAAGACAAAGCCAAAGAGCTTGAAAAGAAAATGCGGTCGCAGGATCTCACGTTCGACGACTTTCTCGAACAGCTCGGCCAGGTGCGTAACATGGGATCGATGGAAGATATTATGAGCATGATCCCTGGCGCCGGCAAAATGAAAGGCCTTAAAAATGTCCAGATGGATGACAATCAGATTACACGGGTGGAGGCAATCGTTCGTTCCATGACCAGAGAGGAACGCCAGCATCCATCTTTGATGAACGCAAGCCGTAAGCGCCGGATTGCCAAAGGAAGCGGCACGACGATCCAGGACGTAAACCGTCTGCTCAAGCAGTTTGAGGACATGAAAAAAATGATGAAGCAGATGACTTCGCAGCAGAAGGGCAAGAAAAAAGGCAATTTTTCGATGCCATTCATGTAAAATTTTTGTATGGCAAGGAAAAACACTTTACAGCACGTAAAGAAGCTATTATAATAAGCAAATGTGAGAAAAAAATGGAGGTGTTTGCATATGGCAACGCGCATCAGATTAAAGCGCATGGGCTCGAACAAGCGTCCTTTCTACCGTTTGGTAGTAGCGGATTCCCGGGCACCACGTGATGGACGTTTTATCGAAGAAATCGGTACGTACAACCCGCTGACTAACCCTGCCGAGTTCCACGTGAACGAAGAGAAGGCTCTTAAGTGGATGCTCGACGGTGCTAAACCATCGGATACTGTTCGTAACCTGTTTTCGCAGGAAGGTCTTATGACCCGTCTGCACAACGAAAAGCACGCAAAGTAATAAGCTAAAAAGATCGTCTGTGCCCGTCATTTCCTTAGGGAATGAAGAGGGCGAGGCGGTCTTTTTTTATGCAGCGGCATGCCTTTATACCCTCTGCCTGCGGAGAAAGACCCGGGGACCGCTTGTTTGTGATAAAATAATACATATCAGGAAAGGATGAGTGGATGAAATCTTTTGCCTACATAATATTGGAGCGGATCGTGGATTATCCGGATGATATAAATATGACGGAATCGGAAGAGAACGGACGGGTGCTTATTGAAGTGAGGGTTCATCCGGAGGACGCGGGAAAAGTAATCGGCAGGCAGGGCAAAACGATTCAGGCGGTGAGAACGCTCCTGCAGGCGAAAGCCTCGGCTGAAGGAAAAAACGTCCGTCTTACCCTGTTGAACGATCAAAAATAGCTCCCTGTTTAGCTGCCGCTTCGGGGCCCTTGAAGAGGTGATAAAGTGCGTGTAATGAAAAAAATGAACGTTCACCATATTCTGACGGAAACATTGAAAGAGGAGCTGCAGGAAAAATACGAGCAGCAGAAATCCCGGCTGCTGGAGGAAACGGAGCAGCTTCGTTTTCAAAAGCAGAAGCAGAACAAGGAACGGGAGACCGAGAACGGCCGCTGGTCGGCCATGGATAAATTCAACAAGGAAATTGAAAAACGAAAGGAAGAGCTGCAGCAGCTTTATTTCTTGCAGAACCAGCTCGAGCATCTTCCGATCGGCTCGGAGCTTTCATTTGGCACGACGGAAGTGATGTTTGATATCGAGGTGGGGAGCGCATGGCATGAAGGCGAGCACTGGGGGACCATTGTAGTGGAAGAGGGCATTGTAAAAGAAATCAGATCAAAACATAAAGCGAGTGACGAAGATGGAATGGTTTAATATAGGCACGATTGTAAATACGCACGGCGTACGGGGGGAAGTCAGGGTAAAATCCGTCAGCGACTTTGAGGAGGAGCGTTTTCAGCCCGGGCAGGAGGTATACGTGGAGAAGCCGGAGGCAGAAGCAGGCCATGAACCGCTGGTCATTAAAAGCTCCCGTCCGCATAAGCAGTTTATTCTGCTCACATTCGAAGGGTTTCATTCGATTGATGATGTGGACTGGATGAAAAATGCGGCGCTTTTTGTACCGGAAACGGCGCTTGCCCCGCTTGAAGAAACGGAATATTATTTTCATGAAATCATCGATGCAGACGTCTATACGGAAGAAGGCACCCGCCTCGGTTATGTGAAAGAAATCCTGACCCCGGGAGCCAATGACGTGTGGGTGGTGGAGCCGGCAGAAGGGCGGCAGGACATTCTGCTTCCTTATATTGAAGAAGTCGTCCGGCATGTGGACGTTGCCGAAAAACGTATTACCGTAAGGGTAATGAAGGGAATGCTGCCGGAATGAGAATGGATTTTTTAACCTTGTTTCCGGGTATGTTTGAAAGTGTATTCGGCCACTCTATTCTTGCCCGTGCCGCTGAGAGGGGGCACGTCTCCTTTCACACCCATGACATAAGGGACTATACAGACGACAAGCATAACAAGGTGGATGATTACCCGTACGGCGGGGGCGCCGGTCTCGTATTGAAGCCGCAGCCGGTATTTGACGCTGCTGCCCAGGTCAAAAGCGCAGGTGATGCTCCGCCGGACCGGGTTATTCTTCTCTGCCCGCAGGGAAAGCCGTTTAAGCAGGAGGACGCCCGGGAGCTTGCCGGCGAAGACCGGCTGATGTTTATATGCGGTCATTATGAAGGCTATGACGAACGGATCCGCGAGCATTTAATTACGGATGAATACTCGATCGGCGATTTTGTGCTGACCGGCGGTGAACTAGGCGCGATGGTTATGGCAGACAGCATTACGCGCCTTTTGCCCGGAGTGCTCGGCAATGAACAGTCCGCCCATACAGATTCGTTTGAGGACGGGCTGCTGGAGTATCCGCAGTATACCCGTCCGGCGGACTTCCGCGGCATGGTGGTGCCGGACATTCTGCTGTCCGGCGACCACGGAAAAATCGCTGAATGGCGGCAAAGCCAGGCAATAAAGAGAACAAAAGAACGCCGGCCGGATCTTTGGGAAAAATATACCGATCAGACGTAAATCCGGCGGTTGATTCCACCCGTGGAATGTGCTATGATTCATTTTGTGACTGAATAGTCATCAATTACGGTGCTCCGCTGTTTTCATCGTGGACAAGAGCATGCGAGAGAAGGAGGCGAATACAAATGCAACAACTTATTCGCGACATAACGAAGGAACAGTTAAAATCGGATCTCCCGGACTTTCGCCCAGGTGACACTGTAGCAGTGCACTTGAAAGTTGTCGAGGGCTCCCGTGAACGTGTACAGGTGTTTCAGGGCGTCGTTATTAAACGTCGCGGCGGAGGCATCAGCGAGTCTTTCACTGTGCGTAAGGTTTCCTACGGAATTGGTGTGGAGAGAACTCTTCCGCTTCATTCCCCAAGAATCGATAAGATTGAAGTGAAACGCCGCGGTAAAGTACGTCAAGCTAGATTGTACTATCTCCGTAACCTGCGTGGAAAAGCTGCGCGTATCAAAGAACTTCGATAAGACACAGGAGAAAAAGCTGCAGCGGAGTATTCCGTCTGCAGCTTTTTTCATACGGATAAACTATATAAAGAAAGGAATCGACCGCATGAATGAACGCCGTTTTCCCATCAATTGGCTGCATCTTCTGACAGTGATTATGATTGCATTACTTATTGCATTGGCAGCACGCTGGCTGTTTGTAGCTCCAGTCGTTGTGAAAGGCGAATCAATGGAGCCGACCATTCATGACGAAGACCGGATGCTGTTGAATAAATCAAGCAAATGGCTGCACGAGTGGGACCGGTTTGATGTGGTCGTTTTCCACGCCAATAATAAAGATGATTACATTAAAAGGATCATCGGACTGCCGGGCGATACGCTCGAATACAGGAACGATAAGCTTTTTATTAATGGGGAGCAGGTGGATGAGCCGTTTCTTGATAAAAAGACCCTGGCAGCAGGCCCTATCCCGGCGACAACCGATTTCACCCTGAAGGAGAAAACGGGCCGGAGCCGTATTCCTGAAGGGCAGGTGTTTGTGATGGGCGACAACCGTCCGAACAGCTATGACTCCCGGGCGATCGGACTCGTAGAAGAAGAGGAGATTGTCGGGGAAGCGGTAATAACATTCTGGCCGCTTACTCATATGTGGCCATCGCCATTTTAATTTGAAAGGAGGCAGAGATATGGACATTCAATGGTATCCCGGACATATGGACAAGGCGCAAAAGGAAGTGCAGAGCAAATTAAAGCAGGTGGATGTGGTTATCGAGCTCGCAGATGCAAGAATCCCCCGGTCCTCACGGAATCCGCTGCTTGAAACGATTATTCAGGATAAGCCATCGGTGATCGTATTAACCAAAGCCGATCTGGCTGATCCTAAAGTAACCGAGGAATGGAAGCAGTATTACCGCGACCAGGGAATTGAGGCGGTGGATGTGGATTCCAAGCACAAGAAGGGCCTGCATGTGATTAAAGAAGCGGCACTTCAGCAGACGGAACGGCTCCAGGCCAGGTGGAAAAGAAAAGGCATTAAGCCAAGGGCTATACGGGCAATGATTATCGGCATCCCGAACGTCGGCAAATCGACGCTCATCAATCAGTGGATCGGAAAAAAAACAGCTAAAATCGGTGACCGTCCGGGAATTACGAAAAACCAGCAGTGGCTGAAAATGGGCAAGGAAATGGATCTGCTCGACACCCCGGGCATTCTCTGGCCGAAGTTCGAAGACCCTTACGTCGGGGAACGTCTCGCAGCGACAGGTGCTATTAAAGACGAGCTGTTGGATCTGCAGGATATTGCTTATTTTATTATCGGGATCTGCCAGGAGTATTACCCCGAAAAGCTGCTTCAGCGTTTCGGCCTTGAGGATAAGCCGAGGGAGACGTCGCTGGAGTGGTTTGAAGACATTGGACGTAAGCGGGGAGCGCTGCTTGCAGGAGCGGAAATCGATTACGAAAAAGCAGGTGAAATGGTCGTACGCGAGTTCCGCGGCGGGCTGCTCGGCCGCATCAGTCTCGAACGCCCGGACGATGACGTGAGCGAATAATTGTGCAGCAGAGGTGAAAATATTGGAGAAATGGACGATAACAGCTGTAAAGGAATATTTGCAGACACATGAGGAGCCGGATGCAGAGCTTCTGGAGGCCTGGAAGGAAGACTCCCGGGCTGGTGTCCAGAAGGAGCTGCAGCGGTATGCTAAGCGACAGAAGCAGAAGCAGGAAAAGTACGAGGACTTCTGCCGCCGGCTTTCGTTTGAACAGGATTATTGGGACCGGGGTTTCGAGGCGGTGGCTGGAGTGGATGAAGTCGGGCGCGGGCCGCTGGCCGGGCCGGTGACTACGGCTGCTGTTGTGCTGCCAAAGGACGTCAGCCTGATAGAAGTAAATGACTCCAAAATGCTCTCCGCCAAAAAACGTGAAGAGCTTGAAATAAAAATTAAAGAGGTGGCGGTCGCCTGGAGCGTTGTTCATATCGAGGCGGACGAAATCGATCGTCTGAATATTTACCAGGCAACCAAAAAGGCTATGCGGACGGCTGTGGCGGATCTTAAACCTGCTCCGGATGCCCTGCTCGTAGATGCGATGACCCTTCCATTACATATTGAACAGCAGTCGCTCGTGCAGGGGGACAGCCGGAGCGTGTCGATTGCGGCTGCCTCTATTCTGGCGAAGGTGGAACGGGACCGTTATATGCAGTACTATCATACGCTTTATCCGGACTATGATTTTGCCAGCAACAAGGGCTACGGTACCCAGAATCACCTGGACGGCTTAAATCGTCTCGGCGGGTGTGCCATCCACCGGTATTCGTTTCAGCCGGTATCCGGGTACCGTCGTTCGTAAAAGGAGAGAAAATCGATGAAGCTGTCGCTGCCGTCCACGTTTGCCGGAAACCGTACAGGACAAGCCGGAAATGAAGAAATTAAAGCCGGGCAGATTATTAAAGGTACTGTCAAACAGCTTTATCCAGGCCAACGGGCGGCAGTTACTGTGCACGGGAGGGTGTATCACGCTTCCCTGGAGGCACCGGTTGAAGCCGGAAAGTCATATTATTTTCAGGTGAAAAATGAACACGGCCGGCAGGTGTGGCAGGTGGCAGCAAACGAGGCTGCCACTTCTTCCGGTGATAAAGGCCATGCGCTCCTGAAGCTGTTCGGCCTGCCTTCCGGAAAGCAGGAGCAGTACATATTCCGCATGTTTGAACAGATGCAGCTGCCTGTAACGAGGGAAACGCTCCAGAAAAGCGTGCAGCTGCTAAAAGGGGAAGGCGCCGTAAATAAGCAGGGGATGCAGACGATTCAATGGATGCTCGGCGCAGGTGCCCCTTTAAAAGCATCCATCTTTCAAAGTGCCCACCAGGTGCTGCACGGCCCCTCGCCGGCACAGGATTTAACTGTGCTGCTTGCACAGCACAAAACGTCTGACGCTGTTCATCAGTCCATCAGCAGCGCCGTGCTCACCCCGGGAAGCTTTAAAGGAGACATCGAAGCACCGACAAAGCCGATGCAGCTGTTCGCCGCAGCAGCCGCGGCGGCTGTCATTGACAAAAACGGTCAGGCTGCCCAGCTGATCCACCGGCTATTTGCGGGCCTTCAGCCTCCATTGAACGCTGAAGCCTTTCTGCAGCATGTCGGTCAGGGCGCCGTAAGCAGCGGGTCCGTGGAAAAATGGCTTCAGTCCCAAGTGGAAGACGCGGCAAAGCTGCATCAGACGATCCAGCAGCCGGGCAGTTCGCCGCAGCTGAGCGCAAAGGCTCTAATGAGAGCCTGGCACGCGCTGGTCCCGGAAGCAGTGACGGTGCTTGCCAATACGCCGCAGATGGTGGAATGGCTGAAAAGTTATACCGGCAACTCGAGCTGGTCTTCCTGGGCGGAAAGCGGGAGCAAAGAAGCGATGCAGACGTCTTACAGGCATTTAGAGCAGGCTCAGGTGCATATTATGTCGAGAGCTGAACTCTCACCCCAGCATGAACGGACCGTCGCCCATGTGGCCGGTCAGCAGCTCATGCAGCAGACCGAGCAGGAGGCATGGCTGCAGCAGCTCTCCCATCTTCCGGCGAAGTGGGGGGAGATGCTTTCGGATGCTGTTGTTCACTGGGAGGGAAAACGTACTGAAGACGGAAAACTCGATCCGGATACGTGCCATATTTTATTTCAGCTCGAGATGGACCGGCTCGGCGTTTTAATCGCTGATGTGCAGATTTATAAACGAAACGTGACGGTAAATATCAGCAGTGAAAACCCGCGCCCGGAACAGCCGCTGCATCTTTTTCAGCCCATGCTGAAAACGGCAATGGCTTCGCTGAACTACCAGCTGGTGTCGCTTCAGTGGCACGAAGAAGAAGCCCTTCCGGCCGGGCCGCACGGCCGGGAGCCCGGACGGAAAGGAGCATTTGATATTCGGATATGACCTCCAACCAGAACTGGACCACGAAAAAAGCAGTGGCACTTAATTATAAGCAGGGCACTTCACAGGCGCCGGCAGTCAAAGCGAAGGGGCGGGGATGGACCGCGGAACGAATTATCGAAGCGGCCGCTGAACAGGACGTCCCGGTGCATAAAGATGCCGGGCTTGTACATATGCTTCATGAGCTTGAATGGAATGAAGAAATTCCGGAAGAGCTGTATGAAGTGGTGGCGGAAATCTTCGCCTTTATCTACCGGATGGATAAAAAAACGGCTGGTAAAAATGAAAACTAAACCGCGCAGCAGAAACTTTCACGGAAATGTTGAATTTTTTTCTAAATTTCTATACGATAAAGGATGTGTGGGAGAGAGCGAGGCTATTTAGAGGCTTTCGTTCTGCCCAGATTCGATTTTGTAATCACTTACACAGTCGATAGAAGGATTCGTATTGTAACGGTGAGGGGGAAAAAGCATGAATATTCATGAGTACCAGGGAAAAGAGCTCCTTCGTAAATACGGAGTGGCAGTCCCTAACGGAAAAGTTGCATTTACGGTAGATGAAGCAGAAGCAGCCGCAAAAGAACTGGGTTCTGACGTAACAGTGGTAAAAGCCCAGATCCACGCAGGTGGAAGAGGGAAAGCCGGCGGGGTCAAGCTCGCTAAAAACCTCGATGACGTCCGCAAATATGCTGACGAAATCCTCGGCAAAACACTGGTTACCCATCAGACCGGACCGGAAGGTAAAGAAGTGAAACGTCTTTACATCGAAGAGGGAAGCGACATCAAGAAGGAATACTACTTAGGTGTTGTGCTCGACCGTGTATCGTCCCGCATTGTGATGATGGGCTCTGAAGAAGGCGGAACAGAGATCGAAGAAGTAGCTGAAGAAAATCCGGAAAAAATATTCCGCGAATACATTGATCCAGCTATCGGTATGCAGCCTTATCAGGCCCGTCGTATGGCATTTAACATGAATATACCGACAGACCTTCTGAAAGAAGCAGTGAAGTTCATGCTTGGCCTGTCCAAAGTATTTATCGACAACGACTGCTCTATCGCAGAAATTAACCCGCTCGTAACGACCGGGGACGGGAAAGTAATGGCGCTTGATGCGAAATTCAATTTTGATTCAAACGCCCTTTATCGTCAAAAAGAAATACTTGATTACCGTGACCTCGATGAAGAGGATCCTAAGGAAATCGAAGCTTCCAAATACGACTTAAGCTACATTGCCCTCGACGGCAATATCGGCTGCATGGTCAATGGTGCCGGTCTTGCGATGGCTACAATGGATATCATTAAGCACTACAGCGGCGATCCGGCGAACTTCCTAGATGTTGGCGGCGGTGCGACGGCTGAAAAAGTAACGGAAGCATTTAAAATTATCCTTGAAGATGATGCTGTTAAAGGCATTTACGTTAACATCTTCGGTGGAATCATGAAGTGCGACGTCATCGCTGACGGGGTAGTGGAAGCTACGAAGCAGACTGGACTGGAGATTCCGCTTGTTGTACGTTTGGAAGGCACGAACGTAGAAAAAGGCAAAGAAATTCTGGAAAAATCCGGATTGAATATTACAGCAGCGGACTCTATGGCAGACGGTGCGCAAAAAATTGTTTCGTTAGTTCAATAGAAAGGCAGGGACCATCGACCTATGAGCATTTATATTAATCAGGATACAAAAGTAGTTGTTCAGGGAATTACAGGATCTACCGGCCTCTTTCACACTCAGCAGGCGTTAGAGTACGGTACGAAAATCGTCGGCGGCGTGACGCCGGGTAAAGGCGGCACGGAAGTTGAAGGCGTGCCGGTTTTCAACACGCTTGATGACGCAGTGGAAGCAACCGGTGCTACCGTGTCGGTTATTTACGTTCCGCCTGCTTTCGCAGCGGACGCGATCATTGAAGCAGTGGACGCAGACCTTGATCTTGCCATCTGCATCACTGAAGGCATCCCGGTTCTTGATATGATTAAAGTGAAGCGTTTTATGGAAGGCAAGCGCACCCGCCTTGTCGGTCCAAACTGCCCGGGCGTTATTACACCGGACGAGTGCAAAATCGGCATTATGCCGGGCTACATTCATAAAAAAGGACACGTAGGTGTTGTTTCCCGTTCGGGTACACTGACGTATGAAGCCGTAGACCAGCTTACCAAAGCAGGCATCGGCCAGTCGACAGCTGTCGGTATCGGCGGCGACCCGGTAAACGGCACAAGCTTTACCGACGTGCTGCAGGCCTTTAATGACGATCCGGATACAGAAGCCGTGATCATGATCGGTGAAATCGGCGGCACAGCTGAGGAAGAAGCAGCTGAATGGGTCAAGCAGAATATGACCAAGCCAGTAGTCGGCTTCATCGGCGGTGCGACAGCCCCTCCAGGAAAACGGATGGGCCACGCCGGCGCGATTATTTCCGGCGGTAAAGGCACCGCAGAGGAAAAAATTAAAACGTTAAACGAAAGCGGCGTGCAGGTAGCAGCGACACCGGCAGAAATCGGTGATACGATGATCAACGTTCTGAAAGAACGCGGTCTGCACGAAAAATGCCTCACCCACGAACCACAAGTATAAAATAACCGCCCTCCGCTGCCTCTTTTGGGCAGGCGGAGGTTTTCTTTTTCTTCCCCGTGTTCCCCCTAAAACCATTATTCCCCCATGAAAGGACTACTCCTCATGCAAAATCTCTCCTTTAATGAACGGCTTCTGGCTGTCCACGAATTTCCCTATTTTCAATGGAAGCACGTAGCAGAGCTGCTGCGCCGTGACCGTGAATTACTTTTACCTTTTACGCACCCTCATCTTCTGCCTGTAAACAGCGCCCATTTGACTGCCTGGCGGGAATATATGTCCCAGCTTGCCGTGCAGCGGAGGCTCGCTTGGTACCGGGAGCAGGGTATCGGGTGGATTACATATTTTGACGAACGCTATCCGTCGTCTTTAAAGTCAATATACGATGCGCCGTGGGTGCTTTACACGAAAGGGAACACAGAGCTGCTTCAAGACAGTCCCCGGCTGGCGGTAGTCGGCTCCCGGAGCATGACTTCCTACGGCAAAGCAGCTGTGGAAGCATTTCTTCCTCCTGGGCAGGTGCAGATTGTCAGCGGACTGGCAAGAGGCGTGGACGGGCACGCCCACCGGCAGGCATTAACAATGGGAGCGCCGGCTATTGCGGTGCTAGGCTCCGGATTTGGCCGTATTTATCCGAAGGAACATCTCGCTCTGGCAAAAAATATTGCTGCCGCGGGGCTGCTTTTGAGCGAATATCCTCCGGACAGATCACCGAAAAAATGGCACTTCCCGGCCAGAAACCGCATTATCAGCGGTCTGTCTGATAAAATATTTGTGGTGGAAGCGGATGTAAACAGCGGTTCCCTCATTACGGCATCGCTTGCGCTTGAACAGGGCAGGGAGGTCTGCGCACTGCCGGGATCCGTGTTTTCCAGACAGAGTGCGGGTACAAATCAGCTGATTTATGATGGTGCTCTCCCGGTTATCCAGCCGGAGGATTTAAGCATATCCGGCAGGTGGACAGCGTCTCATAACAGCTGACGGAATTGAAACGGAATTTTAAATTTTCCGTATGTTATGCTAGACACGTTCGGTAAACTGTGAAAGAATAATTGTGATTTCAAGCACAAAACGCACTGAAACGAGTAAGACCATAAAAGCATCACTATTTGACAGAGTAATTTATTCGAGTTAATAATGGTAATATTTCATTGAGACAAAGGGGAGAAGAGGAATGGCCGACTATTTAGTCATCGTGGAATCTCCCGCAAAAGCAAAAACAATCGAAAAGTATTTAGGGAAAAAATATGCGGTGAAAGCTTCAATGGGGCACGTAAGAGATCTGCCGAAAAGCCAAATGGGAGTCGACACTGAAAACAATTATGACCCGAAATATATAACGATACGCGGGAAAGGTCCAGTTTTAAAAGAATTAAAAACGGCTGCAAAAAAAGCGAAAAAAGTATATCTCGCAGCCGACCCTGACAGAGAGGGTGAAGCTATTGCCTGGCATCTGGCGCACAGCTTAAACATTGATGAGGATTCGGAATGCCGGGTTGTTTTTAACGAAATTACAAAAACGGCGGTGAAGGATGCATTTAAGCATCCCCGATCCATCAATATGGATCTTGTGGACGCCCAGCAGGCCCGCCGGATACTTGACCGCCTCGTCGGCTACAACATTAGTCCATTACTATGGAAGAAAGTGAAAAAAGGATTGAGTGCCGGACGGGTACAGTCGATTGCTGTAAAAATGATTATTGACCGGGAAAAAGAAATCAAGGCGTTTATTCCGGAAGAATACTGGAGTATTAATGGAACGTTCTCGGACGGGGAAGCGGAATTTGAAGCGAAATTTCACGGCACAGCGAAAGAAAAGCAGGCGCTTGCCTCCCGGGAAGATGTTGACGGCGTGCTTCAAAAGATGAAAGGCGATCAGTTTGAAGTAACAAAGGTCACGAGAAAAGAACGTAAACGCAATCCGGTACAGCCGTTCACGACCTCGTCCCTGCAGCAGGAGGCAGCGCGAAAGCTGAATTTCCGTGCGAAAAAGACGATGATGGTGGCCCAGCAGCTGTATGAAGGTATTGATCTGGGTAAACCGGCTGGCACTGTCGGTTTAATCACCTATATGCGGACAGACTCCACCAGGGTCTCCCAAACCGCCAAGGAAGAAGCCCGGACGTTTATTACGGAAAAGTACGGCGAAGAATACATCCGCCATGGCGAGCGCAAGAATGCTAAAAGCAGCAACAGCCAGGATGCCCACGAGGCGATCCGGCCGACATCGATCATGTATGAACCAAAACAGGTGAAAAGCTCGCTCTCAAGAGACCAGTACCGGCTGTACAAGCTCATCTGGGAACGTCTGGTGGCGAGTGAAATGGCCCCGGCTGTTATGGACACTATGTCGGTGGACCTTGATAATGAAGGCGTGCTGTTCCGGGCGACCGGCTCCAAAGTGAAATTCCCCGGCTTTATGAAGGTGTACGTGGAAGGCCAGGATGACGGAAAAAAAGAAGAGGATAAAATGCTTCCGGATCTTCAGGAGGGCCAGATGGTCACCCGGACGGATATGGAAGAAAATCAGCATTTCACCCAGCCGCCGCCGCGTTACACAGAAGCCCGGCTCGTTCGGACGATGGAGGAAATGGGCATCGGCCGGCCATCCACATATGCGCCGACGCTCGATACAGTGCAGCGCCGGAACTACGTAGCACTTGAAGAAAAACGTTTCGTGCCAACGGAGCTCGGTGAAATCGTCATGGATCTGGTCGTGGAATTCTTCCCGGAAATTCTTGATGTGGAATTTACTGCAAAGATGGAGAACGATCTTGACTATATTGAAGAAGGAAAACAAAATTGGATCGAGATTATCGATGAATTTTACCAGGGATTTGAGCCAAGGCTGAAAAAAGCCGAGGAAGAAATGGAAGAAGTCGAAATCAAAGATGAGCCGGCAGGCGAAGACTGCGAGCAGTGCGGCCATCCGATGGTATATAAAATGGGCCGTTACGGAAAGTTTATGGCCTGCTCCAATTTTCCGGAATGCCGTAATACGAAAGCGATTGTGAAAGATATTGGCGTGAAATGCCCGAAATGTAAAGAGGGAAATGTCGTTGAACGCCGAAGTAAGAAAAAGCGGATCTTTTACGGCTGCGACCGGTACCCGGACTGCGAATTTGTTTCCTGGGATAAACCGATTGCCCGACCGTGTCCGAAATGTGAAAATATGCTTGTGGAGAAAAAGACGAAAAAAGGCGTACACGTCCAGTGCTCTGAATGTGATTATAAGGAAGAACCAAATTAAAAATGACTGGTTACAGCGCAGGTCTGACTGCTTCCGAAAGGAATAGTTGCCTGCGCTTTCAAAAGGGAAAGGAGTTTTTATCATGAAAAGTACACCTGTTCATATCGTCGGTGCAGGGCTAGCCGGAAGCGAAGCGGCATGGCAGCTTGCAAAACAGGGCGTGCCGGTCAGACTTCACGAAATGCGTCCAAACAAACAGACGGCCGCCCACCATACCGATAAATTTGCGGAGCTGGTCTGCAGTAATTCCCTTCGGGCCAACAACCTTACAAATGCCGTCGGCGTATTAAAGGAAGAAATGAGGCACCTCGACAGCGTGATTATCGAGGCAGCAGACGCAGCTTCGGTGCCGGCAGGCGGCGCCCTTGCCGTAGACCGGCATGAATTTGCCGCGAAGGTCACGGAAAAAGTAAAAAATCATCCGCTCGTGGAAGTGGTATCGGAGGAAGTGACCCATATACCGGATGAACCGGCAATTATTGCCACGGGTCCGCTGACCACTGAGTCGCTCTCTGAGGATATTTTTAACCTGACCGGCGAAGAGCATTTGTACTTTTACGATGCAGCGGCGCCGATTGTGGAAACAGACAGCATCGATATGGACAAAGCGTATGTAAAATCCAGGTACGATAAAGGAGAAGCTGCGTACATCAACTGTCCGATGACAGAAGAGGAATTTGACCGCTTCTACGATGCACTGGTGGAAGCAGAAGTTGTTCCGCTGCGCGAATTTGAAAAAAACATCTTTTTTGAAGGCTGTATGCCGGTCGAGGAAATTGCCCGCAGAGGCAAAAAGACCCTGCTGTTCGGCCCGATGAAGCCGGTCGGTCTGGAGCACCCGGAAACAGGGGAGCGCCCGCACGCCGTCGTGCAGCTGCGCCAGGACAACCAGGAAGGCACGCTCTTTAACATTGTCGGCTTCCAGACGCATCTCAAATGGGGACCTCAGAAGGAAGTAATCCGTTTAATCCCGGGGCTTGAAAATGCCGATATCGTCCGCTACGGCGTGATGCACCGCAATACATTTTTGAATTCCCCGAACTTCCTGAATCCGACCTATCAGACGAAGGCCCGCAGTGATTTGTTCTTCGCCGGACAGATTACCGGTGTGGAAGGCTACGTGGAATCAGCTGCTTCCGGGCTGGTCGCCGGATGGAATGCGGCAAAACAATATTTGCAGGAAGAAACGGACACCTTCCCGAAGGAAACGGTGATCGGTGCCATGAGTCACTATATTACGACGGCCGGCGCCAAAAACTTTCAGCCGATGAACGCCAACTTCGGCCTGCTGCCCGCCCCGGAGCAGAAAATCAAAAACAAGCGGGAACGCAATGAATACTACGCAGAACGGGCTCTGGATGCCATTCAGAATTTTAAGAAAAAAGTCCAAATATGATTGCTAGGCTGCAGGGTTTATGATACGATTTACTAGCTTTTGTCTTCATAAGGCGGCAACAGACCCGCAGAGGGAAGCCGAAAGTGCAAAGGAGCAAAAAGCTGATGAACCCGCTATTAACCTGGAGGGAAGAATTTTTCCGCTATCTGGAGCTTGAAAAAAACATTTCCTCCTATACAAAAACAGCTTACGAACAGGACTTGATTGAATTTGAAGCGTTTATGCAGCAGGAGGGCTGGAAGCACGTGGAGGATGTTGATCCAACGCTCGTCCGCCTCTACTACAGCAGCATGTACGACCGCTCGTATGCGAGGGCGACAGTAGCGCGGAAAATCTCCGCGCTGCGTGCGTATTTCCGCTATCTGCAGCGTGAAGAATATATTGAACAGAATCCGTTCATCGGAGCGAGCCATCCGAAAAAAGAGCGGCCGCTCCCCCACTTTTTATATGAAGAAGAGATCGAATCACTGTTTGCTTCATTTGATATGAGCAAGCCGCTTGATATCAGGGATAAAGCCATTATGGAGCTGCTTTATGCGACAGGCATGCGCATCAGCGAATGCCAGCAGCTGCAGGCCGATGACCTCGATGACTATCTTGGCACCATTCTGGTGAAGGGAAAAGGCCGGAAGGAGAGGTACGTGCCGGTAGGAAGCTTTGCCCAGGAAGCCGTGGAGCTTTACAAAACGGAGGTGCGGCCGGAGCTGTCAGCCAAAAGCAGCGTGCCGACCGGCCAGCTGTTTTTAAACGCCCGGGGCGGTCCGCTGACCGACCGTGGATTCCGCCATGTCATCAACGAACGGGTGAAAAAGGTCTCAAGCACGCTTCGTATTTCTCCTCATGATCTGAGGCATACGTTTGCGACACATCTGCTCAATCACGGGGCGGACCTGCGGGTCGTGCAGGATCTTCTCGGCCATGCCAATTTATCAACAACCCAGATTTATACCCATGTCACGAAAGAACGGCTACAGGATGTGTATCGACATGCGCATCCAAGAGCAGAAAGGAAGCGTGAATAACTATGGAACCATCCTTTCACGCCACAACAATATACGCTGTCCATCACGACGGTGAAGGAGCGATGGCCGGCGACGGCCAGGTGACGCTCGGCCAGCAGGTGGTCATGAAGCATACGGCACGAAAGGTGAGACGGCTGTACAACGGGAAAGTTCTCGCCGGCTTTGCCGGATCGGTAGCTGACGCGTTTACACTGTTTGACTTATTTGAAGAAAAACTCGAGCAGTGGAGCGGCAATCTGCAGCGTGCTGCCGTCGAGCTTGCCAAGGACTGGCGCAGCGATAAAACGCTGCGGCGTCTGGAAGCGATGCTCATTGTTATGGATAAATCCACCATGCTTTTGGTCGCGGGCACAGGAGAGGTAATCGAGCCTGATGATAATATGCTTGCGATCGGCTCCGGGGGCAATTTTGCGCTCAGCGCCGGAAGGGCACTCAAAAAGCATGCCACGCACCTGACCGCCCGGGAAATGGCCGAGGCTTCGCTGCAGACAGCAGCAGATATATGTGTTTTCACCAACCATGAAATCATAATTGAA
This sequence comes from Marinococcus sp. LNHM3E3-2.2, assembly GCF_056034385.1. Lineage (NCBI taxonomy): Bacteria > Bacillati > Bacillota > Bacilli > Caryophanales > Bacillaceae > Marinococcus > Marinococcus sp. LNHM3E3-2.2. Next base: position 200,319 of record NZ_JBQLIC010000001.1, read on the forward strand.
GATTTGGAATCTTAAAACATAGTCCGCTAAGGGGGCTTATTAATGGAAATTTCGATGACACCCAAACAGATTGTAGAACGGCTCGATCAATATATTATCGGCCAGAATGAAGCGAAACGGTCTGTTGCGGTAGCTCTTCGCAACCGGTACCGCAGAAGCAAACTGCCCGAACAGCTTCAGGAGGAAGTAACGCCGAAAAATATTTTGATGATCGGACCGACGGGCGTAGGTAAAACAGAAATTGCCCGCCGGATTGCGAAGCTTGTCGGTGCCCCGTTTTCGAAGGTGGAAGCCACGAAATTCACGGAAGTCGGCTATGTCGGCCGTGACGTGGAATCGATGATCCGGGATCTGGTGGAGGTCGCCGTACGTATTGTAAAGGAAGAAAAAACAGCCTCCGTACAGGAAAAAGCAGAAAAAGCTGCGAATAAAAAAATTGTCCGGCTGCTTGCTCCGAGAAAACGCAAAAATCGTCAGACGGACAACAACTCCGGCAATCCGTTCGGGATGCTTTTTCAGCAGAATGAGGACAATGATGAAGAGGAAGAGACAGACACTTCTAACAACAGTGATCTGCGTGAGCAGCGCCGTCAGCTGCAGAAGCAGCTGGAGATGGGCGAGCTTGAAGACCGCAAAGTGACCATAGAGGTCGAACAGCAGTCCGGCTCCATGGGTGACATGTTTCAGGGCGGCGGCATGGAGCAGATGGGCATGAACATGCAGGAGATGCTCGGGAACATGATGCCAAAGAAAACGAGCAGCCGTACTCTCCCTGTGAGCGAAGCACGCAAGGTGCTGACCGAGCAGGAAGCCCAGAAAATGATCGATATGGACGAAGTCAGTACAGAAGCTGTTTATCGCGCGGAGCAGCTGGGAATTGTGTTTCTGGATGAAATTGATAAAGTGACCGGTAAAAAGGAAAGCAGCAGTGCGGACGTTTCACGTGAAGGGGTACAGCGGGACATCCTTCCGGTTGTGGAAGGATCAACGGTTAATACGAAGTACGGGCCGGTGCGTACCGATCACATGCTGTTTATCGCCGCCGGTGCTTTTCATACGGCTAAGCCTTCCGATTTAATTCCTGAGCTGCAAGGAAGATTTCCGGTGCGTGTCGAACTAGATAACTTAGGGGCAGCAGATTTTGCCCGGATTCTGCGGGAGCCGGACCAGGCTCTTACGAAGCAGTATCAGGCTCTCATCCGTACCGAAGGCATTGAAGTAACGTTTACAGATGAAGCGGTCGACACTATTGCAGAATTAGCGGAAGCGGTCAATCAGCAGACAGAAAATATCGGTGCGAGACGGCTGCATACGCTGCTTGAAAGACTGCTCGAAGATCTGTCCTTCGAGGCGCCGGAAATTACTATGGACGCTATTACCATTACGCCGGAGTACGTCAATGATAAACTGGCCACGATCGCCAGGGACCGGGACGTCAGCCGGTACATTTTGTAGCATAAATCAGGAGGAGAATCAGCATGGATTTGTTAACAAGAAGCAGAAGAATTAATGAAATGTTACAGAAAACACAGGGGGACCACGTCAATTTTAAAGACATGGCCGAAACCCTTCAGGAAATTATCGGGGCTAATGTGTTTGTAGTCAGCCGCCGCGGGAAGCTGCTCGGCTACTCGATCGAGCAGGAAATCGAGCACGAAAAAATGCAGCGGATTTTAGAGGAGCGTCAGTTCCCGCAGGAGTATACCTCAGGGCTGTTCGGCATTAATGAAACCTCCCCGAATCTGGATGTGCAGAGTGAATACACGGCATTTCCGCAGGAAAGCGCTGAATTATTTGCCTCTGGCCTGACAACGATTGTACCGATTGTCGGCGGCGGCCAGCGTCTTGGCACGCTCGTTCTGGCCCGGTTAAGCGAAACGTTTGATGATGATGATCTGATCCTCGCCGAGTACGGGGCGACTGTTGTCGGCATGGAAATCCTCCATGAAAAAACGCAGGAAATTGAAGAGGAAGCGAGAAGTAAAGCCGTTGTTCAGATGGCTATCAGCTCCCTTTCCTACAGCGAACTCGAAGCGGTAGAGCATATTTTCGAGGAGCTCGACGGCAAGGAAGGGCTGCTTGTAGCGAGTAAAATTGCCGACCGTGTCGGTATCACCCGCTCCGTGATCGTCAACGCCCTGCGTAAGCTTGAAAGCGCCGGCGTGATCGAATCAAGATCCCTTGGCATGAAGGGAACCTATATTAAAGTATTAAACAACAAGTTCCTGTATGAACTCGAGAAAATTAAAAATAATGACTAACGGCTTTCGGGCGATCCCTTCACGGGGGTCGCTTTTTTTTGCTCTTAAACTAAAACATGAGGCGTGAAGGAAAGACAGCATTCCGGTGAAAATTGAATACTATCCAATAAATAAGCACATTAAGGATAAAAGAACTATTAAAAAGTAGTTTAACTTCTTAGACGGAAGTTACTGAAATGCAAAAACCGCGATATTGATTAGACAAATGTACATTTTTTCTATACAATTTAGGAAGTAATGCTCATATAAAAGTAAATAACTAAACCTTTAGTATCAATTAAAAAGCCAGAGGTGAGAAAATGGAACTGTTCCAATCCGGGACGTGGCAGAAATTACAGGCGGGTGTCGAAGGGGCATCGCTTAGACAGAAGGCAATTACGGATAATATTGCCAATATTGACACCCCGAACTACAAAGCGAAGGAAGTTTCCTTTCAGGACATGCTGAAAGAAGAAAGCAGCAGTCAGATGGAAGCTGTACGGACAGACGCAAAACACTTTTCTTTTCAGAATAATCAAAATACTCCGAGCGTATACGAGCAGAAGGGCAATACATATAACAATAATGGAAACAACGTAGACATTGACAAAGAAATGACCGAGCTTTCGGAAAACCAGCTGCATTATAACGCCATTATCGATCGTATTAATGGAAAATTTGGCGGCATTAAATCAGCTATCCGGGGAGGGTCATAAGCATGTCTATTTTTAATGGAATTCAAGCCTCCGGCTCGGCCTTGACGGCACAGCGCCTAAGAATGGATGTCGTAAGCTCCAACCTTGCGAATGCGGATTCCACGAGAGGGCGGCTCGTTGACGGGGAATGGCAGCCGTACCAGCGCAAAACCGTTTCCATGAGTCCGAAGCAGGACAATTCCTTTCAGTCGAATTTAACGAAAGCATTAAATGACCAGAGCGGCGTGCGGGTGTCGGAAATCGGGGTGGATGATGCCCCTTTTGATGAGGTTTACCAGCCTGAGCATCCCGATGCCAATGAAGAAGGCTACGTACAGATGCCAAATGTGGATCCTTTAAAAGAAATGACGGATTTGACCTCGGCCTCACGCTCGTATGAGGCAAACGTCACGGCACTCAATGCCAATAAAAATATGATGATGAAAGCACTTGAAATCGGTAAAAACTAATAACGGAAGGAGGATGACAAATGGAAATTACGAATAGCCAGGCTCCGGTAATGAAAACAGCAAATGAGGCAGGCCAGGCGACAGTAAAGGAAACCGGCGATTCATTTCAAAAAGCGATGAGTGAGGCGATGAGTAAAGTCAATGAAGCCCAGCTTGAATCGGACCGGATGACGGAAAAGCTTGTGACCGGAGAAGCGGACAACCTGCATGATGTGATGATTGCCGCGGAAAAAGGAAGTGTCTACATGCAGACGGCCACCGAGGTGAGAAACAAGGCGGTGGAAGCCTACAAAGAAATGATGCGGATGCAGGTGTAATCGTAAAGAGGAAGGTATGAAGCGGAATTATGAAAGAAAAATGGAAAGAGTACAGCCAAAAGGCGAAAACGTATTGGAGCAGCCGCAGTAAAAAACAAAAAAGAATATATATTTTTGGCACGACGGCGATCTTTCTTTTTCTCCTCATCAGCATACTGCTGTTTTCGCGGACAAACTTTGAGCCTCTTTACACCGATCTGGCACCGGAAACAGCAGGCAGCATCAAAGAAACGCTGGACACCCGCGGAGTGAAATATGAAATATCGAATGAGGGAACTACCATCAGCGTACCGAAGGATCAGGTGGATGCGTTAAAGGTTGACCTGGCAGCCGAAGGGCTTCCACAGGACGGGGCGATTGACTACAGCTTTATTGAGGATCAGACCGGCTTCGGAATGACAGACAACGAATTTTCCGTCATGGAACGGGCAGCGCTGCAGACTGAACTTGAAGCGTTAATTTCCAATATGGATGCAGTGTCAAGTGCCGATGTAATGATCAATATGCCGGAGGAGTCTACGTGGGTGGCCGAAGAAGCTGAAGCAGCGACAGCATCGGTGAACGTTGATTTGGGCGGTACTGGAGAGCTCGATCAGGAGCAGGTGAAAACCCTGTACAACCTGGTGTCCAAAAGTGTGCCTGATCTGCCGGTGGAAAACATCGATATCAGTGATACAAGCATGAACTATTATACATATGAAGAAAATGGTGCGTCCGGCTCTGCCATGGATCAATACGAGGACCAGCGTGCGGTGCAGCAGGATATCGAAAAGGACATCCGCCGTGAAGTCCAGCAGATGCTCGGCACTGTGGCGGGGCAGAATAAAGTCATGGTATCGGTAACGACAGACATCGACTTTACGAAGGAAAACCGGGAGGAAGACCTTGTGGAGCCCGTGGATGAAGAAACAATGGAAGGCATCGCCGTCAGCGCGGAAGAAATTGCTGAAGCCTATGAAGGTGTTGATCCGCTCGAAGAAGGAGAAGTCGGTGCAGGGGAGGAAGACGTAGCCAATTATCCGGCCGGTACAGAAGCAGCAGGCGACTCAGAGCGGACCGAAGAACGGATTAATTATGAAGTGAACCGTATTCATAAAGAAATTCAGGAAAGCCCGTACAAGCTCCGGGACCTCGGTATTCAGGTGATGGTGGAGCCGCCGGATCCGGAAGATCCGAACTCTTTAGAGCCGGAGACGATGGATAATATGCAGGGTATGCTTGAAACAGTTATCAGTACGAGCATCGATAAAGAATACCTTGAAGTGGAAGGCGAGGAGATGGATGTAGAAGAAAAAGTCTCTATCTCCTCCCAGACCTTCCTCGGCGCAGAAGAAATCGATCAGGAAGCAGGCGGCCTGCCGTGGTGGGCATATGCATTAATGGCTGTCGGCGCTTTGGGCCTCATCTTTTTAGTGGTATGGCTCGTCCGTCGGAAAAAACCAGCCGAAGCCAAAGAAGAAACCTTCCAGGCTGCGGAATTTGAACAGCGCGAGGTACCTGATCTCGAGAGCAGCAGGGAAATGACCGAAGAAGAAAAGAAACGAAACCAGCTCGAGAAGTTAGCAAAGGAAAAGCCGGAGGAATTTTCAAAGCTGCTTCGTTCCTGGCTGTCCGATGATTAAAAGGGGGAGCAGCAATTGCAGAAAAGAAAAGAAACGCTGACCGGGAAACAAAAGGCAGCTGTGCTGCTCATTTCACTGGGCCCGGACGTTTCAGCCGAAGTATATAAGCATTTACGGGAAGAAGAGATTGAAAAGCTGACGCTTGAAATTGCGAACGTCCGGAAGGTAGAAAGCTCAAAAAAAGAAGAAGTGATGAATGAATTTCATCAGATAGCGATTGCCCAGGATTACATTTCCCAGGGAGGCATCGGCTACGCCAAAAGCGTGCTTGAAAAAGCGCTTGGCGAAGAGGAAGCGATGCATATGATCAACCGCCTCACATCATCGCTGCAGGTAAAGCCGTTTGATTTTGCCCGCAAGGCTGAGCCCTCCCAGGTGCTGAACTTCATTCAAAATGAGCACCCGCAGACCATCGCCCTTGTGCTTTCCTACCTGGAACCGGGCCAGGCTGGACAGATATTGTCGGAGCTGCCTGAAACGCAGCAGACTGATGTAGCCCGGCGCATTGCGAAAATGGACCGGACTTCACCGGAGATCGTAAGCGAAGTGGAAGCAGTGCTTGAACAAAAGCTTTCCACATCCGTCACCCAGGATTTCACCGAAGCAGGAGGCATTGAATCTGTCGTGGAGGTGCTGAACGGGGTGGATCGCAGCACAGAAAAGATTATTCTTGAATCCCTGGAACAGGAGGATCCGGAGCTGGCTGAAGAAATCAAAAAGCGGATGTTTGTGTTTGAAGACGTGGTCGCGCTTGATAACCGCTCCATTCAGCGGGTTGTACGTGACGTCAATAATGATGATTTGCAGCTTGCCCTTAAGGTGGCAAGCGAGCAGGTGAAAGAAGTCGTTTTCCAGAACATGTCCCAGCGGATGGCCGAAACGTTCCAGGAGGAAATGGAATTTATGGGGCCGGTACGGCTGCGTGATGTAGAAGAAGCACAGTCGAGAATTGTCGGTATTATACGCAGACTCGAAGAAACGGGGGAAATCGTCATTGCCCGCGGCGGAGGAGATGATGTTATTGTCTAACGTATTTCGCACGCACGTCAGCGCAGAGCATCGAACCATTGCGCCCAGAAAAATCGTGTTTGAAGAAGCGTCTCCACAGGCAGACGAGCATTTTCTCCAGCAGCGTCAGGCCGAACAGTTAAAAGAAGAGGCGGGGCGGCTGCATGAGCGAGCCGAACAGGCCTGGAAGGAAACCCAGGAAAAAATCAGACAGGAAGAAAAAGACGCCGGGGATCGTATTGCTGCATGGGCCGAAGAGGCCAAGCAGCAAGGATATGCCGAAGGTTTTAAGAGCGGGGAGGAGAAAGGCTTCGAAGCGTGGCAGGAACAGATCAGCCACGCCGGACGGATCATAGAATCTGCTGAACAGGCCTTTCATGAACGCCTGAATGAAGCCGAACCGACGGTGATCGATATTGCAGTGCAGGCACTTGAAAAAATGCTCGGCCCGGAGTGGCTTCCGGATGAACACTGGCGGATGCAGCTGTCGACTGCGATTGGGTCTCTGCGTGAGCAGGGAAACATCCGCGTGCTCGTCAGCGCGGAAGATTATGAAGATTTACGAATGTATAAAGAGGAGCTGCAGAGCGCGGCGGGGAGTGACCAGAAGGTGACCATTTATCCCGACGCGCAGATGAAAGATCGGCAGTGCGTGCTCGAAACGGACTTCGGAAAGCTCGACGTCTCCCTTGACACTCAGCTCCAGGAATTAAAAAAACAGCTCCAGGCTGTTGTTAAAGAGGGCATACCGGTATGAGAGCAGAGCATGCAGCGAAACAGGTGAAACAGATGTCTCTGTACCGTTCCTATGGAAGTGTGGAGCGGGTGATTGGATTAATGGTGGAGTCGCGCGGGCCGAAAACAAACGTCGGTGACATCTGCTACATATACGGTGTCGGAAGCGACAGTTCCACGGCCGCTGAAGTAGTTGGTTTCCGGCAGGAATACGTGCTGCTGATGCCGCTGGAGTCGTTAAAAAATATCAGCCCGGGCTGTACGGTCGAAGCCACCGGCAAGCCACTGAAAATCAAGGCAGGAGCAGGGCTGATCGGGCGTGTACTAAATGGCATGGGAGAGCCGATGGATCATCAGGAGCTTCCGGAAGGACTGGTCAGTGTTTCTTCGGAGGCAGCACCACCGGCTCCGCTTGATCGCCCGAGGATTAAAAACATCATGCCGACCGGCGTGAGAGTGATTGACAGCCTCCTCACGATGGGCGAAGGCCAGCGGATAGGCATCTTTGCCGGAAGCGGTGTCGGAAAAAGCACCCTGCTTTCGATGATCACGCGCTACACGGAAGCCGACATTAACGTAATCGCACTTATCGGAGAGCGCGGACGCGAGGTCCGGGATTTTATCGAACGCGACCTCGGAGAAGAGGGGATGGCCAGATCAGTGCTGATTGTAGCGACCTCCGACCAGCCCGCTTCGATGCGAATCCAGGGAGCCTACACGGCCACAGCTATTGCTGAATATTTTCGTTCCAAAGGAAAAAAGGTCAATTTCATGATGGACTCCATCACCCGATTTGCAATGGCACGAAGAGAAATCGGCCTTGCGATTGGCGAGCCTCCTACGACAAAAGGATACCCGCCGTCAGTATTCGCCCTCCTGCCGGGACTGCTCGAGCGGACCGGCACAAGCAACGAAGGCTCGATTACTGCGTTTTATACGGTGCTTGTGGACGGGGACGATATGAATGAGCCGATTGCCGACGCTGTACGCGGGATTCTTGACGGTCACTTTGTGCTCGAACGGTCACTTGCCAATAAAAACCATTTCCCAGCCATCGACGTGCTTCAAAGCGTCAGCCGGGTGATGTCAGAGGTTACGGATAAAGCTCATCAGGAGGCAGCCTCGAAAGTGAAAAGCTGGCTTGCGGCTTACCGGGAAGCAGAAGACCTTATACGAATTGGGGCCTACCGCAAAGGCAGCTCCCCCGAAACCGACGAGGCACTGGAAAAATTACCTGCCGTTGAAGCGCTTATCCAACAGCGGTCGATGGAAGCATCGACCATGGAACAGACGCTGCAAAAGCTGCAAAACGTTATGGAGAAAGGAGCATCCTAATGTCCTACCAATTTTCTTTAGAACAGCTGCTGCAGCTGAGAGACCGCGAAAAAGACCAGAAGGTAAAATCCTACAATGAGGCAGTGGACCAGTTTGAGGAGAAAGCAGGGACCCTCTATGAATTGCTCCGTTCCAAGGAGCACGCAGAAGAAATAAACCGGGAGAAAATGACCCGTGGAGTGACGGTGCGGGAGCTTCGTCAGCAGGAAAAAATGCTGCATATGTATGAACGGGAAGCAGCCGTTCTTGAAGAAGCGGTAAGCAAGGCGCGCTGGATGATGCAGCGTGAAGAAAAAGCGATGCAGGAAGCATGGCGTGAAAACCGGAAGCTTGAGCTGATAAAAGAAAAAGAAGAAGCAAAACATATGGAAAAATTAAAGCGGCATGAGCGTATGGCCATGGATGACACGGCAGTACAAATGTATCTTCAGAAGCAGACGGTGCAGCATTATGGCTGAAAAAGAAAAGAAAAAAGGCAGTTTTTTTCAATGGTTTTTCATGCTGTTTCTTATCCCGCTTGTTTTCGCCATTGTTCTGTCGGTAGCTGTTATGTCCTTTATGGGGATAAATGTTACTCAGCTCGGCCAGGACGTAATGAAGTCGGTCACCGGCAGCGAAGAAAGTGCCGATGACGCCGGAGCTTCCGGTGAAGAACTCGAAGCCAAGGAAGAGGAAATCGTCGAACTGCAGCAGCGGCTGGATGAACGGGAGCAGGAGCTTGAAAGCGTGGAAGAAGAGCTTGAGGAACTGACGCTCGAATCAGAAACAGAAGAGAATAATGAAGAGGAAGAAAACGGCGGGAATACCGGTTCAGCCCAGAAAATTTATGAGGAAATGAAGCCGGCAACTGCGGCAGCAGTGCTCGGGCAGCAGGAAACAGAAGTTATTGTCCAGCATTTGTACACGCTGCAGCCGGAGGAGCAGGCTGCCATACTCGAAGAGATGGATGAAGAGCTTGCTGCTTCCGTTGTCTCGGGGATTGAAGGCCTCGACCTGGAACAGTAAAAGAAAGGAGGCCGCTATGGAGACAGCAATTACCGGTCGGCCGGCGTCACCGGGCCAGGGCGTTATGTCCGTATCCGCCCAGACAGGAGGCAGCCCGTCAGCATTTGCCGCTCTGTTTGCCGGTGCCACCTCAATAACGGGGAAACAGCCGGTTATGGAAAATGGGACGGAACATGCCGGGCCTTCTGCTGAGCAGATAATGGAAGCCATCGAAGCAGAGCCGGAAACAATCAATGCGCTGATGCAACAGCATCCCGAATTTGAGGATGCCGTGATGTTTATCGCTGAGATCGTACGTAACGAACAGGGCGGTGAAGGACCAGCGAAGGAAGAAATGCCCGGAGAAATGCCGGCAGGAGCAAAAAATATTTTCACAAAGATTGCTGTTGTTCTTCATTCTCCGGACGCAGAAACAGTTGCAGGAAAAGATGCTGCTCCAGGGGAGAAAAGGCGGGAGTCCCCAATCAGCGCCATTAAAGATATGGCTGGAAAAGCAGAATTGCCGGTGCTTGAGCAGCTCGCAGCCCGGTTTAACGACCTTGCTCTCCGCGATCAGCAGGCGATACAGGTGGCAGCAGAAAAGCTGGAGGAGGCTGCCGGACCGCTGCTTTCCAAAGCCCTGGAGGGAGAGGGAAAAAAACAGGCAGAAGAAGTATTTACGAGCAGGCTGAAAGAACTGGCTGCGCTTCTTTCAAAGGTTTTATCAGATAAAACAGAAAGTGTCCGTCCGGAAGCCGTTCTAGCAGCATCAGCAGTAGCCGCCGGAGCGCCGGTACAGGAAGACGGTCTCAAGGCAAACCAGGAGAATGGTCAGCTGACAGAGAAGGAAATGTCTCCGCTCGAAAAGGTCAACATTCTGTTTCCGGAAAAAACACCGGAGGTCCGGCAGCTGATTTCCTTTCTGGACCAGCAGGCAGACGCCAAAAGCATCGCCGCGCTGCGGCCACAGTTACTGTCGCATGTGCCAGCTGGATGGGCAAGCCCTGCCCCCGGTAAGGAAGCGGCGGCAGATACCGGCACCCAGATGGTAAAACGAGACCTTCAGCAGTGGCAGAAATACCTCAGTGGACGAGAGCAGCCAGGCACCTGGGTGCCGAAAGCCCTTCAACCGTCCGCTGGAGAAACGCCCGAAAAGCAGCTGACTGCGTTTATCCAAAGTCTTTCGGCTCTGGTGAAAAAGCAGCCGCTGGTGTCTTCAACAGCATGGGCGGATAAGAACGAAGCGTTTACTGAGCAGCTAGAGCAGATTCTGCAGAGTATTCGCGGTGAAGCAGGGAATGCTTCAGCCCCTCCAGTACCAACAGCTGGCGCGGGAGAGCCGAGAGCGCTTCAGCCTAATACGCCGCTCGTGATTCAGCTCCCGCCGGCGTCTGAAGGAAATCAGCGCCAGGCCGAATTTTTAAAGCAGTTTCAGCAGACGCTCGGGACGATGAACACCGCCCAGCTGAAAAACGGGGCTTCCTATACGATTCGTCTCCACCCTGAGCACCTGGGCCGGCTCGATGTGAAGCTCACGAAAATCGAAGGACAATGGACCGCCCAGCTGATTACAACCTCCAAAGGGGCGCAGGAGCTCGTGGAAGGCAGCGTGCATCAGCTGAGACATTCCTTCCTGCAGCAGAATCTGCAGGTTGAACGCATCGAAGTAGCAGAGCACCCGGATTTCTATAAAGAAGAAGAGCAGAAAGAAGAACCTGAGGAACAGCGGGAAGCGGTAAATATGGAGGAAGAGTCTTCAGAAGAGGAAGAACGCTCGTTTGAAGATATTTTACAGCAGCTTTCGGTCAACGAACGAATTTAAAGGAGGTGAATAAACGGTGAGTACGATTACAGATAATATGCAGCTGAACAACGCTTCAAACAGCAAATCGCCCTTTGCCGCTGAAAACAGCAACGGCAACATGGATAAAGATGATTTTTTAAAACTGCTCATCACCCAGCTGCAAAACCAGAACCCGCTTGAGCCGATGAACGACACTGAATACGTGTCGCAGATTGCCAACTTCAGTACGCTCGAGCAGATGAATAACATGAATAAATCGATGGAGCAGTCGACGCAGTTTATGGCGCAGGATGCCCTAATGCAGCTGAGCGGGCTGATCGGTCAGGACGTAACTTGGCAGTCGCTCGTAAACGCCAATACACCTAATGAGGATGTGCAGACGGGCCGGAACGAAATTATGTCGGTGAAAAAAGATACGCAGGGAAACATTATGGTCGAGCTTGACTCCGGCCGCTGGATTGATGGCAGGCAGGTGGTGAACATCGGAGAGGATGAGACGGCTGCAAAGGAAAGCTGATACGAAGGAAGGAACAGCATGGATTATTCAAAGGTGCACAACTATGCCAGAATGCCGGTTCCGTCCAGTACAGCCAACACCCCACGACCGGAAAAGCAGCAGGCTGGTTCATTTGCCTCGCTGCTGCAAAACGAGCTTACAGCTCCTGATGTCAAAATCAGCAAGCACGCTGCCAAACGAATGGAAGAAAGAAATGTCCATATCAAAAGCGCAGACTGGGAGCAGATGCAGGTAAAGCTAGATGAGGCAGCAGAAAAGGGTGTCAAGGAATCTGTCGTGGTGTTCCCGGAAGCGGCACTGGTCGTGAACGCGGAGAGCCGGACCGTTATTACAGCAATGTCAAAGCAGGAAGCGGCAAATCACACGTTTACAAATATTGACGGCGTTATATTCATGTAAAAGGCTTGACCGCAAGGAGGCCTGGGCTCCCGACAGACAGACGGGGCCCGCTTAAACCAAAGGAGGAATACGATGCTACGCTCTATGTATTCAGGAATTGCAGGAATGAAGAACTTTCAGCAGAAATTGGACGTTATCAGCAACAACATCGCAAACGTTAATACCCAGGGGTTCAAAAAAGGACGCCCGACATTTCAGGATATGATGAGCCAGCAGACCGGATCGGCCGCAGCAGCTGAGGGCGGCCGGGGCGGTGTGAACGCAAAACAGGTCGGTCTGGGAAGTGAGATGGGAAGCATTGATACGGTGGACACGCAGGGCAGCCTGCAAAATACCGGGCGCGAGCTGGACCTCGCAATTTCCGGATCCGGCTATTTCCGCCTGCAGAATCCGACAGAAGAGGGAGAAAGCTTTACACGGGCCGGTAACTTCTATCTTGATGATAACGGAGATATGGTGAACGCCGAAGGGTTGTATGTACTGGACACGGATGGAGATGTTATTAACATCGACGAAGAAGCCCGGAGCTTCAGTATCGATGCTGCTGGTAATGTTAATATTGTCAACCAGAATGAAGCTACTGAAACGGTTGCCCAGCTGGGGATAGCCACATTTGCAAATCCGGGTGGACTTGAAAAATCAGGCGGCAACGTTTACCGGGCTTCGTTGAACTCAGGAGCTCCCAACAACCTTGAGCCAGGCCAGGGTGGAGCGGGCGAAGTAGTGGCCGGAGCGCTTGAAATGTCCAACGTTGACCTGTCCGAAGAGTTTACGGAAATGATCACTGCCCAGCGCGGATTCCAGGCGAACACGCGGGGGATTACGACAGCAGATGAAGTGCTGCAGGAACTGCTCAACATCAAGCGGTAACTAATGAATGAAATTGGGGGAGACAGGGGCAGTATGCTGCCCCTCAACTAATAATGATGGAATTGACAAAATTAAACGGACGCCCGTTCGTGCTGAACACTACATTGATTGAGCAGGTCGAAGCAGCGCCGGACACGACGATTACGCTGTTGAATGGCAACAAAATTGTTGTTCGGGAAAGCCTCAGTGAAGTGATGGATCTTGCCGAACGGTTTTACCGGCGGACCTGGATGCCGGCCGGCCGAAAAGGGGAGAACGTCTGAGCTATGTTAAAAAGCAAAGCAGGAAAAATAATGATGATTATGCTTTTGACCCTTGTACTTATTGCCGGTGCGGCTGCTGCTGTGTATCAGTTTCTGGGGTCCTCTGAACAGGCAGAGGGCAGTGAAGAAGAAAAGGCAGAGGAATTAAGCGCTGAAGAGCTGAGGGAGCTCACCTGGGACATGGACGAAATGACCACCAACCTTAAAGGCAACGACCGCTATATTAAAACGATGTTCAGCCTGCAGGCCGATAACGAAAAAGCCCGGGAAGAACTGGAGCAGCGCGACTATCAGATTAACAACATCATTATCCATGAACTGGCCCAGCTCGAACCCGGAGACATCGAAGGCTCGGAAGGGACCACCGAAATGGAAGGACGAATCAGGGAAAAAGTGAATGAGGTTATGACTGAAGGGGAAGTGCAGCGGGTCTATACGACCGAACGCGTCATTCAGTAACCCAGAATCCGCCCGAGAGAAGAGAAAGGGAGGTGAAAACCTCTTGTCAGATGTACTATCCCAGCATGAAATAGATGCCCTTTTGTCCGGATTGTCCACCGGAGAAATGGACGGTGAGCAGTTAAAAAAAGAAGAAAATGAACGCAAGGTCCGTTCCTACGATTTTAAACGCGCCCTGCGCTTTTCCAAAGAACAGATCCGGGGCCTGTCAAGAATTCATGAAAATTTTGCCAGAATTCTTACCACGGCGCTTTCAGGACAGCTGCGATCCTTTGTGGATATCAGCGTAGCCTCTGTGGATCAGGTGCCCTACGACGAATTCATCCGCTCAATTCCTAAAATGACGCTGCTGAATGTGTTTGAAGCGCCGCCGCTTGAAGGACGGATGCTCATGGAGGTCAACCCGCACGTCGGATACGCCATGCTCGACCGGCTGCTCGGCGGCCAGGGCCAGAGCATGAACAAGGTGGAAAAGCTGACGGAAATTGAAACAAAGCTTTTAAGTTCCTTTATGCAGATGATTCTCGAATCCTTCCAGAGTGCCTGGGAATCAGTGCTGAGTATTGAAACCATCGGATCCGAAATTGAAGTGAATCCGCAGTTTCTTCAGATGGTCTCTCCAAACGAAACCGTGGTGGTTATTTCTTTAACCACAACGATTGGAGAAACGTCGGGAATGATTAATCTGTGCCTTCCGCATATGGTGCTTGAAGAGATACTGCCCAAGCTTACTACCCACTACTGGATGCAGACGAAAGTAAAAGAGCGGGACCAGCAGGAAGTGGAGCATCTGAACGAGTGGCTGCTGCAGGGAAATGTTTCCCTGCAGGCAATCCTTGGCACTTCCTCTATCACCATCGAAGAGCTTTTACATATGGAGCGTGGAGACGTTTTAACGCTCAAACAGCACATCCATGACCCGCTCGAGGTGCACGTAGGCAGCAGAAAGAAATTTACGGCTCAGCCGGGGAAAAAGCGCAGCCATATGGCTGTACAGATTCTAGAAAAGATAGAGGAGGGAGAAGAACAGCATGAGTAATGACGATATGCTTTCGCAGGACGAAATTAACGAGCTGCTAAAAAACGTCGGAGCAGACGATGATGACGACAGCGGCGCTTCCTCCGGGGAGACGCCTGCTGAAGAAATTGCTTCTTCCACGGAAGATGAGGAACTCGATCATCTGCTTTCCACCGAAGAAAAGGATACGCTCGGCGAAATTGGCAATATCAGCTTCAGCAGCGCAGCCACCGCCCTGTCGAGCCTGCTGAATCAAAAAGTGAGCATTACTATACCAGGCGTAAAAGCGGTGTCGACCGAAATGGTGGAAAAGTCCTTTCCACGTCCTCACGTAGCGGTAAATGTGGAATACACCGAAGGGTTTGAAGGCACGAATCTGTTTGTGATCAGCATGACGGACGCAAGCATTATCGCCAACCTGATGATGGGTGGCGACGGGCAGGTTGATGAGGCAGCTGATATTGATGAAATGCAGCAAAGCGCGGTCCAGGAAGCGATGAATCAAATGATGGGATCGGCATCCACTTCGATGAGCACCATTTTTAACAAACGGGTGGATATTTCTCCACCGGGCGTCAATATTATGAACCTCGAGGAAGAAGAGTCGGCCCGCTACATTCCCGATGAGGATACGGTCGTACAGATCGCCTTCCGTATCCAGATAGGGGAGCTGATGGACTCCTACATTATGCAGCTCATCCCGCTTGGCTTCGCGAAGAAAATGGTGGAAGAGCTGCTCGGGGCAAGCACCGGAGCTCCGCAGCCCGAACCGAAGCACCAGCCTGCCCCGGAGCCTTCCGGACGGCAGGAAGCCGAGCCGCAGAGAGCCCGAGCACAGGAGCCAAAAGCAGCTCCGACAGTAAGCGGAGCCGCCTTTTCCGAGCTTGAGGAGCCTGCGCACAGATATAATGACGGCGGCGGGAATCTCGATATGCTGATGGATATATCGCTTGATGTAACGGTGGAGCTTGGCAGATCGCGGCAGCCGATCAAAGATATTTTGTCACTGTCCCAGGGCTCAGTGGTCGAGCTTGATAAGCTTGCCGGCGAACCTGTCGATGTACTGGTGAACCAAAAGCCGGTAGCTAAAGGGGAAGTCGTTGTCATCGATGAAAATTTCGGCGTACGCATTACGGAAATTCTCAGTCCGAGAGAACGGGTTGCGCAATTAAAATAACGACAAAACAGGGAGTGGAAAACATGGGATATTCAGTTTTAGTAGTAGACGACGCCGCGTTCATGCGGATGATGATTAAAGATATTCTGGAAAAAAACGGGTTTAACGTAGTAGGGGAAGCAAAGGATGGAAACGAAGCAGTGGAAAAGTTCCAGGAAACGTCGCCGGACCTGGTGACGCTTGATATTACGATGCCTGATAAAGACGGGATTGAAGCACTGAAGGAAATCAAGGCGGCGGATCCGAACGCCAAGGTGATCATGTGTTCAGCCATGGGTCAGCAGTCGATGGTCATCGATGCGATTCAGGCGGGGGCTAAAGATTTCATCGTAAAGCCGTTTCAGGCAGACCGTGTACTTGAAGCAATTAATAAAACGTTAGGCTGATGGCCTGCCGCGGGGGAAGAAAATGAACTGGAAATACGCAGTAATCATAGTTGTAATGATGACGGTAATTATTCTGGCGGGCGCTGATACAGCGCTTGCCAGCACTACTGTCAATGAGTCCCTGAATCCGCAGGAAAACCAGGAGGACCCGGCAGCTGGAAGTGAAGAAGCTCCGGCAGACGATGAGACGGCGCCGGCAGCAATGGATAATGGCAACCTGTGGCTGAACTTTGTAAAGATGATTGGAGCGCTTGCGGTTGTTCTCGGACTGCTGTTCTGGCTGCTGAAATTTATCAACAAAAAAACAAGCAAATACCAATCCACCCGCTCGCTTCAAAGCATTGGCGGTATTGGGCTTGGGCAGAATAAATCGATTCAGGTCGTTAAAATTGGGGATAAAATGCTTGTGGTCGGAGTGGGGGACACGATTTCGCTGCTTCAGGAAATTGAGGATAAAGAAGAACAGGAGCGGATTACCGCCCAGGAACAGAATACATATACAGGTGTCCCGTCCTTGCTGGATAAATGGAAAACACGCGGGAAAACAGAGGAAAAAAGCAGCCAGTCCTTTCAGTCGGTGCTCGAAGAACGTCTGAAAGCAGCACGTGGGGCAAAGCATCCGGAGGCGCCGGATAACCGCACGGAAGTGAAGGAGGAACGGTGATGATTATTAGTGCTCTTCCTGCGCTTGATTTCAGCGGACTGCTCGAGGGCGGCGGAGAAGGAGCGGCGACATCGGTACAGCTTGTGCTGCTGCTCACTGTTTTGTCTCTCGCTCCCGGTATTTTAGTGCTGATGACCTGCTTTACCAGAATCGTGGTCGTGCTGAGCTTTGTGCGGATGGGGCTTGCCACGCAGCAGACACCGCCAAATCAGGTGCTTATCGGCCTTGCCTTATTTTTAACCTTCTTCATCATGGCGCCGACGCTTTCGGAAGTAAACGAGCAGGCGTTCAGTCCTCTGATGGCAGGAGAAATCGACCAAAATGAAGCGCTGACCGAAGCGGTCGGCCCGATGAAGGAATTTATGTCCCGGTACACACGGGAAAAAGATCTGGCGCTGTTTATGGATTATGCAGGCGAAGAGCGTCCGGAGTCGGTCGAAGACATTCCGCTTACATCGCTCGTGCCGGCGTTTGCCATCAGCGAGCTGAAAACAGCTTTCCAGATGGGGTTTCTCATTTTTGTGCCTTTTCTTGTTATTGACATGATTGTGGCAAGCGTACTGATGAGCATGGGGATGATGATGCTTCCGCCTGTCATGATCAGTCTGCCGTTTAAAATTTTACTGTTTGTGCTCGTGGACGGCTGGTATCTGATTGTAGAGTCGCTGCTCCTCAGCTACACCTAGCCGGTATGAAGAAAGGAAGAAATGTATGTCAGCAGAACAGGTAATGCAGATCGCACAACAGGGAATATGGATGGTTTTTTTAATCGCGGGGCCGCTGCTTGTTATTGCGCTCGTACTCGGCTTTGGTGTCGCCATATTTCAGGCGACCACCCAGATCCAGGAGCAGACGCTCGCGTTTATACCAAAGATTCTTGGCGTTTTGGCCGCCATGCTCGTGCTCGGCCCGTGGATGCTGACGCAGCTGGTGGAGTACACGAGAAACCTGTGGTATCACGCGCAGCAGTTCATCGGATGAACAGACGATGGAAGCAATAATAGAGCAGCTCCCGGCTTTTTCCCTGGTGCTTGTGCGAGTGCTCGCTTTCTTTACGACGATGCCTCTTTTCTCTTATCGGACTATTCCGAATCAATTTAAAGTAGGTTTGGCATTTTTTCTTGCCCTGGCTATTTTCCCGGCACTGGATGCCCCGCTGATGACGGTGGACGGCGAGTACATCCTTCTTCTGCTAAAGGAGGTTATGCTCGGCCTTGCTATTGGGCTTATCGCAACGATTATGCTGTATGCAGTGCAGACAGCCGGGATGTTTCTCGATATCTCCCTCGGCTTTTTGATGGCGAATGTGGTGGATCCGCAGACGGGCGCGCAGAGCCCACTGTTTGGCGGCTACTTTTACGCTTTTGCGCTGTTAATGCTTTTGGCGGTGAACGGACATCATCTGCTGCTTGACGGCATTTACTACAGCTACAGCTTTGTGCCCATCGACCAGACGGGACTTGCGTTCGGTGATGAAGCGGTCGTCACGCACGTGGCCGAAGCGTTTAACCAGATGTTTATTCTTGCTTTTCAGCTGGCATTTCCGATTGTCGGTTCGCTCTTTCTCGTTGATCTTGCTTTAGGAATTATGGCGCGGGCGGTTCCGCAGATGAACGTGTTCGTCGTCGGACTGCCGCTGAAAATTGTGGCGGGACTGCCGCTGCTTGTGGTGGCAATCCCTGGGATGTTTCTGGCGATCCAGTACTTGTATGAAGATATGTTTCACGTCTCGCGCGGACTGCTTGAGCTTTTAGGGGAGGGACAGGAATGAAGTGGACACTTGATCTGCAGTTTTTTTCACAGGAAAAAACGGAGGAGGCCACTCCTAAAAAGCGCAGGGACACGAGGCAGAAGGGCCAGGTTCCGAAAAGCAATGATGTGAATACGGCGGTCATCCTGTTTTTAGTATTTGCGCTCTTCTACATGTACGGAGGCACCATTTTCAATCACTTACAAGCGTTAATGACACATACATACATAGAATACATGCAGTGGGAAATTACAAAAGCCAGCGTGCCGGCGATGCTTCAGGAAATTACGATCCAGTCCGTAATCATTATTCTGCCGGTGATGCTCGTGGCCATGGTGGCGGGTGTTGCCGCATCGCTCACGCAGGTAGGATTTTTGTTTACAGGCGAGCCGATCAAAATGAAGCTGGAAAAGATTAACCCGCTCAGCGGCATCAAGCGGATCTTTTCGGCCCGGGCGCTCGTGGAGCTCGCCAAGGCACTTTTGAAAATTACGCTCGTCGGCGGTGTCGTTTTTGCGATTCTCTGGCTGGCGCTCGACCGGCTGTTGTTTTTATCGCAAAAGGACGTTGGGGACGGCTTTATGGAAATTGCCCGTCTGACCGGGCTCATGGGACTGATTGGGAGCCTGCTGCTGCTCGTGCTTTCACTGCCGGACTATATTTATCAAAAGCATGACCACGAAAAGCAGATCCGCATGTCCAAGCACGACGTAAAGCAGGAAATGAAAAACATGGAGGGCGATCCGCTCATCCGCGGTAAACGAAAGCAGAAGCAGCAGGAAATGGCGATGGGGCGGATGATGGAGGAAGTGCCCAAAGCAGACGTTGTTATTACGAACCCGACGCACTTTGCAGTGGCACTCCGCTATCAAGAAGGCGCGATGGGTGCGCCGAAGGTAATTGCCAAAGGGGCCGACCATCTGGCCCGGAAAATCAAAGAAAAAGCAGGCGAACATTCGATCCCGATGGTGGAAAACAAGCCGCTCGCCCGTGCGCTGTACGCCCAGTCCGAAATTGATGATGAAATACCTGAAGATTTATTCAAAGCCGTGGCCGAGGTGCTTGCCTACGTGTACCGCATCAAAAGGAAAAACGGCTAGAAAAGGAGCAACGTTATGGGATTTAGAGAACTATCAGTGCTGCTCGGCGTTATATTGATTGTTATTATGCTGATCATCCCGCTGCCGACATTTATTTTAGACATCTTAATCATGGCCAATATTTCCCTGGCGCTTCTGGTTATTCTCGTGGCGATGAATACGAAGGAGCCGCTCGAATTCAGCATCTTTCCTACACTGCTTCTGCTTGTGACGCTGTTCCGGCTCGGGCTGAACGTTTCAACAACCCGTTCCATTTTAAGCAATGCTGAAGCAGGCAACGTCATCGAAACGTTCGGAAGCTTTGTGGTGCAGGGGAGCGCCTTTGTCGGCCTGGTGGTTTTCGTGATTCTTGTTGTCATTCAATTTGTCGTTATCGTTAAAGGGGCAGAACGGGTGTCGGAGGTTGGAGCCCGCTTTACCCTCGACGCGATGCCGGGAAAACAAATGAGCATCGATGCCGACCTGAATGCGGGAGTTATTTCCGAACAGCAGGCCAAAGCCCGCCGGGAGAAAATCGAACAGGAAGCGGACTTTTACGGTTCGATGGACGGGGCGAGCAAGTTTGTAAAAGGGGATGCCATCGCAGGGATTGTTATTGTCATTATTAACGTTATTTTTGGCCTTGTGATCGGCATGACCGAGCACGGCATGGATATCGGCACCGCTGCGAACACCTTTACGCTCCTCACCGTCGGCGACGGCCTGGTCAGTCAGATACCTGCGCTGCTTATTTCAACAGCAACGGGTATTGTCGTGACACGGGCGGCGTCCGAAGGTAACCTCGGCCACGATATTACAAAGCAGCTGTTTGCCTTTCCACCAATGCTGTTTGTGGCAGCGGGCGCCATCTTTTTACTTGGTGTGTTCACGCCAATCAACTTCTTTTTGACCACCTGTATTGCCGGTGCGATGGCTGCTATCGGCTTTACCATCAGGCAGACAGTGCTTCAGGAGGAGCAGGCAGCGGTGCATGAAACCGAAGAAGCGCAGGAGGAGGATCTGCGTTCACAGGACAGCGTGATGCAGCTGCTGGATGTGGATCCGATCGAGTTTGAATTTGGCTATAACCTCATTCCTCTTGCGGATGCGAAACAGGGAGGCGACCTGCTTGACCGGGTCGTGATGATCCGTCGCCAGCTGGCGCTTGAGCTCGGGATGGTCGTGCCGGTGATACGGATTCGTGACAACATCCAGCTGCAGCCGGGAGAGTACGTCGTGCGCATGCGGGGCAGCGAAATCGCCCGGGGCGAGCTGTACATGGACCATTATATGGCGATGGGCACCGGGGCTGAAGAGCCGATTGACGGCATCGAAACGACAGAGCCGGCATTCGGGCTTCCTGCCCTCTGGATTCCGGAAGAAGAGCGCGATATTGCTGAGGACTCTGGCTACACGGTGGTGGATCCGCCGTCGGTCGTAAGCACGCATTTAACCGAAGTCATTAAAACGCACGCCCATGAGCTGCTCGGTCGCGAGGAGACAAAGCAGCTGATCGATCATCTGAAGGAAACGTATCCGACGCTGGTCGAAGAAGTAACTCCTTCAACGCTTACGATTGGGGATGTGCAGAAGGTACTGGCCAAGCTGCTCCGGGAAGGGGTATCCATCCGGAATATGCCGACTATTTTTGAAGCGCTGGCGGAATACGGCACGATGACCAGGGACATGGAGATTGTGACAGAGTATGTACGGCAGGCACTGTCGAGACAGATATCGAAGCAGTATGCGGACGGAGAAGAGCTGCTGCAGGTCGTTACACTCAGCGGCGGCATTGAAAAGAAAATTGCCGATGCCCTGCAGCAGACCGAAAGCGGTAATTATCTGGCGATGGATCCAAACGAGTCCCAGCGGGTGGTTCAGCGTATCGGTGCAGAGGCCGAGCAGCTGATGAACATCGGGAAAACACCGGTTATTCTCTGTTCTCCAGCTGTGCGCATGCATGTACGTCAGCTGATTGAGCGGTTTTTTCCCCAGATGCCGGTATTATCCTATAACGAACTGGAGCCTTCCATAGAAATCCAAAGCGTCGGGGTGGTGAATAATGAATGAGAATGAAAAAAATTACAGCGGATTCGATGCCGGAAGCGGTAGCGAAAGTACGGAAGGACTTTGGGGATGAAGCGGTTATTCTGCATTCAAGGCCGGTGAAAGTCAGAAGATGGTTTGGGCTTAAGTCCGTGAACAAGCTCGAAGTTTACGCAGGTATCGATGACGCCCCGCCCCGCAAAAAAGAGCGTACGCCTCCGGCAGAAGCCGTAAAGCCGGCCGCGCTGAAAGAGGCTAAGGCTGTTAAGGCGCCAGAAAAAACGCCGGGAGTGCTTCCTGCTTCAGCGCCGGCTCCTTTTCAGACCGTATCCGCTGCCTTGAAGGCACAGGAGGTAAACGAACGGGTGGAGGAAGAGCTGATGAACCGGTTTATGGAGAAATGGTACGCAGAAAAGGCCAGCCGGCCAAAAGCAGCCGTACTCGAAGCCTGCATAGAAGAGTGGCTGGAGGACCGGCATCCCCGCGTTGAAGCAAAGCCGTCCCGGATGATTCAGCTGGTCGGCCAGACCGGCGTCGGAAAAACGACGACGCTTGCCAAGCTCGGCGCCCGGGAAATGCTCCGCAGAAAAAAGTCCATTGCCTTTTTTACGACAGACACCTTCCGCATGGGAGCAGTCGAACAGCTGAATACGTACGCCTCCATCATGGAAGCGCCGGTTCATGTTATTTACGACCAGGCAGATTACAGGGAGGCAGTGGCCCAGTCCGGAGAGCATGATTATGTGCTCATTGATTCAGCAGGAAGAAATTTTCTGCATGAACAGACGGTGGAAGACGCGCAGCGGCTGCTGCCGGCGGGAGAGCCGATTAAAACCGTGCTCGTGCTGTCTCTGACGGCTAAATATAAAGACATGAAGGAAGTCGCTGAAAAATTTCTTCCCTATATATCAAACGAAGTTATTATCACGAAAACAGATGAAACCACGTCATTTGGAGCGCTTCTGAATATTATTGATGAATTCTCGCTCCGGGTGGCATTTGTCACTACGGGCCAGGAAGTGCCGGAGGACATTGAGCCCGCGGACAACAAATGGCTCGCAGCAAAAATAGCAGGGGGGACACTCGGTGAAAAATGATCAGGCTGAAAGCCTGCGCGCTCAGATGCAGAAACGGGGTCGCAGGCAGACGAGAGTGTTGTCGGTAGTAAGCGGAAAAGGGGGCGTCGGCAAATCTAATGTCTCCCTGAACGTGGCCATTTCCCTGGCAGAAGCTGGTGCAGAGGTGCTGTTGATTGATATGGACACCGGCATGGCCAACCTTGATATTCTGCTCGGGTATACGCCCCTTCTGCCGTTTCAGGAGATGTTCACGGAAAATAAAAGTATTTTTGAATTGATTCAGTCCGGCCCTTCCGGTGTGCAATGGATTGCGGGAGGTTCGGGCCTTTCCGGTGTCTTTCATATGGAGGAGGAGCATAAGCAGCGGTTTTACGAACAGCTGCAGCTGCTTGAAGGCGAATTTGATTTTATTATTTTTGATATGGGGGCAGGGCTGAACGAAAACCATATGCACCTGATTACGACGACCGAACGCGGAATTCTTGTAACAACCCCTGAGCCGACGGCGCTCATGGATGGTTACGCCATGATGAAATACATCCGCTCCCACAAAAGCGATTTTCCATTTGCGGCGGTTATTAACCGGGTGGAGCAGAAAAAAGACGGCCGGGCAGCCGCACAGAAATTAATAACTGTGAGTGAACGTTTTCTCAGCATGCAGCTTGTCATGCTGCCCATGGTGCCAGATGATCCTAAAGTAAGCAGGGCAGTCATGGAGCAGACACCGCTTGTGATAGCGTATCCTGACAGCCGTGCGGCCCAGAGCATGAAGCAGATTGCAGCAGGGCTGTGGAAGAAGGAACAGTCTGCAAAAACGGACGGTGCGCCGTTTCGGCATTTTATTACAGGGATGAAGCAGCGGTTGTTCGCTTCTGCCCGCACGTAGAACGGAGTCTGAGTATATGAACATTCAATCCCCCGGGAAACCGGGACGCTGGGATCTGTTGGTGATCGGAACGTCCACAGGCGGTCCCGCAGCTTTGCATGAGCTTTTCCGTTCGATGCCCGAAACGGTCGAACTTCCGATTCTGATTGTGCAGCATATGCCGCCCGGGTTCACAAGGTCGCTTGCCGACAGGCTGAACCGCGACTACAGCTGGAGTGTAAAAGAAGCCGGGGACGGAGGAGCACTGCAGAAAGGAACAGTTTATATTGCTCCCGGAGGCCGGCAGCTTGAAGTCCGGCGAAAAGGAGGCCGGCTGGTAACAGCAGTTAGTGAAAGCAAAATGGGCGACCGTTACCATCCGTCGGTGGATATTCTGCTTGCTTCTCTTGCCGAATTAGGAGGTCTGCGTGTACTCGCTGTTATTTTAACCGGGATGGGTAATGATGGTACATACGGATTAAAAAAGCTAAAAGCGGCGACGGAACTTTATGCAGTCGCCGAATCAGAAGAAACAGCTGTTGTCTACGGGATGCCCCGGGCAGCGCTGCAGGCTGGCGTCATCGATGAAATCCTCCCACTTCATGCGATTGGAGAGCGGATCGGGCGGCTGGTACAAACTACTGCATATGAAGGAGAGGTGAAATGATGGGCGCACGGGACGTAGAGCTCGATATATTAAAGGAAATCGGAACCATAGGGGGCGGCAATGCTGCTACGGCACTGTCCTCCCTCCTGAAAACGCCGGTCCAGATCAGTGTGCCTTCGGTGCAGATGGTACCGTTTCCGGAGCTGCTTGAAGCAGCGGGCGGGGAAGAAAAGGTAGCGGCGGTTACGTTTCTCCGCATCGCGGGCCACGTCAGCGGCAGCATATTTTTTGTGCTCGAGCCGGAGGAGATGCAGGCAGTGGGAAGGTCGCTTGTCCAAAGCTGGAATCTGCCGTACACGCCGGAAAATGAGCAGGAGCTGCTTGAGTCGGCAGTGTGCGAATTAACAAATATTCTGGCAGGCTCTTATTTATCGGCACTCTCCGATTTCACCGGCCTTTATATGATGCCGACGGTTCCTTCGTCAGCGGTGGATATGATTGGAGCGCTTTTGAGCGAGGGGCTTATCGAAGCAGGCCTTGAAGGGGACGAAGCGATCATGATCGATACGAACATGACAAAAGGAGAGAATCACTCGCAGATGGCCGGCCGGTTTTTTATGATCCCGGACGCCCACTCGCTTCCGAAAATTTTTGCCTCTCTCGGAGTACAGGAGGGCGGGGAATGAAAAACACGGAAATTAAACAAGCGAAGATAAAAGTGGCAATGGCTGATATGCAGTGGGGCGGGGGCGGCGATACTCTCACTACGAGCGGACTTGGTTCCTGTGTAGGTATAGTCATTTATTCGCTCCGCCACCAGTATGCCTGCCTGATCCATGCGATGCTTCCGTCATCCTCCATGGCAAGAGAAGGCCAGCATATTAACGAAGCGAAGTACACCGATGCGGCTTTACAAAAAGCATTTGCCGGCTTCGAAGGACGGCGTATTCCAATTGCTTCGCTCGAAGCAAAGCTTGCCGGGGGAGCAAGAATGTTTCAGTTTCAGACCGATCACCTGCATATTGGAAAACGAAATGTCGAAGCAGCAAAAGAAATGCTTGCCGGACGGTCTGTGCCGCTTAAAGCAGAGGAAACAGGCGGTCACATTGGCAGAACGATAGAGTTTGACGTGGCCACAGGAGTTCTCCGGATCAAGCCGACCGGAGGAGAACCAATAATAATATGAACAGGGGGAAATTACATGAGTAGATCGACAGCACATGCTCATCAGGAGATTTGGGAGAAATGGCTGGATAATTATGACGACACGGCGGCCGACCAACTAGTCGACATTTATATGCCCCTTGTTCATTATCACGTTCAGCGCATCGCAGCGACGCTTCCGAAAAATGTGAACCGGGAGGATCTTGTGAGTCACGGGCTGATGGGCCTGTATGATGCGATGAAAAAATTCGACCTGTCCAGGGATTTGAAATTTGATACATACGCCTCGTTCCGGATCCGTGGAGCGATTATTGACGGTCTCCGGCAGGAAGACTGGATGCCGCGTTCTCTACGGGAAAAAACGAAGAAAATTGAGGAAACAGCTGAATGGCTCGAACAGAAAAAGGGACGCTTTGTCTCGGACCGGGAGATTGGCGAAGAGCTGGATATGAAGTCCTCGGAAGTATCGAAGGTGATTGCCGAAAACTATTTCGTGCATATGCTTTCCATGGATGAGGCGACGCCGGACGGCGAGCGTGATGAAACGTACCGCGGGGCCATCGTGGATCACAACGCCCCGTCCCCGGAGGAAATGCTTACGGATCAGGCCTCCCTGCACGAGCTCGGCGAAGCAATAGCGAATCTGCCGGAAAAGGAGCAGAAGGTCGTTTCTCTTTTTTACCTGGAGGAAATGACGTTAACCGAAATCGGTCATATTTTGTCCCTGTCCACGTCAAGAATTTCACAAATCCATTCCAAAGCACTCTTCCGGCTGCGCCAGTATTTGAAACAGACGGAGGAAAGAACGTAAGAAAGGAGAAGGCCCATGTCTCTAATATTCAGTCTGCTCGCCCTGATGGCCGCCGGCGCTTTATGGATAAAGCACCAATTCATCGTGCGTGAGCTGCAGGCGGTAAAAAATGATAAGAAGGAAATCGAGCAGCTTTTAATCTATTACACCGACGAAATGAAACGCGACAATGAACGTCTCCGCGCCGAGTGGGAGGGCGGGGAGCTTCCAGCGGAAGAAATTGAAACAGCTGAACCGGTGCCGGAGATGGATGAAGCAGCGCCGAAGGAATCGATGATGAACCGTGTTATAATGTTATACAAAGACGGATGGAAGGAAAAGGATATCGCAAAGACACTGTCGATCGGTCAGCGGGAGGTTCATCTGTTTTTGCAGATGCAGGAAAAATAAGCTTTAACATTGCGTCCTGCAGACACGTATGGTATATTACGTGTTGGTGTTAAAAACACACGCAACAGCTGATTTGTGCAGAGGTGCTTTCCGCATGGAAAGTTTTGCACAGACATGACGCTTGCGGTGGAAAAAACCTAAGGAGGAATTATTTTATGGCTGTTATTTCTATGAAACAGTTGCTTGAAGCAGGGGTGCACTTCGGTCACCAGACTCGTCGCTGGAACCCTAAAATGAGCCGTTATATTTTCACGGAGCGTAATGGTATTTATATCATTGACCTTCAAAAAACGGTACGTAAAGTGGAAGAAGCGTACAAATATGTACGCAGCATTGCAGAAGACGGAGGCAAAATCCTTTTCGTCGGAACGAAAAAACAGGCGCAGGACTCTGTTCGCGATGAAGCGATCCGTTCGAACATGTACTACATTAACCAGCGTTGGTTAGGCGGTACGTTAACGAACTTCGCAACGATCCGTAAACGGATTGCCCGCTTGAAAGACCTTGAAAAAATGGAAGAAGACGGTACCTTTGACATTCTTCCGAAAAAAGAAGTTATGCTGTTAAATAAAGAAAAAGACCGTCTCGAAAAAGTACTTGGCGGCATTAAAGATATGAACAAGCTTCCGGATGCCCTGTTTATTATCGATCCGCGCAAAGAGCGCATCGCGGTGGCAGAAGCTCACAAATTGAACATTCCAATCATCTCGATCGTGGACACTAACTGTGATCCGGACGAGATCGACAAGCTGATCCCGGGTAACGACGACGCTATCCGTGCCGTTCGTCTCCTTACAGGAAAAATGGCCGATGCTGTTATCGAAGCAACCCAGGGCGCAGAAGAAAAAGCCCGTGAGCAGGCAGCTGCCCAGGAAAAAGAACAGGAAGCAGCCGCAGCGGAAGAAGAAGGAAACACAGAAGAAGAGAGCGTTTCAAACCAGTAAGCTCTCTGCATAAATATAACGGGCCCAGGCCTGACGCGAAGGGTGGTAAAAGGGAAAAACCCTTTATCACCCTTTTTCTTGAAAAATAGCGCTTAAGCGTTTATGCATGGAAAAATCGAAGGAGGAATTTAAATGGCTGTAACAGCAAGCATGGTAAAAGAACTGCGTGAAAAAACAGGTGCAGGTATGATGGACTGCAAAAAAGCACTCAACGAAACAGACGGTAACATGGAAGAAGCGGTCAACTACCTGCGGGAAAAAGGTATTTCCAAAGCAGCGAAAAAATCTGACCGTGTAGCAGCAGAAGGCCTTACGTACGCAACGTATGAAGGAAACAAAGCAGTGATTGTGGAAGTAAACGCTGAAACAGATTTCGTTGCGAAAAACGAATTGTTTAAGCAGCTCGTCGCGGACGTTTCCACGTACCTTCTGAATGAACAGCCGGCTGACGTTGACGCGGCACTCGCAGGTGAAATCGAAAGCGGAGTAACGCTTGAGCGTTATATTAACGACCAGATCGCACGTATCGGGGAGAAAATTTCCCTTCGCCGTTTTCTGCTTGCAGAGAAAAACGACGGTGACGCATTCGGCGCTTATCTTCACATGGGCGGACGCATCGGCGTGCTGACGGTTCTTGAAAACACAGAAGACAGCGATCTCGCCAAAGACGTTGCGATGCATGTAGCGGCTATCAGTCCGAAATACGTTTCCCGCGAAGATGTTCCGAAGGAAGAAGCGGACAGTGAGCGTGAACTGTTGAAGCAGCAGGCGCTGAACGAAGGCAAGCCGGAAAACATCGTTGAAAAAATGGTGGAAGGCCGTATTGGCAAGTACTTTGAACAAATCTGCCTGCTCGATCAGGAATTTGTAAAGGATACTGACCAAAAAGTAGGCGACTACCTGAAAAGCAAGGGCGCTTCCGTTCGCACATTTGTCCGCTATGAAGTAGGCGAAGGCATGGAAAAACGCGACGAAAACTTTGCAGACGAAGTAATGAACCAGGTGAAGAAATAAATCGGCAGTATGGGAGAGTCCATATCGAATCCTCTAGGGTCCGTAGGCTCTCCTTTTTTCTGAAAGCAAAATCAGGGCAGAAGCCGCAGCGCTTCTGCGATACATAATATAAAGGCGGGGTTCATGACGATGGAGAGATACAATCGCGTTGTGTTGAAGTTGAGCGGAGAAGCATTAGCAGGCCAGCAGGGCTACGGTATTGATCCGGAAGTCATTCAGTCTATTGCTTCTCAAATTGGTGAGATAGTAGAATTGGGAACAGAGGTAGTGATTGTCGTCGGCGGGGGGAACATATGGAGAGGCATGGCCGGAAGCTCGAAAGGAATGGACCGGGCTACTGCTGACTATATGGGCATGCTCGCCACAGTCATGAATTCGCTTGCGCTCCAGGACAGCCTTGAAGACATTGAAATTCCTACAAGAGTGCAGACATCCATAGAAATGAGACAGGTGGCCGAGCCGTACATCCGCCGCAAAGCCATCCGCCATTTAGAGAAAAAACGGGTAGTCATTTTTGCGGCCGGAACCGGGAATCCGTACTTTTCAACCGATACGACTGCGGCACTTCGGGCGGCAGAGATCGAAGCTGACATCATTTTGATGGCTAAAAACAAAGTGGACGGGGTATATGACTCAGACCCATCCGCAAATGCGGACGCTAAAAAGTACCAGTCGCTCACTTATCTGGACATTTTAAATCATGACCTGAAAGTGATGGATTCGACGGCATCGACGCTTTGTATGGACAACAACATCCCGCTTCTCGTATTTTCGATTATGGAAGAAGGAAACATCAAGAAAGCAGTAATGGGAGAAGA
Organism: Marinococcus sp. LNHM3E3-2.2; assembly: GCF_056034385.1. Classification (NCBI taxonomy): domain Bacteria; kingdom Bacillati; phylum Bacillota; class Bacilli; order Caryophanales; family Bacillaceae; genus Marinococcus; species Marinococcus sp. LNHM3E3-2.2. The sequence goes on from NZ_JBQLIC010000001.1 coordinate 229,849, forward strand.
CATTGGAACAATTATAAGGAGGAACAATGATGGCTCATGATATAAAAGCAACAGAAGAGAAAATGAAAAAATCAGTGGAGTCTTTAAGCCGCGAGCTTGCCACACTGCGTACAGGGAGGGCGAACGCTTCCATGCTCGACCGGGTCGTAGTTGATTACTACGGTGCCGAGGTGCCGCTTCAGCAGCTTGCAACGATTACAGTGCCGGAAGGGCGCCTGCTCGTTGTGACGCCGTTTGACAAAAGCTCCATCAAGGACGTGGAAAAAGGGATCCAGAAGGCGGAGCTCGGCCTGAATCCGAGTAACGACGGCGAAGTAATCCGCATCCCAATTCCGGCGATGACAGAAGACCGCCGCAAGGAAATGACGAAGCTGATTAACAAGTACGCGGAAGAAGCACGGGTGGCTATCCGCAACATTCGCCGCGATGCCAACGATACGCTGAAAAAAGATGAAAAAAATAATGAAATCACCGAAGATGATTTGAAGCGTGAGCAGGAGCAGGTGCAAAAAGCAACCGATAAATACATCGGCCAGGTGGATCAGGCAGCGGAACAAAAAGAAAAAGAAGTTATGGAAGTTTGATGCGAATCGAGTTACAATAGGAACAGACTGGAACCCTCTGCACTCAAGAGGGTTTTTTTGTAAGAATAAAATCGGCAGGAGTCATGTACACTGCCGGGGAGAAAACATAAACAGATATACTGCTTTCCGTTCTTCAACAATGCTGAGGCAGGAACGGTTTTTATATGGAATTGATTGAACACGCGCCATATAAAATAGACAAAGGGGAAAAGGCTGGTGCCCTCGTTATGAACGATCGACTATTTAATCAAATAAATCCATGGGCGGAGGCGAACACCACGGCAGTGAAAGTGAATACGCCTGACCATGTGGCTATTATTATGGATGGTAACGGCCGGTGGGCAAAAAAAAGAGGCCTGCCCCGTGTAGCCGGCCACCGCGAAGGTATGAAGGCGATCACGAAGGTCGTGGAAAAAGCGCACGAGCTCGGGATAAAGTATTTAACGCTATACGCTTTTTCCACCGAAAACTGGAAGCGGCCGAAATCAGAAGTGAATTTTCTTATGCAGCTGCCGGAGCGGTTTTTGGCTAAGGAACTGCCCAAGCTGATGAAAAACAATGTCCAGGTGCGGATGATGGGGGATGTGGACAAGCTGCCGGACCATACGCTGCAGGCTGTGCAGGAGGCCGTGGATGCCACAGCTGAAAACACCGGCATTGTTTTAAACTTTGCCCTTAACTACGGCGGGCGGCACGAGCTTGTCCATGTCGTGCAGGAGCTCGCCCGGGACGTGGAAGAGGGGCGGATGAAAGCTGAGGCCATCGATGAAGAATTAATCACCAACCGGCTGTACACGAACCAGATCCCGGACCCTGACCTGCTGATTCGCACAAGCGGCGAAATCCGGCTGAGCAATTTTATGCTGTGGCAGTTAGCTTATGCGGAATTTTGGTTTACCGAAACGCTCTGGCCGGATTTTAATGAAGACGGCCTGGCAGAGGCTGTCATAGAATATCAGCAGAGAAAACGCAGGTACGGAGGCGTTTAACGACTGAAGGGGAGGTCTTGTATGGGATTGCGGGCGATGACCGGTCTTATCGGAGCAGTACTCGTCTTGGCGATTGTATTTGTGGGCCGCGAATGGTTTACTCTTTTGATTGCTTTGCTTGCTTCTGTCGCCATGTTTGAAATAATGCGCATGAAACGGATCCCGCTGCTGTCCTTCCGGGGTTTAATCAGCATGGGCTTTATGTGGATACTGCTCGTGCCCACAGAATGGCTGGACTTTCCGTTTTTGCAGCATATAACGAAAACAGAGATTTTTTTAACGATGATTCTGGGCCTGCTTGCATTAACAGTAGTTACTAAAAACTCCTTTACCTTTGATGAAGCAGGCTTCGTCATTTTATCCTCTGTGTACATAGGGTACGGGTTTCACAGTTTAATTATGATCCGCCAGCTGCCGGACATCGGCCTTGCCGTTGTCATTTTGATTTTATTTTTAATCTGGGCAACCGATTCCGGAGCATATTTTATTGGAAAGAATTTCGGGCGCCACCGGCCCTGGCCGGAGATCAGTCCGAAAAAAACGATCGAAGGATTTGTCGGGGGGCTTGTCGCGGCGTTTATTGTCGGCTTCATCTTTGAAGCGGTATACCCGGTATTCGACTCTTACCTGATAATGAGCGCTTTTATCGTAGTGACATCCATCTTCGGCCAGCTCGGGGACCTGGTGGAATCGGCGCTGAAACGACACTATGCTGTTAAGGATTCCGGAAATATTCTTCCAGGTCACGGCGGCATTTTGGACCGTTTCGACAGCCTGATTTTTGTTATGCCCCTGCTTCATTTTTTCTATTTTTTCGGTTAATGCCTCAGACGCAGGCTGCCAACCTAAAGGAGTTTAAACCATGAAACGAATAGCATTGCTTGGGTCCACCGGATCCATCGGTACACAGACGCTCGACGTTGCCCGTCTGCATCCGGAACGGTTTCGGATAACGGCGATTGCTGCCGGCAGAAACGTGGAACTCGTACGAAAGCAGATTGAAGAATTTTCACCTGAAATTGCGGCAGTTCATACAAAGGAAGATGCCGAAACGCTTCAGGCGGAATACGGCGGGCGCATGCGTATCGTCTGGGGGCACGACGGCCTCATGGAAATTGCGGGCAGCTCCTGTGACTTTCTGATGAACGCGGTCAGCGGCAGCATGGGACTTGAGCCGACGCTCCGGGCAATCGAAAACCGGGTGGATATCGGTATTGCCAATAAAGAGACGCTCGTCACCGCCGGCCATCTTGTAATGGAAAAAGCAAAGGAGCACGGCGTACGCCTGCTGCCGGTTGACAGCGAGCATTCGGCGATCGCCCAGTGCCTGGAAGGAAACGAGCTAAAGGAAGTGAGCCGCCTGATTTTGACTGCTTCAGGAGGCAGCTTCCGGGACTATTCACGCAGCGATCTTGACGGAGTTACGGTGGAGGATGCCTTAAACCACCCGAACTGGAGCATGGGAGCCAAAATTACGATCGACTCGGCTACGATGATGAACAAAGGCTTTGAAGTGATCGAAGCCCACTGGCTGTTCGGTATTCCCTACGACCGTATAGATGTGCTGCTTCATAAAGAAAGCATTATTCACTCGCTCGTCGAGTATCAGGATACAAGTGTGATTGCCCAGCTCGGGCTGCCGGACATGCGCGTGCCGATTCAGTACGCCATGACCTACCCGGAGCGGCTTGACTATCCGGCCAAGGAATCGCTGAACCTGTGGGAAATAGGCACTCTGCATTTTCAGCCGCCAGATTTTGAACGCTACCGCAGCCTCCGGCTGGCCTACGATGCCGGCAGAGCCGGAGGCTCGATGGGAACGGTGCTGAACGCAGCCAATGAACAGGCGGTGGCGATGTTTTTAAACAGCCAGTGTGCTTTTCTTGAAATTGAAACCGCTGTGGAAGAGGCACTTTTGCGCCACGAGCGCATCGAACATCCAGACCTCGACACGATTTTACGTGTGGACCGGGAAACAAGAGAACACGTACAGACGCTTTTAACGTGACGTTCTTTCACAAACACTCTATAATGGGAAGAAAGAGCAAAAGAAGAAGGTGAATAAGCTTTGGATACGCTGATAGCGGTAATTGTCATGTTCGGCTTATTGGTGGCCATACACGAGTGGGGCCATTTATATTTTGCCAAAAAAGTCGGCATTTTGTGCCGGGAGTTTGCGATTGGCTTCGGGCCGAAAATATTTTCCACGAAGCGCAATGAAACAGTTTATACGATCAGGCTCCTGCCGCTTGGCGGATACGTTCGCATGGCCGGGGACGATCCGGACCCGGTCAATATTAAACCAGGCTATGAAATCGGCCTGACGTTTAACGATGCAGGAAAAGTAAAAGAAATCATCGTAAACAATAAATCCAAGCACCCGGAAGCAAAAGTTGTATCTGTGGAATCGATTGATATGGAGCGTGAGCTTTACATTGAAGCGGTGGAGGATGAAGAAGCCGGACTAAAGCGGTACGAGATCGACCGTACGTGCGATCTGATCGTCGATGAGAAACGGGAGCAGATTGCGCCGTGGGACCGGCAGTTCGGCTCCAAGCGCCCGTGGAAAAAAGCAGTGGCCATCTTTGCCGGCCCGTTTATGAACTTTGTGCTCGCCTTCGTGCTTTTTATGATTTATGCCCTCGCCAATGGGCTTCCGCAGGACACCCCGGCTATCGGTGGCATTGCCGGCGGTTCGCCGCTGAGCGAATCCGCGTTTGAAGAAGGCGATGTTATCACCTCGGTGGACGGCGAGTCCGTGAATTCGTGGAATGAAATGACCGGTGTTGTCCAGGAGCGTCCGGGAGAGGAAGTCACGGTCACCGCTGAACGCGGCGGGGAGACAATTGAAGACACGGTCACCATTGACGGCATTCCGGTGCAGGAGGGCTCGAGTGAGGAAGTCGGCCAGATCGGCGTCTATGCCGAAACGGAACGGTCCTTCACGGAAGCAGTGGAGTACGGAGGCACGCAGCTGTATGAAGTGTCCACGCTGATTTTCCAGACACTCGGCACGATTGTAACAGGGGAATTTTCTTTGGATGACCTGGCCGGTCCGGTAGGTATCTATGATGCGACGGATCAGGTAATCGCGACAGGGCTTCTTACCCTTATTGCGTGGTCCGCCATGATCAGCGTCAACCTTGGGATCGTCAACCTTCTTCCACTGCCGGCGCTTGACGGAGGGCGGCTGCTGTTTATCATTGCTGAAGCAGTCCGCGGCAAGCCGATTGAACCGCAGAAGGAAGGCATGATCCACCTGCTTGGATTCGCGCTGCTGCTGCTGTTAATGATTGCAGTGACGTGGAACGATATTAACCGCTTATTCACGTAATAAAAAAACGGTGACGGAGCCAAAGCCCCGTCACCGTTCTTATGTTAAAATAACCAAAGAGCTTACAGACGCAGATGTATAAGAGAAAGAGGTTGATATAGTATGCGACAACAATTTTTATTCAGTCCCACCCTCCGGGATGTGCCGCAGGGAGCGGACATTGCAAGCCACCAGCTGATGCTCCGGGCCGGTCTGATCCGCCAGAGTGCAGCCGGAGTCTATTCCTATCTTCCGCTCGGCCATAAGGTGCTCCGTAAAATCGAAAACATCGTCCGCGAGGAAATGGATGCTGCAAGCGGCCAGGAAGTACTGCTTCCCGCCATGCAGCCGGCAGAGGTATGGCAGGCGTCGGGCCGCTATGACAATTACGGACCGGCACTGATGCGCTTTAAAGACCGCCACCAGCGTGATTTTGTGCTCGGTCCCACGCATGAAGAAAACATTGCCGCCCTTGTAAAGGATGAAATGAATACATACAAGCGCATGCCTGCGATTTTGTACCAGATTCAGACCAAATACCGCGATGAAGCGCGTCCGCGTTTCGGGGTGCTTCGCGCCCGCGAATTTATTATGAAGGATGCGTATTCGTTTGATACGTCCTACGAAGCGCAGAACGAAAGCTACTGGGCAATGTACCGCGCCTACGAGCGGATTTTTACCCGACTGGGACTGGACTACCGGGCGGTGCAGGCCGATGCCGGAGCGATGGGCGGTCAGGGAGAAACCCACGAATTTACTGTGCTTTCCGATGTCGGGGAGGATACCATCGTGTATTCTGATGAAAGCGACTTTGCGGCAAATATTGAAATAGCCGCCATTCCGGACAACGTGTCAAAGCCGGAGCCGGTAGCAGAGGAAATGATAATTGTCGAGACGCCGCAGGAGCGAACCATTGAAGAAGTGGCTTTAAACCTCGGAATCAAGCACGAAGAGTGCCTGAAAACGGTCGCGTTTGACGCAGATGGCCGGCTGATAGCCGTGCTTATGCGCGGCGATCATGACGTCAACGAAGTGAAAGTGGCAAACGCCGTGGGAGCTGAAGTGCTTGAACCAGCGTCTGCCGAAAGAATTCAAGAGGTATTCGGAGCAGAGCCCGGCTTTATCGGCCCTGCCGGCCTGTCTGAAGACGTGGAGGTGCTTGCCGATTACGCGGTCCGCGGCATGGCAGGTGCCGTGTGCGGTGCCAACGAAAACGGCAGACACTGCCAGTATGCGGTGCCGGAAAGAGACTTCCCGGTGGGACGGTACGCAGACCTGCGTTTCATCCAGGAAGGAGAACCGTCTCCGGACGGACAGGGCACGGTCCGCTTCGCCAAGGGCATTGAGGTCGGGCACGTGTTTAAGCTTGGCACGAAGTACAGCGAAGCGCTCGGAGCCACATTTTTGGATGAAAACGGCAAAGCCCGCCCGATCATTATGGGGAGCTACGGCGTCGGCGTGAGCCGGACGATCGCGGCCGTCATTGAGCAGAACCATGACGAGAGCGGCATCTGCTGGCCGAAAGCAGCCGCCCCGTTTGATCTGCATCTGCTGGTGCTCAATCCAAAACAGGACGAGCAGCAGCAGCTTGGCGACGAGCTGTACGAGAGCCTGCAGAAAAGCGGGTGGTCCGTGCTGCTCGATGACCGGAAGGAGCGGCCGGGAGTGAAATTTAAGGATGCGGACCTTTACGGGCTTCCTGTGCGTATCGCCTGCGGAAAAAAAGCAGGGGAGCAGATTGTGGAAGTAAAATCCCGCACAGCCGATGAAAACGTGGAAGTCGCTGTAAGCGAGCTTCCGAAGTATCTCGGGAAGCTGTGGTCTGAAATCCATTAACCCTTTCTGGTGTCTCCAGGAGGGGTTTCCCTCTTCCATGTACCTGCCGGAAATGAATTTTTTTGATAAAATGAATTATAAAAGAACGAAGAAGTGAGGCGAGAAACGTGCAGACCGACCGTCACATTCAGCAGGAACGTTTTGAGTTGCTACTTGAGCAGATTGGCATGCCGGAAGAAGAAACCAACCGTTATTTTACAGAAGGCCGCCTCGAAAAGCTTGTTATTCATAAAGAACAGAAGCAGTGGCATTTTCATCTGACGCTGGCAGCTCCGCTGCCATTTACGGTTTACGCGCTGCTGAAGGAAAAACTGCAGGCTGCATTTGAAAGCATTGCTGACATTGACTTTACGCTTCATTACGAAGAAGGCACCACAGTGCCGGCGGACGCCATCCCGGACTATTGGCCGCTGATTATGCAGAAGCTCGAAAATTACGATCCCCATCTGTGCATGAGGCTGAACGGAGGAGCGCCGTTTCTGCGGGAAGGCGAGCTGATTTTCCCGTGTAAAAGCGATATTGAAATGAATTCGCTCGGACCGAAGCTGCAGCAGGCGATGAACGACGTTCTGCCGTTGTTCGGGCTGCCGGCTGCCACGTTTACGATGGAAGCCAAAACGAGCGATGAAGAAAAGGAACAGTTTGAAGAAAAGAAAAAGCAGGAAGAGCACTCCAAAGTAATTGAAGCGATGATGGAGCGCAAGAAAAAGGAATCCGAAGCCGATTCCAGGCGTGCGTCCCAGTCAATTCAGATCGGCTACCCAATCAAGGACGAAGCCGTGCCGCTGAAGGAGATCCGCGAAGAAGAGCGCCGCATCACGGTGGAGGGCTACATTTTCGAAGCGGAAACGAAGGAGCTCCGCAGCGGCCGGACGCTGCTGACGTTTAAAATTACCGACTACACCGATTCGATTATGATCAAAATGTTCTCCAAGGATAAAGAACAGGTGCCGCTGCTTGAAGCCGTACAGAAAGGCATCTGGGTAAAGGCCCGTGGCGGCGTCCAGGACGATACGTTCGTCAGGGACTTGGTTATGATCGCAAACGATGTGATCCAGGTGCAGGGAACGTCGAAAACCGATGACGCCGAACAAAAACGCGTCGAGCTGCATGCTCACACGAATATGAGCCAGATGGATGCGACTGTTTCTGCCGGAGAATACGTAGCCCGGGCAGCCGAATGGGGCCATCCGGCAGTTACCATAACGGATCACGGCGTCGTGCAGTCGTTTCCGGAGGCCTACAATGCCGGGAAAAAACACGACATTAAAGTACTGTATGGTATGGAGGCGAACCTCGTGGATGACGGCGTCCCGATCGCATATAACGAGGCGGACGTGGATCTTGAAACAGGAACCTATGTCGTTTTTGACGTGGAAACGACCGGCCTGTCGGTCGTGTACGACTCCATTATCGAGCTCGCAGCAGTGAAGGTAAAAGACGGCGAGATTATCGACCGGTTTGAACGCTTTTCAAACCCGCATGAAAAGCTGACGGACACGATTATTAACCTGACCGGCATCACGGACGACATGCTCGTTGATGCGCCGGAAATTGAGCCGGTGCTTGAAGACTTCTACGCCTTTTCCAAAGACTCGGTGCTGGTTGCCCATAACGCAAGCTTTGACATGGGCTTTCTCCGGGAGGGATACAAAAAAATAGGTAGAACGGCAGACATGCCGGTGATCGATACACTTGAATTCGGCCGCTTTTTGTATCCGAATTTAAAAAACCACCGGCTGAATACGCTCTGTAAAACGTTTGACATTGAACTCGTAAGCCACCACCGGGCGATTTACGACGCAGAAGCGACCGGGTACCTGATGTGGAAAATGATGAAGGATGCGCTTGCCCAGGACATCACGAACCATAAACAGCTGAATGACAACATGGGCCAGTCCGGCTTTCACCGCCTGCGCCCGTCGCACTGTACTTTGATCGCCCAGACGCAGGAAGGGCTGAAAAACCTGTACCATCTCGTCACGCTTTCGCATCTGGAGTATTTTTTCCGGACACCGAGAATCCCGCGTTCGAAGCTGCAGAAGTACCGCGAAGGCATACTCGTCGGCTCGGCGTGTGACAAAGGAGAAGTGTTTGAAACGATGATGCAGAAGTCAGAGGATGAAGCGAAAAAAGCTGCTGAATTTTACGACTACCTCGAGGTGCAGCCGCCGGAAAACTATGCGCACCTGGTGGAAAAGGAGCTTCTGAAAAGCTACGACGACGTCAAGGATGTGATTCAGAAAATTATCCGCACCGGGGAGGAGCTGAATCTTCCGGTAGTTGCCACCGGTAACGCCCACTATATGGATGAACACGACTACAGCTACCGGCAGATTCTGATTGCGTCTCAGGGCGGGGCGAACCCGCTGAACAACCAGACGCTTCCGCAGGTGCATTTCCGCACCACTGGGGAAATGCTCTCCTGCTTCGATTTTCTGGATGACCGCACGGCAGAAAAGATTGTGGTGGAAAATACCAGGGCGATCGCGGATCAGGTGGAAACGATTCATCCGGTACCAAGCGACCTGTATACCCCAAACATCGAAGGATCGGATAAAGAAATAAGGGAAATGTGCTACCGCCGGGCGGAGAGCATCTACGGCTCGCCCATACCGGAGCTCGTGAAAACCAGGCTCGATAAAGAGCTCGACAGCATTATCGGAAACGGCTTTGACGTTATCTACCTGATTTCGCAGAAGCTCGTGAAAAAATCCCTCGAAGACGGCTACCTTGTCGGCTCCCGGGGCTCGGTCGGCTCGTCGTTTGTTGCCACTATGACAGAAATTACCGAAGTGAATCCGCTGCCGCCGCATTACGTTTGCCCGGAATGCAAGCAGTCGACGTTTTTTGACGACGGTTCGGTCGGCTCCGGCTTCGACCTCCCGGACAAGCTGTGTGACAGCTGCGGCGTGGATATGGTTAAAGACGGCCACGATATTCCGTTTGAAACGTTCCTCGGGTTTAAAGGCGACAAGGTGCCCGATATTGACCTGAACTTCTCCGGCGACTACCAGCCGCGGGCCCACAATTACACGAAGGAACTGTTCGGTGAGGAAAAAGTATACCGGGCAGGAACAATCGGTACCGTGGCGGACAAAACGGCGTACGGATTTGTGAAAGGCTACCAGAGCGACCACGAGCTGCACCTGCGCGGGGCGGAAATCGACCGGCTGGTAAGCGGATGCACGGGTGTCAAGCGGACGACCGGCCAGCATCCTGGCGGCATTATTGTCGTCCCGGATGAATATGACATTCACGATTTCTCGCCGATCCAGTTTCCGGCAGATGATAAAACGTCGGAATGGAAAACGACGCACTTTGACTTTCATTCCATTCACGATAACCTGCTGAAGCTTGATATTCTCGGCCACGATGATCCGACGGTTATACGCATGCTCCAGGATTTAAGCGGCATTGATCCACAGACGATCCCGACTGATGACGAGGAAGTCATGAAAATCTTCGGCGGTCCCGAAGTGCTAGGCGTAACGCCGGAGCAGATTAACTGCAAAACGGGAACGTACGGCATTCCGGAGTTCGGTACCCGGTTTGTGCGCCAGATGCTTGAAGATACGAAGCCGTCGACGTTTTCCGAGCTGGTTCAGATTTCCGGGCTTTCCCACGGCGCGGACGTCTGGGTTGGAAATGCCCAGGAGCTGATCCAGAATGGTACGTGTGAACTGAAGGACGTTATCGGCTGCCGGGACGATATCATGGTGTATTTGATCTATAAAGGCATCGAGCACTCGCTCGCCTTTAAAATTATGGAATTTGTCCGCAAGGGGCGCGGGCTCGATCCGGAATGGATTGAAGAAATGAAAAACCACGGCGTACCGGAATGGTACATCCAGTCGTGCCTGAAAATTAAATACATGTTCCCGAAAGCGCACGCCACCGCCTATGTTCTGATGGCAGTACGGATTGCCTACTTTAAAGTGCACCATCCGATCCTTTTTTACGCAGCGTACTTTACGGTCCGCGCGGACGACTTTGACCTGCCGATCATGATCAACGGCAGCACCTCGATCCGGGCGAAGCTTGAGGAAATCCAGGCGAAGGGATTTGACGCCTCTCCGAAGGAGAAAAGCCTTGTGACCGTGCTTGAGCTTGCGCTTGAAATGACCGAGCGCGGCTACCGTTTCCAGAAGGTGGACCTGTACCGCTCGGAGGCAAGCGAATTTGTCGTCGACGGCGACGAGCTGATACCGCCGTTCAATGCGCTTGAAGGCGTAGGAACGAATGCAGCGGTCAACGTAGTGAAAGCGCGCGCCGACGGGGAGTTTTTATCCAAGGAAGACCTGCAGCAGCGCAGCAAGGCGACCAAAACAGTGATCGAGCACCTCGACCTGCACGGATGCCTTGACGGGCTGCCGGATACGAACCAACTTTCTCTGTTCTAAACGGCAGCGAGGCTTGCGAAAATGCACAAATCGTGCTATGATAATGGGCAGTGAGAGGTATATCGAGACGGCGAAAGAGTGGGTGGATACCCACTCTTTCATTTATGGTTGAAGCTTTCTGCATAAAATAAACTATATACTATCATTGGAAGAAATGAAGATGATGACAAAGCAGCAGGGAGGTACGTAATGAAAGAAAGTATTAAAGACATCGCAGCACGTCTGGCGCGGCCGATTGCTGAAGAACTGGATCTGGAACTCGTGGATACAGAGTATAAAAAAGAAGGAAAACACTGGTACCTTCGGGTGTTTGTGGACAGCCCCGACGGTGTACATCTTGAAGACTGCGGACGGGTGAGCGAACGGCTGAGTGAACAGCTCGACGCCCTGGATCCGGTCCAGGAGGCTTATTATCTGGAAGTGTCTTCACCGGGCGCGGAGCGTCCGCTGAATAACGAATCGGATATCCGCCGTTCAGTCGGGAAAAACGTATACGTGACTACGTATGAACCCGTTGAAGGAGAAAAAGCGTTCGAAGGAAAGCTGAGTGACTTCAAAGATGGAGAGCTTTTGATTTCCACTAAACAGAAACAAAGGGAACGCACGGTGCATATACCGTACAGTAAAGTAGCTAAAGCAAGGCTCGCCATCATTTTTTAACGGTGCGGCGGGCCTCGAGAAAAAGGAGGATCTGAATTCCATGAATGCAGACTTTATGGAAGCATTGGACGTACTGGAAAACGACAAGGGAATCGATAAAGAAATAGTGCTCGAAGCAATCGAGGCCGCATTGATTTCCGCCTATAAGCGAAATTTCAACCAGGCGCAGAACGTCCGGGTGGACGTCAACCGTGACACCGGATCGATTCACGTATTTGCCCGGAAAGAAGTGGTGGAAGAGGTATTTGACCCGCGGCTTGAAATCTCTCAGGAGGAAGCGCAGGAAATCAGCCCGTCATATGAGCTCGACGATGTAGTGGAAATGGAAGTCACCCCGAAAAACTTCGGGCGCATCGCTGCCCAGACGGCGAAGCAGGTCGTGACCCAGCGCGTGCGCGAAGCCGAGCGCGGCATTATCTATTCCGATTTCATCGACCGCGAAGAAGATATTATGACCGGCATCGTGCAGCGCCAGGACCACCGCTTTATCTACGTGGATCTCGGGAAGGTAGAGGCGCTGCTGCCGCAGAGCGAACAGATGCAGAATGAAACGTACAACCATAATGACCGGCTGAAAGCATACATCACCAAAGTGGAAAAAACCACCAAGGGGCCGCAAATCGTTATTTCCCGTACGCACCCGGGACTTTTAAAGCGGCTGTTTGAGCTGGAGGTGCCGGAGATTTATGACGGCACGGTGGAAATTATTTCAGTGGCGCGGGAAGCGGGCGACCGCTCAAAAATTTCGGTGTATGCGGACGATCCGGAAGTAGATCCGGTCGGCTCCTGCGTAGGGCCGAACGGCCAGCGCGTACAGACGATCGTTAAAGAGCTGAAGGGCGAAAAAATCGATATCGTGCAGTGGTCGGATAATCCGGTGGAGTACGTAGCCAACTCGTTGAGCCCGGCGAAAGCCCTTGATGTTCAGGTGAATGAAGAGGAAAAAAGTACGCTCGTCGTGGTGCCGGACTACCAGCTTTCCCTGGCTATCGGCAAGCGCGGACAGAACGCCCGTCTGGCCGCCAAGCTTACCGGCTGGAAAATCGACATTAAAAGTGAAACCGAAGCCGAAGATCTCGGTATCTTCTCGCCGGAGGATGCGGAAGAAATCCCGGTGACAAGCACAAGCATTGATTTAGACACAGAAGATTTGTAAAAATGAGGGTGAGCGGCTATGGTTAAAAAAATTCCCATGAGAAAATGCATTATTACTGGAGAAGAAAAGCCCAAAAAAGAGCTGGTGCGAGTCGTTCGGGACCCGGATAACACCGTTTTTGTTGACCGTTCCGGTAAAAAGAACGGCCGGGGCGCGTATTTAACAGACAGTGATGATGTGTTTTTACAGGCGAAGGCAAAGGATTCGCTGAGCCGCCATCTGAAGGTGAAAGTCTCAAGCGAAGACTACGACCGTCTCCTCGAAGAGCGCAGAGGCGCGGGTCATGAACGATAAAGCATTGTCCTTTCTTGGCCTTGCCGCGAGGGCGGGAGAACTGAAAAGCGGCGATGACACCGTTCTTAAAACTGTGCAGACCAAAAAGGCACAACTGGTCATCGTCGCTGCGGACGCTTCTGCCAATACGATTAAAAAGTTCACGGATAAAACGGCCTTTTATTCATGCCCTTTTCGGGTTGCCGGAACGAAAGCGGATCTCGGCGCGGCGATCGGAAAAGAATCGAGAACTATTTTATCCGTCACAGAACGCGGCTTTGCCAAAAAGCTGATAAAATTAATAGATGAAGAAATAAATTAAGAAGGACGTGTAGATGGAGGAAAAACGAACAATATTCAGGAACGATATCTTTGGAAGGAAAGTGATGTCACTATGAGTAAAGTGAGAAGCAATAAAACAAGAAACACCCAGCAGGGGAACAGAGGCCCAAACAAGAAGAAGAACACCCAGAAACGCCCGGGCGGCGGCCGTAAAGAGCAGCAGGCCACACCGGAAAAAATTACGTTTGCCGGCAGTCTTTCCGTCGGGGAACTGGCAGAAAAGCTGAATAAGGAAAGCTCTGAAATCATCAAAAAATTGATGAATCTCGGCGTAATGGCGACCATCAACGAAACGCTCGAGGCAGAAACCATTGAACTGATCGCCACCGATTACGGCGTAGCGGTAGAGCAGGAGGAAGTGGTGGATGAACTCGATATCGATAACTATGTCGAGCAGGACGACCCTGCAAAGCTGCAGGAGCGCCCGCCGGTAGTAACCATTATGGGACACGTCGACCACGGGAAAACGACGCTTCTCGACTCCATCCGCCATACAAAGGTGACCTCAGGGGAAGCCGGCGGCATTACCCAGCATATCGGCGCTTATCAGGTGGAAGAAAACAACAAGCTGATTACCTTCCTTGATACGCCTGGACACGCAGCGTTTACGACGATGCGTGCGCGCGGTGCTGAAGTAACCGATATTACGGTTCTGGTTGTCGCAGCTGACGACGGTGTCATGCCGCAGACAAGAGAAGCCATCAACCACGCCAAGGCGGCAAATGTGCCAATCATTGTCGCGGTAAACAAAATGGACAAGGAAGGCGCGAACCCGGACCGGGTCATGCAGGAGCTGATGGAATTTCAGTTAGTGCCGGAAGCATACGGCGGGGAAACGATCTTTGTAAACCTTTCTGCGATTCACGGGGAAGGCATTGATGAACTGCTCGAAATGATTCTGCTCGTCGCTGAAGTGGAAGACTTCAAAGCGAACCCGGACAAACGGGCACGCGGCAGTGTCGTAGAAGCAGAGCTGGATAAAGGGCGAGGCCCGGTTGCCACTCTGCTCGTTCAAAACGGCACACTGCATGTCGGCGAGCCGATTGTCGTCGGCAACGCCTTTGGCCGGATCCGGGCAATGGTGGATGATCTTGGCCGCCAGGTGAAAAGCGCGGGACCATCCAAGCCGGTGGAAATTATCGGCCTGAATGATGTGCCGCAGGCAGGCGACCCGTTTGTCGTCTTTGAGGAAGAGAAAAAAGCCCGCCAGATTGCCGATGCGCGTAAGAGCCGGGCGAAGGACGCCGAGCGTGCCCAAACCTCGAAGATCAACCTTGACGATCTGTTCAGCCAGATTCAGGAAAACGACATGAAAGAAATCAACGTGATTGTAAAAGCGGACGTCCAGGGCTCGGTTGAAGCGCTTCGCGGCTCCCTTGAAAAAATAGAAGTGGAAGGCTGCAAGATTAATATCGTACACGCCGGTGCCGGCGCAATTGCAGAATCAGACGTCATTCTCGCCTCGGCCTCCAACGCGATCATTATCGGCTTTAACGTCCGTCCGGACGTAAACGCCAAGCGTACGGCGGATGCAGAAAATGTGGATCTTCGTCTCCACCAGGTTATCTACAATGCGATTGAAGAAATTGAAACAGCCATGAAGGGTATGCTCGACCCAGTCTATGAAGAGCGCGTGCTCGGACAGGTTGAGGTGCGTCAGCTGTTTAAAGTGTCCCGCGTTGGCACAATTGCCGGAAGCTATGTGCTCGAAGGCAAAATCACCCGGGACTCCAAAGTGCGTGTTGTGCGCGACGGCGTCGTGATTTT
This sequence comes from Marinococcus sp. LNHM3E3-2.2, assembly GCF_056034385.1. Classification (NCBI taxonomy): domain Bacteria; kingdom Bacillati; phylum Bacillota; class Bacilli; order Caryophanales; family Bacillaceae; genus Marinococcus; species Marinococcus sp. LNHM3E3-2.2. Next base: position 245,172 of record NZ_JBQLIC010000001.1, read on the forward strand.
CGACGGCGGCATTAAGGACCTGAAGCGTTATAAAGACGACGCCAAGGAAGTCGCAGCCGGCTATGAGTGCGGTGTGACCCTTGAAAACTTTAACGACCTTAAAGAAGGCGACATTATGGAGCCATATATCATGGAGGAAGTTAAACGCACATGATCGGCGTCGTCCATGTAGAGTGCATGCTTTATGAAGCGAGTCATTTAAAGCAGAAACGGGCGGTGCTTCAAAGCGTAAAAACAAAGCTGAAGCAGCGCAATCTCTCCGTGGCGGAAACGGATTACCAGGAGCTTTGGCAGCGGGCAGCTCTTTCGATCGTCACCGTGCATAACGAAAAGGCCGGTGCGGAAAAAGAGCTGCAGCGTGCCATTCATATGATTGAAAGTTATACGGAATGGGAAATAACCTCCGTACACTATGAATGGTTATAGGAGGAACAGTGATGGCTAATATACGTGCTCAACGTGTAGGAGAGCAGATTAAAAAAGAAGTATCGGATATTTTTGCGCGTGGAATCAAGGATCCGCGGGTGCAGTTTGTGACGGTGACTGACGTAGAGGTGACCGGAGACCTGCAGCAGGCAACGATCTTTGTAACGGTTCTCGGAGAAGAAAAAGACAAAGAGGAAGCGTTTCAGGGCCTCGAAAAAGCCCGGGGATTCATCCGCAGTGAAATCGGAAAACGAATCCAGCTTCGCAAAACGCCGGAAATTTTCTTTTCCTTTGATGAATCGATTGAATACGGCAACCGTATTGAATCGCTGCTGCGCGATTTAAATGAGCGGGAGAAGTAGAAGAAAGAAGCTGTTTTAAAGTTGGAAAAGCTGTTGCTGACTTTGAAGCAGCTTTTCCTATGTGTATGAATTCTGTAATGGAAGTGAGCGAAACAGCCCTATGATTGATGGAATCATTCCTTTGTGGAAAGAAGCAGGGGTTACGTCCCATGACTGTGTCGTGCGTGCACGCCGGCTGCTGAAAACAAAAAAAGTCGGTCATTCCGGCACGCTTGATCCATCGGTGACCGGGGTGCTCCCGCTTTGTGTCGGGAAGGCCACCAAGGCGGTGGACTATCTGCACGAAGCCTCAAAAGCGTATGAAGGAATCATCACTCTCGGGGAAACGACGACGACCGAAGACGCCGATGGGGAAACGGTGGCGGTTCTTCCAGTGGAAAAAGCCCCGGCAAAGCAGAGCATCGAGGCAGCGCTTGAAGCGCTGACCGGTGCGGTGACTCAGGTGCCGCCCATGTATTCAGCCGTCAAAGTCCGGGGGCGCAAGCTGTATGAGTACGCCCGGGAAGGCATAGAGGTCGAGCGCCCCGTGCGGGAGGCCCAAATTTATGATTTCCGGCTGCTTGATATGGACGAATCTCCGCAGGACGGAAAGTTTTCCTTTAAAGTGCAAGTGATCTGCAGCAAAGGAACCTACGTACGCACCCTGGCCGTCGACGCCGGGGAGAAGCTCGGGTATCCGGCGCACCTGCAGCAGCTTGTCCGGACGGCGTCCGGCGGGTTTGGTCCGGAGCACAGCTCCACGTGGGAGGAGCTCGAATCCCTCCTTGCCGAAGAACGTCTCGCAGACGCCGTGTACCCGGTGGACTGGGCCGTGGCCCACCTTCCCGCCATTACGGTGTCGGAAAAAACGGCAGAGCAGATCAGTCACGGGCGCGTTCTGCCGGCAGAATGGTTTCAGGAGCAGACGATGGCAGTAAAGACAGAGAGCGGAAAGCCGCTGGCTGTATATACGGCGCACCCGGATAAGCCCGGCATTTTCAAACCAAAAACAATGCTTCTTTAATAGCGTGAATGAAAGAATATCGGCAGGTGAAAATAATGGAAGTTCATCATCTTGTACATCCACATACGTTAACGCCGTCGCTTTCAAAACCGAAGGTGATGGCGCTGGGCTACTTCGACGGGGTGCACCGCGGCCACGCAGAAGTGATTGAAAAGGCCCGGCAGACAGCAGAGGACAGGGAACTGCCGCTTGCTGTTATGACCTTCCATCCGCATCCGAAGGTGGTACTATCGAAGCACACGGAAGAAGATATGTTCTATTTGACCCCGCTTAAGGAAAAACAGCGCGTGCTCGAATCACTGGGGGTGGAAGAGCTGTACATCGTGCGGTTTGACCAGGATTTTGCATCTCTCGATCCCCAGGCTTTCGTCGATGCCTACATCATTGATCTCGGCGTAAAGCATGCGGTAGCCGGGTTTGATTTTTCGTACGGGAAATTTGGCCGCGGCACGATGGAGACGCTCCCGTATCATTCAAGGGACGCCTTTACGTTTTCCACCGTATCGCCGCATACCGAAGACGGAGAAAAGGTGAGCTCCACCTGGATCCGCCGGGTGGTGGAAGAGGGGGAAATGGTCAAAGCCGCCCGCCTGCTCGGGCGCTGGTATACATTTGAAGGCACTGTCGTCGAAGGAGAGAAACGCGGACGGACGATTGGCTTTCCAACGGCCAACATCCAGTCCGAAGAGCCGTACCTGCTTCCAAACGACGGTGTGTACGCCGTGCGTGCGCTTATTGATGGACGCTGGTACCGGGGGATGTGCAATATCGGCTATAAGCCTACGTTTCACGACGAACGGGACGGCCCCCCGGAAATTGAAGTTCATCTGTTTGAGTTCAGCGGAGACATTTACGGTAAAACGGTCCGCATCGAGTGGCGGGACCGGCTGCGCGGGGAAGTGAAATTTCCTTCCCTCGATGCACTTGTGTCCCAGCTTCATGAAGACAAACAGTCCGCCGAGCAGGTACTCGAGCAGGAAATCAGGGACTAAAACCTGTTTTCCCTTGCGTTTTTCCTGCTCAAAAGGTAAGATGGTTGATGTATGGAAACCACTTCTTGGCTTGCACGCGCCTCCTGCGGCTTGCGAGGAAATGGTTGAAACAAAATAACAAAAGGAGGTCGACTGAATGGCTTTAACACCAGAGCGTAAATCAGAGTTGATCGAAGAGTACAAAACACATGAAGGCGACACCGGTTCCCCGGAAGTGCAGATCGCTATTTTGACGGAGCAGATCGTTTCGTTGAACGAACACCTGCGTGAGCATAAAAAGGACCACCATTCCCGCCGCGGGCTTTTAAAAATGGTTGGTAAGCGCCGTAACCTGTTAACGTACGTTCGTAACCAGGACATTACACGCTACCGCGACATCATTAATAAACTCGGCTTGCGCCGTTAAGAATGACTGGGAAGCGGGAGGTATCTCCCGCTTTTTCTCTTACCTAAAAACAACCATGTGCATAACGTATGCGGCTGTGCGGTATAAAATGATCCCTTACGCACATCTCACAAGCTTAGCGCGTAAGCAGGCGTGGCTTCCGCGCTAAGCTTGTGCGCACGAAAGGGCTTCCTCCCAGCAGGCAGTACCGGCGGGATGGAACATTTATACCCGGACAGTCAGACGTATACGTGAAAAAACGTATAGGAGGTCCTGAAATTTGGAACAAGAAAAGAAAACCTACTCGATTGAATGGGCGGGGCAGACGCTGACCGTCGAAACAGGGCACATAGCGAAACAGGCAAACGGAGCGGTCATGATCCGCTACGGAGACACCGTGGTGCTTTCCACCGTCACGGCTTCAAAGGAACCGAAGGATCTTCCGTTCTTCCCGCTTACGGTAAATTACGAAGAGCGGCTGTACGCGGCAGGGAAAATTCCCGGCGGCTTTATTAAACGCGAAGGACGGCCAAGCGAAACAGCGGTTTTAACGAGCCGTCTGATTGACCGGCCGATCCGCCCGCTTTTCCCGGACGGCTTCCGTAACGACGTGCAGGTCATCAACATGGTGATGAGCGTGGACCAGTCCGCTTCCCCGGAGATTGCGGCTATGGTCGGTTCGTCACTTGCCCTCTCCCTGTCGGACATTCCGTTTTACGGCCCGGTTTCAGGTGCTGTTATCGGACGGGTCGACGGCGAATTTGTCGTCAATCCTTCGGAATCCGAAGCGGCGAGAAGCGACATTGAACTGACGGTTGCCGGTACGAAAGATGCCATCAACATGGTGGAAGCCGGAGCAGACGAAGTGCCGGAGGAAACAATGCTTGAAGGCATTATGTTCGGCCACGAAGAAATCAAGCGCCTGGTGGAGTTCCAGGAAGGCATCATCAGCGAGCTCGGCCAGGAGAAAATGGAAGTACAGCTGAAACAGACGGACAAAGATCTCGAAGAAACGATCCGCAGCCAGTTCCAGGACTCCGTGAAAGAAGCGGTCATGATTAACGACAAAAAAGAACGCGATGTGGCCATCCAGGAGCTGAAAACACAGATCTCCGAGCCGTATGAAGATGAGGAGCAGCACAGCGAAGTAAAAGATATCTTTGAAAAACTCGTTAAAGCGGAATTCCGCCGTCTGATCACCGAAGAGCATATCCGTCCGGACGGACGCGGCCCGGATGACATCCGCCAGCTCACGTCTGAGGTGGACATTCTGCCGCGAACGCACGGCTCCGGGCTGTTCACCCGCGGCCAGACGCAGGCGCTCAGCATCTGTACGCTTGGCGCTCTCGGAGAGGTGCAGATCATCGACGGCCTCGGCACCGAAACATCGAAGCGGTTTTTGCACCACTATAACTTCCCGAACTTCAGTGTCGGGGAAACCGGTCCGATCCGCGGGCCGGGCCGGCGGGAAATCGGCCACGGCGCTCTCGGCGAACGCGCCCTCGAAAAGGTTGTGCCTTCCGAGGAGGAATTCCCGTACACGATCCGCCTGGTGTCCGAAGTGCTTGAATCCAACGGCTCCACCTCCCAGGCGAGCATCTGCGCAAGCACGCTTGCTATGATGGACGCCGGTGTGCCGATCAAATCGCCGGTTGCCGGCATCGCGATGGGTCTTGTAAAAGAAGGCGACGACCTGGCCGTGTTAACCGACATCCAGGGCATGGAAGACGCCCTCGGCGACATGGACTTTAAAGTAGCAGGGACGGCAGACGGTGTAACGGCGCTGCAAATGGATATTAAACTCGCGGGCATTGACCGCGAAGTGCTTGAATTTGCTCTCAAACGGGCAAAAATCGCACGCATGAAAGTGCTCGAAAACATGCTTGCTACGATCAGCGAAACGCGCGGAGAGCTTTCCCCGTATGCGCCAAAAATTATGTCTATGCACATCAAACCGGATAAAATCCGTGACGTGATCGGCCCGAGCGGGAAAACGATCAATCAGATTATTGAAGATACCGGCGTAAAAATTGATATCGAGCAGGACGGCACGGTCTTTATTTCCTCGACCGAGCAGGATAAAAACGAGGAAGCGAAAAAAGTCATTGAAGATTTAATTCGTGAAGTAGAGCCGGGCGAGACGTATTTAGGAAAGGTCAAACGCGTCGAGAAGTTTGGCGCCTTCGTGGAGCTGTTTAAAGGAAAAGAAGGCCTTGTGCATATTTCCCAGCTGAACCACGAGCGCGTAAACAAAGTGGAAGACGTCGTTTCCATCGGGGACGAAGTCATGGTCAAAGTAACAGAAATAGACAATCAGGGACGGATTAACCTGTCGAGAAAAGCGTTGCTTGCAAAAGAAAGCTCCGACACACCTTCTCAGTAATCCGCTAATAGATCAGAAGGGACTTGGATTTCCAGGTCCTTTTTTTTATAAATACCGATAGAATAAAAGAAGGAGGACCAAGCAGATGGTGGAAACGAAATATCTTCCGAACGGAGTTCGGCTGGTCTCAGAGCACATTCCGCATGTACGTTCGGCCTCGCTCGGGCTGTGGATAGATGCAGGATCGAGGCAGGAACGGGCGGAGGAAAACGGGATGGCCCATTTTATTGAACATATGCTGTTTAAAGGGACATCTGAACGGAGTGCAGCAGACATTGCCGGCTACTTTGACCGCATCGGCGGGGAAATGGAAGCTTTTACGGCAAAGGACACCACCTGCCTGCAGGCCACTGTACTCGATGAACACGCGGAACAGACGGCCGAAGTGTTTGCCGATATGTTTTTTCATTCCCGTTTTGATCCGGAGGACGTGGAAAAAGAACGTAATGTGATTTTGGAGGAAATCAGCATGGTGGAGGACACGCCGGATGATATTATTCACGATATGCTCTGGCAGGCTTCCTACGGCAGCCATCCGCTGGCCCGCCCGATCCTCGGCACACGGCCGGTGCTCCGTGAGATAACCCGGGAGCGCCTGCTTGATTTTTTCCATGACCATTATACGCCGGAGCGCCTTGTTATTTCGGCTGCCGGTAATGTGAGCGGGGAGCTCCTTGCCTGCCTTGAGCGTTTATTTGACGGCTGGGGACACGGCCGCCGGGCGGAAAACCGGGAGGAAACAGCCGTGTTTGTTCCGGGAAGAGAAGTGAGGAACAGGGAGACCGAACAGGCCCACCTGTGTCTGGGCTTTCCCGGCGTTTCCCGCTTTCATGAGCATTATTTTGCAGAAGTGCTCTGGAATAACCTGCTCGGTGGCTCAATGAGCAGCCGCCTGTTCCAGGAAGTCCGGGAGGACCGGGGTCTGGCATATTCCATCTTTTCTTCGTTTGAAGCCTTTGAAAGTACTGGCTTTCATACGATTTACAGTGCAGCGGCGCCGGAACGAGTGGAGGAGCTGCTCGAAACAGTTGATGGGCTGTTTGAACGTTTATCCGCTGGAAATATTAAAGAAGCGGAAATTGAAAACCACCGGTCGCAGCTGAAATCGGCTTTTGTGCTGGGGCTGGAGTCGTCAGCGGCCCGCATGGCCCGGAACGCAAGAAACGAAATGCTGTTTGGCCGGCACCCCGGAATCGATGAGACCCTGGACAGGCTCAGCAGTGTGCAGCTCGAACACGTCGAAAAGCAGGGGATTGCGATGATGCGGACGCCGCCGAGCGCTTCGCTTATCCAGCCAAATGGGCATGTGCCGGAGCTATTGAAGAAAAACAGCTCCAATTTCAGTGTGAGCATCGAAGAATAAGCCATAATTGCCCTTTTCAGTGCTGACAAGTGTGGTAAAATAAAGCAAAGTTTGTTTTAATAAATGTGAAATGGATGAACCAGAAAGGGAGAATGAATATGTCTAACGAAACATATACTGTAGCGGTCGTAGGCGCAACCGGCGCCGTCGGCCAGCAGATGCTGAAAACTTTAGAAAATAAAAATTTCCCTGTCGGAGACCTGAAGCTTTTATCCTCGAGTCGCTCCGCCGGTAAAAAAATGACGTTCAAGGGTAAGGAATATACGATTGAGGAAGCAACCCCGGAATCGTTTGAAGGCGTACAGATCGCCCTGTTTTCCGCTGGCGGATCCATATCCAAGGCGCTGGCTCCGGAAGCAGTTAAACGGGGTGCGATTGTCGTCGACAACACGAGTGCCTACCGGATGGACCCGGATACGCCGCTTGTTGTGCCGGAAGTGAATGAAGAAGACCTGCACAGCCATAATGGTATTATCGCCAATCCAAACTGCTCGACAATCCAGATGGCGGTGGCGCTTGAGCCGATCCGTCAGAAATACGGGCTGAAAAAAGTGATTGTCTCCACGTATCAGGCTGTATCCGGTGCAGGGCTTGACGCGGTCGATGAAATGAACACCCAGTCGACAGCAGTACTGAACGGTGAAGAAGCAGAAGCAAACCTTATGCCTGTCAGCGGTGACAAAAAGCACTACCAGATCGCTTTCAATGCGATCCCGCAGATCGACAAATTCCAGGACAACGGCTATACGTTTGAAGAGATGAAAATGATCAATGAAACGAAAAAGATCCTTCATATGGACGATCTCCCGGTAGCAGCAACATGTGTACGCCTTCCAGTCGCTACAGGCCACTCGGAGTCGGTATATATTGAAACAGAAACCGGCAACCCGGATGTTAAAGAGCTGCAGCAGACACTGTCCGAAGGCGAAGGCATTACCCTTCAGGATGATCCGGCCAATCAGGTGTATCCAATGGCTGTTAACAGCGTTGGCCTGCCGGATGTATTTGTCGGCCGTATCCGCCGTGACCTTGACCGCGAAAACGCGTACCATTTCTGGGTCGTATCGGATAATCTCTTGAAAGGCGCCGCTTATAACTCGGTACAGATTGCCGAAAGCCTGATTCGCCTTAATTTAATCAAATAACCTGTGAGGGAGCCGGACCGATGAATATAATCGTTCAAAAATTTGGCGGTACGTCTGTAAAAACGAAGGAGCTGCGCGAGCAGGCCGCCGGCCATATCGAAGACGCAGTGCGTGAGGGCTATAAGGTGGTGGTGGTCGTTTCTGCCATGGGCCGGAGCGGGGATCCTTACGCCACCGACACCCTTCTCAGCCTGATTGATGAAAGCGCGCCGGGAGAAGGCGGAGCCGAACGCGACCTGCTGGTATCGTGCGGTGAAACCATATCCGCCGTTGTGTTTACGGAGCTTCTGCGCTCAAAGCAGCTGAAGGCCGCTGCACTAAACGGGGCGCAGGCCGGGTTTATTACCGACAGCAATCACGGCAACGCCAAAATCATTGATATGCGCACAGAAAAAGTGGAGCAGCTGCTTGCCAACCACGACGCTGTTGTTGTTACCGGCTTTCAGGGTGTCGACGAGGACGGGATGGTTACGACGCTTGGACGCGGCGGCAGCGATACGTCAGCGACTGCGCTCGGCACAGCCTTAAAGGCCGAATGGGTGGACATTTTTACCGACGTTGAAGGCATGATGACGGCGGACCCGCGGGTCGTGGAGGACGCGAGGCTGCTTTCCACCGTCACCTATCAGGAAATCTGCAACATGGCGTACCAGGGGGCAAAGGTTATTCACCCGCGCGCAGTTGAGATTGCGATGCAGGGGAAAGTCCCGATCCGTATCCGGTCGACGTCGACCAAGGAGCCGGGCACGCTGATCACGTCCATGCTCGGCAGCGCCCCGGGCCGGGAGGTGGCTGAGCGCCTGATCACCGGGATCGCCCACATTCCGTCGCTCACCCAGATCAGTGTTGCGGCGGATCCGGCACAGGCAGAAGATATGCATGCCCGCGTGTTTCAGCGGATGGAGAGTCTCGGTTTGAGCGTGGATTTTATTAATATAGGACTCGAAAGCGCCGTGTTCACCGTCCCCGACCCGCATGCAAAAATAGCGGTTGATGCTCTTGAAGAGGACGGCTGGAGCATTTCAGCGGTGCCTCGCTGCGCTAAAGTCAGCGTTGTCGGAGCCGGCATGACTGGGGTGCCGGGTGTTGCTTCCAAAATTGTCACCGCGCTGTCAGAAGCCGGCGTACCGATTTTACAGTCGGCGGATTCGCATACGACCATCTGGGCGCTGGTGCGGGAGCAGGATACAGATAAAGCTGTGTCCGCCCTTCACCGCGTATTTGATCTTGGACGTGCCGGTGTACGTCCCCCATCTGTTTCCTAGTAAGCTGCAGAGGCTCATCACGATCCGCACCAATTCCCTGCAGATGAGAGAAAGGAGCCGACCTATGGCTTTTGGACAGTTACTTACAGCAATGGTTACACCTTTTCATGAAAATGGCGACATTCACTGGGAGCAAGTCGAACAGCTGACGGAGCATTTGATTGCGACAAAAAGCGACGGTGTCGTTGTAGCCGGCACCACCGGAGAATCCCCGACGCTCAGCAGTGAAGAGAAGCTGCAGCTGTTCCGACGGGTGAAAGACATTGCCGGCAGCCGGATGGATGTGATCGGCGGCGTCGGTACGAACAATACGGCGTACTCCGCCGATCTGGCGAACGAGGCAACCAAGATCGGCATTGACGGCCTGATGGCAGTGACCCCGTATTACAACAAACCGAACCAGGAAGGCATGTATCAGCACTTTCAGCGGATTGCCGCAGCTACGACGCTGCCCTTGATGATATATAATATTCCGGGGCGCTGCATCGTTAATCTGCTGCCGGAAACGCTGCTCCGGCTTGCGGAGATTTCCAACATTACGTCAGTGAAAGAGGCGTGCGGGAACCTTGATCAGATTTCGCACTTTCTGTCTTCCGCGCCGAAGGAGTTCCAGCTGTTCAGCGGCGATGATTCGCTGACGCTCCCGACGCTTTCGGTTGGCGGCGACGGCGTGGTATCTGTAGCGGCGCACATTGCCGGGGAGGATCTGCAGCAGATGATGACGGATTTCTTTTCCGGGAACGTGCAGCGGGCAGCGGAAGCGCACCGGACGCTCCTTCCGAAGATGCGGGCCTGCTTTATGGCCCCGAACCCGTCTCCGGTAAAGGCTATGCTTGAACAGATGGGCATTACCGGCCGCTACACCCGTCTGCCGCTCGTGCCGCTGACGGATGCCGAAATCCGCCAGCTTGAACAGTGGTTCACTGCCGCTTCCTAACGGTTATTTCTATCAGGACACCGCCAGCCCCGCTGCCGGTGTCCTGTTTTATATACATAAAAAATGCTGGAGAAATCGCCGGTGCCAGGCTGCTCAAAATGCCTGAGCGCAATAGTTTCTCTTGTATTTCAAAAACCGCCTGGGTTATACTGAGTATAAGTGATTTGTGCGGAAACCATTCACTCAAAGGGAAAAATGTTTCTTTTTGGGGCCGTAAATCGACGTCAGCAATAATTCATTTTTAATTTAGGAGGAAATATACTTTGGCCACACAAGCGAATGGTAACGTTCGTGTTTTTTCCCTTGGAGGTATCGGGGAAATCGGAAAAAATATGTACGTTATAGAATCAGAACAGGACATGATTGTCATAGACGCAGGACTAATGTTTCCAGAAGATGACATGCTCGGAATTGATATCGTCATTCCGGATATTTCATACTTAACACAGAACAAGGAAAAACTCCGCGGCATCTTTTTAACCCACGGACACGAAGACCATATCGGAGCTCTGACCTACATTCTCCGCCAGGTGCACGTGCCAATCTACGGCACCAAGCTTACGCTCGGCATCGTGGAGTCATACGTGAAAGAAAAAGGTCTCCGGAAGAAACCGGATTTCCGTGTGGTGCACGACAACAGTGTGATCCAGACCGGACAGCTGAAGACAAGCTTTTTCCGGACGAACCACAGTATCCCGGATTCGGTCGGCATGGTCGTGCAGACGCCGGAAGGCGTTATTGTCCATACCGGTGATTTCAAATTTGACCAGACGCCGGTGGACGGGCAGTACACGAGCCTTGATAAATTGACCGAGATCGGCAAAAAGGGCGTTCTCTGTCTGCTTTCCGACAGCATTAACGCGGAAGTGCCGGGTGTGAGTCCGTCTGAAGCGATTGCCGGAAACGGGATTATGGATATCTTTTTAGAAACCGAAGGACGTATCGTCATTACAACCTTTGCGACGAACATCCACCGCATTCAGCAGGTGATCCAGGCAGCGGAGGAAAGCGGCCGCAGGATTGCCGTTAACGGCCAGGCAATGGAAAAAACGATTGAAATTTCGCGCCGGCTCGGCTATCTCGATGCCGAAGACGACATTTTCATCACGACCGACCAGGTCGAGGACATGGATCCGAAAAAAGTAGCTATTTTATGCACGGGCAGTCAGGGCGAACCGGTCTCTGCACTGATGAATATGGCGAAGGGCGAGGATGATAATTTAACCATTGAAGAAGGCGACATGGTTATTATCGCCGCCAACCCGGTAGCCGGGAACGAAAAAACGGTGTCGCAGACGATCGATTTTCTCTATCAGATCGGCGCAGAGGTCGTTATGGGCGAAAATGTGCACTCCTCCGGCCACGCCCGTCAGGAAGAGCTCAAAATGATGCTGAACCTGGTGAAGCCGCAGTACTTTATTCCAGTGCACGGCGAGTACCGGATGCAGTTTGTGCACGGGGAACTTGCGGAAGAAACCGGCATGGATCCAAACAACGTCTTTCTGCTTGATAAAGGGGAGGTCGTGGAATTCAGCAAAGGCAAAGCCGTAAAAACCGGCAAAGTACCGGCCGGCAACGTCTTAATTGACGGCCTCGGCATCGGCGATGTGGGCAACATTGTCCTCCGCGACCGCCGCCTGCTGTCCGAAGACGGCATTCTCGTCGTCGTCGTGACACTCAGCAAAAAATCCGGCACTATTGTAAGCGGCCCTGATATTATTTCCCGCGGCTTCGTTTACGTGCGAGAATCCGAAGAACTGATGGAAAAAGCGCATAAAAAAGTATCCGAAACGCTGGAAAAATCGATCAGCGAAAATGTAAGCGAATGGTCGACGCTCAAAAGCAGCATCCGGGACTCCATGAGCCGTTTTCTGTTTGAAAAAACCAAACGGCGCCCGATGATTCTGCCGATTATTATGGAAATTTAAAAGCACGCGAAAAGCTTGCCATGACACACCCCTGCATTAGCCAGTTTGGCGGGCAGGGGGTGTTTTATTGAATAGAGTTTTTTTCGGGGAGAAAGGAGCCAAACCATGGCAAAAACGGCGAAGCGGAAGAAAAAACGAACCTCGTCGAACAGAAGCAGGCAGCCGGCGTTTTCATGGCCGGCGCTTGCGGCAGCACTGCTCGCCCTCATATCGCTCGGCGGCTGGGGGTGGGCCGGCCAGCTGCTGCGCTCCGGTTCCCAGTGGCTCACTGGAGACCTCTGGTGGATATTGAACCTGTTTATACTCGCTTTTTCCACGGTCTGGATGATCAACCGGAACATCGTGAAGCAATTTCCGGGGCGGTGGACAGGCGGCGCCCTTCTTTTCCTTGGGGTGCTCCTCTTTACGGAGGTTCGCTGGGCTTCGGGTCTCAATGATCCGGCAATTTCTGTTTTTATGGAAACGTTCGGCCGTGACGGCTGGCTCGACCGCTCCGGAGCAGCCTCTATTGGAGGCGGTACGATCGGGGCTCTTATCTACGATGCTGTTCATTTTCTGATCGGGACAGCCGGAGCTTATATTGTGTCCGTGCTTCTCATGATCGCAGGACTTTTTTTACTTATGCAGTGGTCTTTCCAACATACAATGCAGACAGGCGGGGCATGGGTGGCCCGTACCTCCAGAAAGGGAGCGGCTCAGGCGGTCGAAAAAGGAAAACAGCGCCGGGCGGAACGAAAAAAGCAAAAAGAAGCCCGGGAAAAAGAAACACCTGCCCAGGAGGCGCCGAAGCAGAAGGAGACGCCTGAAGCACCTGTGGAAAAGCCGAAGGAAGGTGCAGAAAAGCCGAAAATCTTCTCGTTTACCGAACAGGCTTACCAGGAGCCGCCGGCGGCCAAAGAGGCACCGAAGTCCGAGGAGCCCGCGCGAAAAAAAGAAGCGCCGGCGCCGGAGGCAGTCGAGGCTCCGGCCGAAGCCGGACCCGACGTGGACCGCTCGGATATGCTGAGCGTCACCGAAGGGGAAACGGAGAATAAAAATTATCAGCTGCCGGCCCTTACGATGCTCTCAGCACCGAAAAATCAGAACCAGCAGCAGGAGCGTTCGCAGATTTCAGCTAACGCGAAAAAGCTCGAGGAAACCCTGCAGAGCTTCGGGGTGAAGGCGAACGTCTCGGAGGTGCATTTAGGGCCTGCGGTAACCAAATACGAAATCCAGCCGGCCGTTGGGGTGAAGGTCAGCAAGATTGTGAACCTCTCCGATGATATCGCGCTCGCGCTCGCGGCACGGGACATCCGGATTGAAGCGCCGATTCCGGGCAAATCCGCCGTCGGCATTGAAGTGCCGAACCAGGAGGTGGCGATGGTGACGCTCCGGGAGGTGCTCGAGTCGCTTGAGAAAAAGGACGACCATGTGCTTGATGTCGCGCTCGGCCGGGACATTTCCGGCGAACCGATTCTTGCCTCCCTGCATAAAATGCCGCACCTGCTTGTCGCCGGGGCGACGGGAAGCGGAAAAAGTGTCTGCATCAACGGCATCATTACGAGTATCCTGATGCGCGCGCGTCCGCATGAAGTGAAGCTGTTGATGATTGACCCAAAAATGGTGGAGCTGAACGTGTATAATGGTATCCCCCATCTGATGGCTCCGGTCGTTACTGAACCGAAGAAGGCAGCCCAGGCGCTGAAGAAAGTAGTGGCCGAAATGGAACGCCGCTACGATCTGTTTTCGCACACCGGTACGAGAAACCTTGAAGGCTACAACGAATGGATCCGGAAGCAGAACGATAAAGGCGGGGCCAAGCAGCCCGAGCTTCCGTACATTGTCGTTATTGTCGACGAACTTGCCGACCTGATGATGGTGGCCTCGAGTGAGGTGGAGGATGCGATTACGCGTCTCGCCCAGATGGCACGTGCGGCCGGCATTCATATGATTATCGCGACCCAGCGTCCGTCCGTTGACGTCATCACCGGGGTTATCAAAGCGAACATTCCGTCGCGGATTGCGTTCGGGGTATCGAGCCAGACGGACTCCCGGACGATTCTTGACAGCGGCGGAGCGGAAAAGCTGGTCGGCAAAGGCGATATGCTGTTTTCCCCGATCGGCTCCAATAAGTCAACCCGTGTGCAGGGAGCGTTTGTATCCGACCATGAAGTGGAACAGGTGGTAGAGGCTGTGGTTGCCCAACAGAAAGCCAAGTACCAGGAGGAAATGATCCCCGACGAGCAGCCGGCGCAGGCCGAACGGCCGAGCGACGAGCTGTTTGACGAAGCGGTGGATATGATTCTGCAGATGCAGAGTGCCTCGGTATCGATGCTGCAGCGCCGGTTCCGCATCGGCTACACGCGGGCAGCCCGCCTGATTGATGAAATGGAAGACCGCGGCATTGTCGGGCCGTACGGCGGCAGCAAGCCGCGTGAAGTGCTCGGCGATACCCGCGGCGGAAGCGGCGAACCGGCCGAAGAAAAGGAAGATACGCACCATAGTTGAGGAGGATTTTGATGCAGCCAGTGACGACGAACACCAATATTCCGGTGCATTTATTTCAAACGAAGCAGTTTAAAACAACGGCTGTCATTATGCAGTGCCGCGCCCCGCTGTCCGAACATACCGCAGCGGGCCGGGCGCTGCTGTCCAGAGTGCTGAAAAAAGGGAGCCTGCGCTACCCGTCGCAGTCCCATATAAAAGAAAAGCTCGATGACCTGTACGGCGCCACGTTCAGCGTGGACGTCGGCAAACGCGGCAATTACCATGTGATGAGCTTTCGCATGGAATTTGTCAACGAACAGTATCTGCCGGCGCAGGAGGACCTGTTTGCCGAAGCGACCGCATTTTTAGCGGAGATGGTGCATGCACCGCTCGCAGAGAACCGCGCGTTCAACCCGAAAATTGTCGAGGAGGAAAAACGGACGCTGCTGCAGAAAATCAATACGATTTATGATGAAAAGGACCGCTACGCCAACATGCGTCTCGTACAGGAAATGTGCAGCGCAGAAGCGTATTCGGTGCATCCGCTCGGCGATGCCCATCGGATGGAGGCACTCGATGAACAGAAGCTCTACGACGTATACGAGCAGTTTCTCGCGGAAGACGCGATTGATGTCTACGTGGTCGGCGACGTGGAGTCATATGACGTTGAGGCAGTCACAGGCCCGTTTCCGGAACGAAGCAGCCTGCCGCCGGTCGAAGACGGCGCAGAACGTCCGCCGCGTGTGCGCTACGTGGAAGAGTCGGATGACATTCACCAGGGCAAGCTGCAGCTCGGCTACCGGACGACGATTACCCAGGACGATCCGCAGTTTGCCGCGATGCAGGTAACGAACGGCCTGTTCGGCGGCTTTCCGCACTCGAAGCTGTTTCAGGAGGTGCGTGAAAAACGGAGCCTCGCCTATTACGCTGCTTCCCGCTACGAAAGCCAGAAGGGACTGGTCATGGTGATGACCGGCATTGAAAAGGAGCAGTACGAGCAGGTGAAAGAAGTGATCGGTGAACAGCTGCAGGCGCTGCAGCAGGAGCCCGTCTCTGAGGAACTCCTGGCCCAGACAAAGGGTATGCTTATCAACCAGATCCGCGAGACCACCGACGCCCCGGGCGGGCTGGCTGCCCTTCATTTTCAGGGTAAAATGGCGGGCCGCGTCCGTCCGATTGAAACTTGGATTGAAGAAATTGAGCAGGTGAGCGCAGAGGACGTGCTTGCATGCGCGAATTCAATCGTACTTGATACCGTATTTTTCCTACACGGAAAGGAAGATGAAGATGCAGAAACAACAGTATGATCAGCTGCAGGAAACCGTCTACTCGGAGGTCATGCCAAACGGCCTCCGGGTGTACGTGCTTCCGAAGCAGGGATTCAGTAAAACGTTTGCCACCTTTACGACCGACTACGGCTCCATCGACAACGCCTTCGTGCCGATCGGACAGAAGCAGAGCGTGCAGGTGCCGGACGGCATCGCTCATTTTCTGGAGCATAAAATGTTTGAAGACGAAGAAGGCGACGTATTCGACACGTTCGGCAAACAGGGCGCTTCGGCCAATGCGTTCACGTCCTTCACGCGTACGGCGTATTTGTTTTCAAGCACCGATGATACCGCGGTGAATCTGCATACGCTGCTCGACTTTGTGCAGCATCCGTATTTCACTGAGGAGAGCGTGGAAAAAGAAAAGGGCATTATTGGCCAGGAAATCAGCATGTACGACGATGATGCCGACTGGCGCCTGTTTTTCCAGCTGCTCGGCAATCTGTATCACCGCCATCCGGCCCGGATTGATATTGCCGGCACGGCCGAGTCCATCAGCCGGATCACAAAGGATGACCTGTACACGTGCTATCATACGTTTTACCATCCGGCGAACATGATTTTATACGTGGCCGGCGCGGTGGAGCCGCAGGAGATTTTTGAACTCGTGCGAAGAAACCAGGCGCAGAAGGAATTTACACCGATGGATCACGTGGAGCGTATTGAAGTGGATGAGCCGGCGACGGCGCTTCATTCCAAGGCGGTCGAAAAGATGAGCATCCGCCTGCCGAAGGTGCTTCTCGGCTACAAGCTGTCGCTTCACAGCGAAACGGACAACCTGCTGTATCAGGAAGCCCGGCTCGAGCTGCTGCTTGAAACGCTGTTCGGGGAAGGCTCAGAGGCGTATGAAACGCTGTACTCTGAAGGGCTGATCGATGACAGCTTTTCAAGCGAGGCGATGATTGAGCGTTCGTTTTCACTCGCGGCGTTTGGCGGCAACACGCCGAAGCCGGAAGAAACCGAGGCCCGGATTCTGGACATTATCGAGCACGCGCAGACCTACGGTATGGACGAACGCCGCTTTGAACGGATGCGCAAAAAGCTGCTCGGCCAGCTCGTCAAGCAGCTGAATTCCACCGAGTTTCTCGCCACCGAAGGCACACGCTACGCGTTTCACGGCGCTTCGGTTATGGACGCGGTGGAGATCATGCAGCAGGTGACGTTTGACGATATTTCCAACCTGCTGGAGAGCGAATTCCGCATCGACAACCGAACGACATCCATTATCGACCAGAAGGCTGAAGCAGATGCCTGACTGGACGCTCGTTACCGGAGCAAGCGGAGCGATTGGAGGAGCAGCAGCCGAACGGCTCGCTGCCTCCGGCCGCCCGCTTCTGCTTCATTATTGCAGGGGAAGTGAACGCGCAGAACAGACAGCGGAGCGCTGCCGCCAGAACGGACAGCAGGCAGAAGCAGTCTACGGGGATCTTGCCACCGAGGCAGGCCAGGAGGCATTTATGGCCCGGCTGCCGAAAAATATTGATACTTATATTCATGCTGCAGGCATGGAGGAATACATACTGTTTCAGGAAACCACCTATGCGCACCGAAATGCCATTATTCAGACAAATGCGATGAGCGCGATGGCTGTCAGCCGTGCTCTTCTTCCGGAAATGCTCACCGCCAGGCGCGGGACAATCGTTTTCGTAAGCTCCGTCTGGGCCCGGGAAGGGGCAGCAATGGAATCCACCTATGCAGCGGCGAAGGGCATGATTGAATCCTTCACCCGTTCGCTCGCCAAAGAAACCGGCCCGTCCGGGGTGCGCGTAAATGCCGTGGCACCGGGGGCGGTCGCCTCTCCGATGCTCGGCCATTTAACGGAGGAAGAACAGCAAGACGTCGCCGGGCGTGTATCGCTTGGGCGGATCGGTACGCCGGATGAAGTGGCCGGCGCGCTCGCGTTTTTATGCTCGAAGGATGCCGCTTATGTGCACGGGGAAGTGCTCCGCGTGGACGGTTTATTTCCGTCCTGAAACCCCCGTCGTCTGCTGTTCAAATGGGAAAAAATGACGTACAATAAAAGCAGTAGAGACAAAGAAGGGGGACGTCTGATGGCTGGCAACGAATGGTACGTGGAATACGAAATTCATCAAAACCGCCCCGGCCTGCTCGGGGATATTTCTTCGCTGCTCGGTATGCTTGCAATCAATATCGTGACCATCAACGGGGTGGAGGGCAACCGCCGGGGGCTGCTTCTGCGCTGCGACAGCTTTGACCGCATCCAGCGGCTTCGCGCCATCCTTGATACGATTCAGATCATTTCCGTGCGGAAGGTCAAACAGCCGGGGCTTCGCGAACGGCTCGCTGTCAGGCACGGGCGCTACATTGAGCGCGATGCCGATGACCGGAAAACGTTCCGTTTCGTTCGTCCGGATCTCGGGCTCCTCGTCGATTTTATGGCCGAGCTGTTCAAAAAGGATCGTCATTATCTTGTCGGTATCCGGGGGATGCCACGGGTTGGAAAGACCGAATCGTTGGTGGCTGCGAGCGTATGTGCCAATAAACGCTGGACGTTTGTGTCGTCGACGCTTCTGCGCCAGACGATGCGCACCCAGCTCGGCGACGACGAACGAACAAACAGCCACGTGTTTATTATCGACGGGATTGTCACCACGATGCGTGCGGCGCGGAAACATCGCGACCTGGTAGAGGAGATCATGCGGCTGCCCGCAGTCAAAGTCGTGGAGCATCCGGATATCTTCATCCGCGAAACGTCGTATACGGCGGATGATTTTGACTGCATGATTGAGCTCAGAAATGATGAAAGCCAGGTGATCTCATACGATACAGTGGATTCCGGCTTTTCGTCGTTTGATATTAGTTAACGTGAAAGAGGCAGGTGAGCCGTTATGGCAGAGTTAGGACCGTACCTTCGCGGTGAACGCGAGCGCCAGGGAGCAAGCCTCGAGCTGATGCAGCAGCGCACGAAAATCCAGCGAAGGTATTTGCAGGCGATTGAAACCGGTGATTACGGGGCGCTGCCGGGGGCTTTTTATGCCCGGGCGTTTATCCGCAGCTACGCCGAAGCGCTCGGCCTGAACGCCGAGGAGGTTTTCCAGCAGTATGGCCATGAACTCCCGGCGCCAAAGCAGCAGCCGACAGAGATGCCGTCGCGGGCGTCAAGACAGCAGACGCGAAGCAGAAGCCAGCAGAAGCGGCCGCAGCAGAAACAGAAAAAAACATCCTTCCTGCCCTCTATTTTTGCGCTTATTTTTCTTCTTATCATCGGGGCAGGGATCTGGGTGCTATTCCAGAATGTAAGCAGCGATACAGAGACCCAGCAGCAGAGCAACGAAGGGACCGGCGTCCAGTTTGAGTCCGGGTCTCCGGAAGAAGACAGCGGAGCTGCAGAGGAGAGTGCAGAAAGCACTCCGGAAAACAACGGGGGCTCCGGCGGGGGAGAAGACGAAAATGCTGAAGAAGAGGAAAGCCAGGACACCGATGTGCAGCTGGAGGAGACCTCCTCGGACGGAGACAATTCGTCGTATGACGTGATCGGGGCGGAAGCGTTTGAGCTTACGATGAGCTTCAGCGGCAACTCCTATGTGGATATAACGGATGCAGACGGCGAGATGCTCGATATGTTTGCAGAGCAGGCCGAGGGAGATGAGCTTGAAGAAACGTACGAGGCAGAAGAAATCACCGTCAATGTCGGCAACACGAACAACATGGAGCTGACTGTCAACGGCCGGGACTTTTCCTATCCTTCAGATGGCACCCACCAGGTTATTACGTTTACGGCAGTGCCAGAAGAATAAATCCGGCCTTCGCTTCTGAAATGTTCAGAACGAAGGCTTTGCTTTGCCATAAACAAATTGTGCGTTTTGTTCCATGAGAAAAAAAGATATGTGATACAATATGAAAGACTGGAATGTGGACGGAACAGCACGATTTGCAAGTAGGAGGACGCCCATGAACTTACCTAATAAAATTACAATTGCCCGTGTGTTGATGATTCCGTTATTTGTGATCGCCGTTCTGGTGCCTTTTCCGTTTGGTACCTGGCCGGTAGGGAATGCCGATCTGCCGGTGCATCACTTCATCGGCGCGGTCATCTTTGCGATCGCGGCCGGCTCCGACTGGCTCGACGGCTATATTGCAAGAAAGTACAGCCTGGTGACCTCGTTTGGCAAATTTCTGGACCCTCTCGCGGACAAGCTGCTCGTTACGGCGGCACTGCTTGTGTTGATTGACATTTCCATGCTTGCGTCCTGGATGGCCATTATTATTTTAAGCCGCGAATTTGCAGTTACCGGCGTCCGGCTGGTGGCTGCCGGGGAAGGAAACGTTATCGCAGCAAGCGGACTCGGAAAATGGAAAACCACATTCCAAATGGTTGCTATCGTGGTGCTCTTGCTTCATCACTTTCCATTTTCCTATGTCGGCTTCCCGGCGGGTGACGTCCTCATGTGGATTGCTGTTATTTTAACCATCATATCCGGCGTTGATTATTTCTGGAAAAACCGCGCCGTGATTATGAAGACGATGTAAGCTGTATCGGAGGAACGTGTAATGAACGCTGAAATTATTGCAGTAGGAACAGAGCTTCTGTTGGGCCAGATTGCCAACACGAACGGCCAGTATTTATCGAAGGAATTAGCTTCCCTCGGGGTGAATGTTTTCCGCCATACGGTGGTCGGGGACAATGAAGCCCGGATGCATGAAGCCATCGGGGAAGCCTCCGAACGGGCGGATATCGTCATCCTGACGGGTGGTCTCGGACCGACGCAGGACGACATTACGAAAGACGTGGTGGCCGGCTTTACCGGCCGGAAGCTGCTCGTGCACGAAGCATCAGCGCAAAAGATCAGGGACTATTACGACCGTACGGGCCGGGAGATGCCTGCGTCCAATATGCGCCAGGCACACTACGCAGAGAATAGCACAGTGTTTTTTAACCAGAACGGAATGGCCTGCGGGATGGCGGTCGAAGAAAACGGCACGCATTACGTTTTAATCCCCGGGCCGCCCCGGGAAATGAAATCCATGTACAAGTATGACGTTGAGCCTTACGTGGCGGCGCTTGCCGGTAGCGGCAGGCTCGTTTCGTCCCGGGTGCTCCGTTTTTACGGCATCGGGGAATCCTCGCTCGAGGAGGAGCTGCAGGATTTGATCGAAGCCCAGACGAATCCGACGATCGCCCCTCTGGCCGGCGACGGCGAAGTTACGCTCCGGCTGACGGCTGCTGCCGCGACGGAAAACGAAGCCGTGCAGATGATTGACGGCGTGGAGAAGCAGGTTCTTGGCCGTGTCGGGGAGCATTTTTACGGCTATGATGACGATTCGGTCTTTAACCATACCGTGGATGTACTGAAAGAGCGCTCCCAGACGATCGCTTCGGCAGAAAGCCTGACCGGCGGCTGGTTTGCGAAATCCATCGTGGATATCCCAGGCGCCTCGAGCGTATTTCAGGGCTCGGTCACGACGTATTCCAAAGCGGCAAAGCAGCACGTTCTCGGCATTGACCGGCCGCTGCTCGACGAGGAGGGCGCCGTGAGCGCAGCCTGCGCAGAAGCAATGGCTGAAAAAGTGAAGGAAAAATTCAACACCGACGTCGGTATTTCATTTACCGGTGTCGCCGGGCCGGACCGTGACGAAGGGAAGGAGCCCGGACTCGTCTGGATAGGAATTTCCGGACCGCAGGGAACGATCTCAAAACAAATTCACATCGCCGGCACCAGGGATCGTGTCCGCTTTATGGCTTTATATGAAGGGTGCCGATTGTTATGGAAAGAAAAGGTGGTAGAAAATGACAACATTCAATGATTTTCAAATGAAGGACGAAATTAAGCAGGCTGTACGGGAGATGGGCTTTGAAGAGCCATCCCCGGTGCAGGAAAAAGCGATTCCCGATGCCCTCGAGCAGAAGGATCTGATCGGACAGGCGCAGACCGGTACCGGTAAAACGGCGGCGTTTGGCATTCCGATTTTAAATAAAGTAACCGAGGAGCCGCACGTGCAGTCAATTATCATTACTCCGACCCGCGAGCTGGCCATTCAGGTATCGTCGGAAATCCAGAAGCTCTCCAAGCATTTAAACATCCGTTCGCTGCCAATTTACGGCGGCCAGTCGATCGGCCATCAGATTAAAGCGCTCAAGCAGGGCGTGCAGATTGTCATCGGTACGCCGGGCCGGGTGCAGGACCATCTTCGCCGCAAAACGCTGCAGCTCGACAAAGTTAATACTGTCGTGCTCGACGAAGCGGATGAAATGCTCGACATGGGCTTTGTGGAAGACATTGAAGCGATTTTAAAACAGGTGAACGTCGACCGGCAGACGCTGCTGTTCTCGGCGACAATGCCGCCGGCGATCCGCAAGCTGTCGAAAAAATACATGGTGGATCCGGTGACGGTCTCCATCAACAAAAGTGAAGTAACGGCGCCAAACATCGAGCAGTCGTACTTTAAGGTGCTCGAGCGCAACAAGCAGGATTCGCTCTGCCGGATTCTTGACGCGCGCGACCCGGACCTCGGCATTATTTTCTGCCGCACGAAAAAAGGCGTGGCTGATCTGACGGAAATTCTGCAGGCCCGGGGCTACCTCGCAGACGGGCTGCACGGGGATCTGACCCAGCAGCACCGCGACGCCGTTATGAACAAATTCCGCAATGGGGCGATCGAATTTCTCGTCGCCACAGACGTTGCCGCACGCGGCATTGACGTTCAGAATGTAACGCACGTGATCAACTACGACATTCCGCAGGATCCGGAAAGCTACGTTCACCGTATCGGCCGTACAGGCAGAGCCGGCCGCAAGGGCGAAGCACTCACGCTTGTGACGCCGCGCGAAATGAAGCACCTGCGTTCGATCGAATCGGAAATTAAAATGTACATTCCGTCGCACCGGGTGCCGACCATCGAAGAAGTGGTGGAAAAGCAGCAGGAAGCGTGGAAGCGCCAGATTGCCTCCCAGATGGAGGAGGAGTCGGAGCTCAGCCTCTTTAATGAAATTACGGACGAGCTTCTAAACGAATATGATCCGAAGGACGTCGTCCGCTCGCTGATGAAGCTGAACTTTGCCTCCACGGTGAGCGAATCCGAAGAAGGCAGCGGCTTCGGTGAAACCGGCGGCGCCCGCGGCATGACAAGATTCTTTATCAATGTCGGCCGCAATGTGAACATGACGCCGAAAATACTGATTGAAGAAATTTCGAACGCGGTCGGTATTCCCGGCAAGTCGATCGGCAAAATTGATATTTTTGATAAATTTACCTTTGTGGAAGTACCGCAGGACAGCGCACCGTTTGTGTATGAAGCCCTCCGGCACGCACGCATTAACGGCACGCGCGTGAACCTCGAGCCGGCGAAGCCTCGTCCGGCCCGTCCGAACCGGAACACGCAGCGCCAGTCCCAGTAATCCGTTCGCTCTTCAGCGGCAGCCGCCGCTGAAGAGTTTTTTTACCGTCAGCCTGGCAGCGACAGGGCGTTTCGGGCAAAAGAAAAAACACGAATAAATGTTCGCATATCTGTTGGCAAACCGGACAAAAAAAGATATAATATAGAAAGCAGGAAAACAGCGGGAACGCTTCCTGAACAACAGCAGGCATGTATGGATACGTTCTTCGTGGGGAAGAGAGTATCTGTTTAATAGTATATATCCTTGAAGGAGAGATAAGATGAACGAAAGAAAAGCCGCATTGGATCAAGCACTGAGCCGCATCGAAAAACAGTTTGGCAAAGGGTCGATCATGAAGCTCGGCGATCAGACCGACCGCCGCATTTCCACCATTTCCACCGGCGCCCTGGCCGTAGATATTGCCCTCGGGGTCGGCGGCTATCCGCGCGGACGTGTCGTGGAAATTTACGGCCCGGAATCCTCCGGTAAAACGACAGTGGCTCTGCACGCCATTGCTGCGGCCCAGCGCGACGGGGGCACAGCAGCCTTTATCGACGCGGAGCACGCGCTGGATCCAAGCTATGCACGGGCTCTTGGCGTTAACATTGATGATCTGATTCTTTCCCAGCCGGACACGGGCGAACAGGCACTTGAAATTGCCGAAGCGCTTGTACGAAGCGGTGCAATCGACATTCTCGTCATTGATTCTGTAGCTGCGCTCGTGCCGAAAGCAGAGATTGAAGGCGAAATGGGCGACAGCCACGTCGGCCTGCAGGCACGTCTGATGTCCCAGGCGCTGCGGAAGCTGTCCGGGGCGATCAGCAAATCGAACTCGATTGCCATGTTTATCAACCAGATCCGTGAGAAGGTCGGCGTCATGTTTGGCAGCCCGGAAACAACTCCCGGCGGTCGTGCGCTGAAATTCTACTCCTCGGTGCGTCTTGAAGTGCGCCGGGCAGAAACGCTCAAGCAGGGCAACGAAATGGTCGGTAACAAAACGAGAATCAAAGTGGTGAAAAACAAAGTAGCACCGCCGTTCCGTCAGGCGGAAGTGGATATTATGTACGGCGAAGGCATTTCGCGCGAAGGTTCCATTCTCGATATCGGTGCTGAGCTCGACATCGTGCTTAAAAGCGGCGCATGGTACTCCTACGAAGGCGAACGCCTCGGACAGGGACGGGAAAACTCGAAGCAGTTCCTGAAGGAAAATGAAGCAACGGCCGCGGCGATCGAACGGAAAATCCGCGACCATTACAAGCTCGACGACATCCAGTCCGAACCGGAAGAGCCGGAAGAAGAACCGGAAGCTCCGGCGGAATCCGGACTGCTTGCTGAAGAGGAAGAAACAGCAGATACGAACCGTTAAATCAACGCCAGGGCGCCGGAATTCCGGCGCCTTTTTTTCGTGCGGAAAAAGGTCCGGGGGGAGCAGCAGCGCACGGAACACCTGCCGGGCGGGCAGCGAAAGCAGGAGGACAGGCGGGAAGAAAACGGTGTCAATCCCTATAAAAACAGGGATTCCTGCCAGTGAGCTTTCTTGACAGCGCCATGCGGTAAAGATACAATAAAGAAGTGGAACGTTTGTTTTGTTCCGCACTTCGATGAGCGTATTAATTCGCAAGCAGAACAATGCGGACACGAAAAAGAATCATCAATGCAACTTTCGCAACAACCGAAAGTGAACAATCAGATAGCAAGAGGAGGTGACATGTATGAACACTGCAATCATCTCCATTTTGCTTGTTATCGGTGCATTGATAGTTGGTTTGATTGGATATTTTGTCCGAAAAGCGATTGCCGAAGCGAAATTCAAAAGCGCCGAGCACGAAGCCGGCCAGATTGTGAAAGAAGCTGAGCGGCAGGCAGAAACAATCTTAAAAGAATCGCGGTTGGAAGCTAAAGACGAAGCACATCAAATTCGGGCAGAAGCAGAGAGCACTCTGAATGAACGAAGAAATGAAGTTCAAAAACAAGAAAACCGCTTGATGCAGAAAGAAGAGACCCTTGACCGAAAAAGTGAGACGTTGGACAAAAAGGAAGAATCCTTGGAGCGTAGAGAGGAATCTCTCTACGAAAAACAACAACAGGTTGAGGAAAATAACAGCAAAGTGGAGGAGATTCTCGCCAAACAACAGGAGGAACTTGAACGTGTTTCCGGAATGTCTCGGGAGGATGCCAGAGAGCTGATCCGCCGCGAGACCGAACAGGAGATGGAACACGAAACGGCGCTTCTGATCAAAGAACGGACAGAAGAGGCCAAACAAGAAGCCAACAAAAAAGCGAAGAATATTTTATCCCTCGCCCTGCAGCGCTGCGCTGCCGACCATGTCGCCGAAACGACGGTGTCTGTGGTGAACCTGCCAAACGATGAAATGAAAGGGCGGATCATCGGCCGCGAAGGACGCAACATCCGGGCGCTTGAAACGTTAACCGGTATTGATCTTATTATCGATGATACCCCGGAAGCTGTCATTCTCTCCGGCTTTGATCCGATCCGCCGCGAGGTGGCGCGCATTGCGCTTGAACGCCTCGTGCAGGACGGCCGCATTCATCCGGCACGTATCGAAGAGATGGTCGAAAAAGCACGCCGGGAAGTGGATGAGTTCATCCGCGAATACGGCGAAGAAGCAACGTTTGAAATGGGCATCCACGGGCTGCATCCGGATCTTATGAAGATTCTCGGACGCCTTCACTTCCGGACAAGCTACGGCCAGAATGTGCTGAAGCACTCGATGGAAGTGGCGCATTTGACCGCGCTGATGGCTGCCGAACTCGGGGAAGACGAACAGCTGGCCCGCCGCGCCGGACTGCTTCACGACCTCGGGAAGGCCATCGACCATGAAGTCGAAGGAAGCCACGTGGAAATCGGCGTCGAGCTCGCTAAGAAATACAAAGAGCACGAGGTCGTCGTCAACAGTATCGCTTCCCACCACGGGGATACCGAAGCGACCTCCGTGATTGCTTCCCTCGTCGCGGCTGCAGACGCGCTGTCCGCGGCCCGGCCGGGAGCGCGCAGGGAGACGCTTGAAACGTACATCCGCCGTCTGGAACGGCTCGAAGAGATTTCGGAATCCTTTAAAGGAGTCGAGAAAACCTTCGCCATCCAGGCCGGACGCGAGGTGCGGATCATGGTGAAGCCGGACGTGGTGGACGACCAGCTGGCACCGCAGCTGGCACGCGACATCACGAAACGGATTGAGAGTGAATTGGATTATCCGGGACATATCCGCGTAACGGTGATACGGGAAACCCGGGCAGTAGATTATGCAAAATAAAGCGGTGGCACTCACCGCTTTATTTTTTTATGCTTAGATGCACGAAGAAAGGAAGACATTCATATGAAATTTTTATTTATCGGCGACATCGTCGGCGCTCCGGGACGGAAAATGGTGGAGGAGTATCTGCCGCGCTTAAAGCGCAGGTACCAGCCGACTGTGACAATCATGAACGGCGAAAACGCGGCGCACGGCAAAGGCATTACCGAAAAAATTTACAAGCAGCTGCTCGAAGCAGGCGCGCAGGTTATCACGATGGGCAATCATACGTGGGACAACCGGGATATTTTCGAGTTCATTGACGATGCCAAAATGATGATCCGTCCGGCCAACTACCCGGCGGGAGTGCCTGGCGAAGGTATTAAATACCTGCGTATCAACGACCAGGAGGTGGCAGTCATTAACCTGATCGGGCGTACGTTCATGGGCAATCCGAATGACGACCCGTTCCGGAAGGCCGACGAGCTTGTAACGGAGGCGTCCGCGCGCACCAACTTTATTTTCGTAGACTTTCACGCGGAAACGACGAGCGAGAAGCAGGCGATGGGCTGGTTTTTAAGCGGCCGGGTGAGCGCTGTTGTCGGCACCCATACCCATGTGCAGACAGCCGATGATCGGATTCTCGACGGCGGGACCGCCTTTTTATGCGACGCCGGCATGACCGGGCCGAGCGACGGCATTCTCGGCATGGAGCGCGAAGCGATCATACGAAAGTTTCAGACGAATCTGCCCACCAAGTTTGAAGTGGCCGAAGGGCGGGAACAGTTAAATGGAGTCGCTGTGAAAGCGGATCCGAAAACCGGAAAAGCGACGACGATTGAACGCATCCGCATTGACGAATCCCACCCATTTTTCGAATAAAAAAGAATATTTAGAAAAAAGCAGGAATCTGGCCCTTCTTTCATGAATTATGCCTAATACAATGGCGTTACCATTGATCCTACGCAGGGAGGTACTAGAAATGGAAGTATTAAAAGTATCCGCTAAATCCACTCCAAATTCTGTCGCAGGTGCCTTAGCCGGAGTTATTCGTGAAAAAGGAGCCGCAGAAATCCAGGCGATCGGGGCCGGCGCGATCAACCAGTCCATCAAGGCGATAGCCATTGCCAGGGGGTTTGTGGCGCCGAGCGGCATCGATCTGGTCTGCATTCCCGCTTTTACCGATATTGAAATTGACGGCGAAGAA
The DNA here is from genome assembly GCF_056034385.1 of Marinococcus sp. LNHM3E3-2.2. NCBI lineage: Bacteria > Bacillati > Bacillota > Bacilli > Caryophanales > Bacillaceae > Marinococcus > Marinococcus sp. LNHM3E3-2.2. The sequence goes on from NZ_JBQLIC010000001.1 coordinate 272,952, forward strand.
CGAACGGCGATAAAATTAATTATTGAGCCCAGATAGACGTTTTTCGCCGCATCCGGCGGCGCCCAGGAGGCGCTGCCGGCAATTCTATACATATCACCGGCCGGTGGTACTTGGAGACGTCCCTGCGGCGTCTTTTTGTATGCCGGTAGACCATGAGAGGAGAATACCAATGAAACAACTGATTCAGACGCTAAAACGCATCGACCGCAAGGGCTACAAAGCCTATAACGATATTAAAGGGACCCACGAGTTTTCGGATTTCAGGCTGCATATGGACCACGTGCAGGCCGACCCGTTCGCCAGTCCCTCCCGTGCCCGGGTGACGCTTTCACGCAAAGCGCTCGAGCTCGGCCCGGAGGTTGAGGAAAGTGACGCGCGCCGGGTGGCGGCCGTCGACTTTTTCGCCCTTGCCATGCAGCAGGAGCTGAGCAAGCAGAAGGGCAAGCCGGGCATTATTATCGATGGTCCCGGCCAGGAAATGATCGACCGCACAGCCGTGAAGCTGTCGAAGGAACACCTCGAAATCCGGCTGTCGATCCACCTGCCGGCGAGAGGCCGTACGATCCAGGGGCAGGAAGCGATTGAGCGGCTCACAAAACAGCTGCCGGAGGCGGTCCAACGCGCCGTGCAGCAGTACTCCAGGCAGAAGCTGACCGCCCAGCTTGAGCTTGCTGACCAGCAGCAGGCAGTGCGCCGATATCTGGAGGACAACGACTGCATCGCGTTTGTGGCCAACGGCTCGGTGCTCCCACGCGCAAGCGGCGTCAGCAACCGCCCGATGAGCGGCAAGGAGGTAATCTCGTTTCAGTCGCCGAAGGAGCGCGAAGTGACGATTGAGCTGCCGCACGGCGGTCCGGTTACCGGCATGGCGGTGCCAAAGGGTGTGACGATCATTGTCGGCGGCGGCTACCACGGCAAAAGCACGCTGCTTGAATCGATTGAGCGCGGGGTGTACAACCACCGCGCCGGCGACGGCCGCGAGTTTGTGATCGCCGATCCGAGCGCCGTGAAGGTGCGTGCCGAGGACGGCCGCTCGGTGACCGGGGTGAACATCAGCCCGTTTATCGCAAACCTGCCGGCCGACAAGGACACCTCGTTTTTCACGACCGAAAATGCGAGCGGCAGCACATCGCAGGCGGCGAATATTATGGAGGGCCTCGAGGCAGGAGCCGGGACACTTCTGATCGATGAAGATACGAGTGCGACCAACTTTATGATCCGTGACGCCCGCATGCAGGCGCTTGTTGCCAAACGCAAGGAGCCGATCACCCCGTTTATTGATAAAGTGCGCGCGCTTTATGACGATGAAGGCATTTCCACGATTCTCGTCGTCGGTGGAGCAGGAGATTATTTTGACGTGGCGGATTATGTTATCATGCTTGAGGAGTACGTGCCGTATGATGTGACCGAAGAAGCGCGCCGGATTGCCGGCGAGCACCCGACCAACCGGGCGAAGGAAGCCGGTGAGGCATTCGGGGCCCTGACCGGACGCCGTATTGCGGTGAACCGCTTTGACGCGCGTAAGGGCAAAAAGGAAAAGGTGAGCGGCAAGGGCCGCGATACGGTCATGTACGGAGCGGAAACGATCGACCTGAGCGCGGTCGAGCAGCTGATTACCGGCAGCCAGACGAATGCGATTGCCGAAGCCATCCGCCACGCGAGCCGGCAGTTCGAACAGCCGGCGCCGCTTCCGGAGGTGCTCGACTACATCGAGCAGACGATCGACAGTCAGTCACTCGACGCGCTCTCGCCGTTTAAAAACCAGCATCCCGGGGACATGGCGCGCCCGCGGCGGTTTGAAATCGCGGCGGCCATTAACCGCTACCGTCCGCTCCGCGTCGAACGGTGATTTGAGTTTTAATGGTTTTCGGCTTATAATATGAAGCGACGATAAAAATCACGGGCGGCGCGTCCGCCCGTACCTATAGAGAAGGGAGAGACCACCGTGACTGATAAAAAGCAAACGGATACGTCTGAACAAACGACTCCGGCGGTCGATCCGGCATACGAAAAATACTTTGATTTTTCCAAAGCCGAAGTGGAAAGTAACGAAGACGGCAAACAATACATGAAAATTGGCGGCCGGTCGATCGTGATCAACGACCAGCCCGACCATAAAGCAGGACGCAAGCGGACGAAGCAGGACGCGTCGGTGCACTATGATTTTGACATACCCGAGGATATGCGGGGCATCGGCTACGGCAAAAAGTACCTGATCCGCACGTACGGCTGCCAGATGAACTACCACGATACCGAAAACATGGCCGGCATTCTCGAGGAAATGGGCTTTGCCGAAACGAAGGACACCGAGGAGGCGGACCTCATCTTTCTGAACACTTGCGCCATCCGCGAAAACGCGGAAAACAAAGTGTTCGGCGAAATCGGCCACTTAAAGGCGCTCAAGCGTGAAAAGCCGGAGCTGATGCTCGGCGTATGCGGCTGTATGTCGCAGGAGGAAAACGTCGTGAACCGCATCATGCAGAAGCACCAGCACATCGACATGATTTTCGGCACGCACAACATCCACCGCCTGCCGGAGCTTCTCCGCGACGCTATCCAGGGCAAGGAGATGGTGATCGAAGTCTGGTCCAAGGAAGGCGACGTCATCGAAAACATGCCGAAAAAACGCGCCGGCGGCACGCAGGCGTGGGTCAACATCATGTACGGCTGCGACAAGTTCTGCACGTACTGCATCGTGCCGTATACGCGCGGCAAGGAGCGGAGCCGCCTGCCGGAGGACATTATCGCTGAGGTGCGCGACATCGCGCGCCAGGGCTACAAGGAAATTACGCTGCTCGGGCAGAACGTGAACGCCTACGGCAAGGACCTCGGGCTCGACTACGGGCTCGGCGAGCTGATGAACGAGCTGCATAAAATCGACATTCCTCGCATCCGGTTTACGACGAGCCACCCGCGCGACTTTGACGACTACCTGATCGAGGTGCTTGCGCAGGGCGGCAACCTCGTCGAGCATATCCATCTGCCGGTGCAGTCCGGCAACAGCGACATGCTCAAGCTGATGGGACGCAAATACACGCGCGAGGAATACGTCGAGCTCGCCCGCAAAATCAAAACGGCGATTCCGCACGCGTCGTTTACGACCGACATCATCGTCGGCTTCCCGAACGAAACGGAGGAGCAGTTTGAAGACACGATGTCTCTCATGCGCGAGATGGACTACGACAGCGCGTTCACCTACATCTACTCCCCGCGCGAGCATACGCCGGCGGCGAAGATGGAGGACAACGTGCCGATGGATGTGAAAAAAGAGCGGCTCGCCCGCCTGAATGCGCTTATGGGCGACATTTCGAACCGCCGCAACAAAGAGCTCGAGGGCAGAGTGCTTGAGGTGCTCGTCGAAGGCGAAAGCCGCAAAAACGCCGACGTGCTCTCCGGACGGACGCGCACGAACAAGCTCGTGAACTTCCGGGCGCCGAAGGACGTTATCGGCGAAGTCATTTACGTCCAAATTGATGAAGCCAAAACGTGGTCGCTCGACGGCCATGTTGTGGAATTCGCGGAGGTGTAAGCAGATGGCCTACACGAAAGAAGAAGTGATGCAGGAAGCCGGACGGCTCGCCGAACGGCTGAAGGAAACCGAGGAAGTGGACTTTTTCATCCGCGCCGAGGCGCAGATTAACGACAACGTGCGGATCCAGAACCTGATCCAGGAGATCAAGGACAAGCAGAAGCAGGCGGTCAACTTCCAGCACTACGAAAAAACGGAAGCGAAGCGTCAGGTGGAAGCGCAGATTAACGACCTGCACGAAGAGATTGAAAACATTCCGATCGTCGGGCAGTTCCGCCAGAGCCAGACCGAGGTTAACTACATTCTGCAATTGATCAGCGACCAGATCACTGCCTCGATCTGGGAAAACGAAGACGGCGACAACAGCAGCTCATAAAAAGAACCGCTTTCCGTTTCACGGGAGGCGGTTTTCTGCTTGTCGGACTTTTATAAATTTCACATACCATAATTTAGTTTCTCCCTAAACAGTGATATAATATGAGGGACAAATCGCAGAACGCTTCCCGTTGGAGAAGCGAACGGAACGATGTACAATAAACAGGCAGTGAAACAAACATAACGGAGGCTTTTTGATGCCAGAGACAGATACACCGATGATGAAGCAGTATAAGGACATAAAAGCGGCCTATCCGGACGCCTTTTTGTTTTACCGGCTCGGCGACTTTTACGAAATGTTCTTTGAGGACGCGGAGCTTGCCGCCCGTGAGCTCGAGATCACGCTCACCAAACGAGGCCAGAAGAACGAAAATGACATCCCGATGTGCGGGGTGCCGTATCACTCCGCCGAAGGATATATTGCCACGCTGATCGAAAAAGGGTACAAAATTGCGATCTGCGAGCAGGTGGAGGACCCGGCGAAGGCAAAGGGCGTCGTGAAGCGCGAGGTGGTGCGCATGATTACGCCGGGGACGATTATGGAAGGGCGCGCCCTCGACGAAACCGAAAACAACTTTCTCGTCGCGATAGTGCCGAACGGAACGGAAACGGCGTTTGTGAAGGCGGATCTCACGACCGGGGAAACGGCCGCGGCGCTTCTCTCCGATGACGTCGGCGAATGGCAGCGCGAAATGACGACCGCGCACCCAAAGGAAATCATCGTGCCGGAGGAGCAGGAGGGCGTCATGGCCGACATGTACCGCGGCATGATCTCGACCGGCGCGGTGCCGGAGCTGAAGCCCGAATGGGAAGCACTCACCGGTGAGCTGGACAGCGACACGCTCCAAAACGGCGCAGCGCTTCTGCTCGGCTACGTGGAGCGCACCCAGCAGCGGTCACTCGGTCACCTGCAGCCGTTTACGGTGTACGAGCCGAACCGGACGATGCAGCTGGACATGCATTCACGCCGGAACCTGGAGCTGACGGAGACGATGATGGGCAAAACGAAGGACGGATCGCTTCTCGGCGTGCTCGATCGTACCGTCACCGCGATGGGCTGCCGCAAGCTGCGGCGCTGGATCGAGGAGCCGCTTCTCTCCCGCCCGGCGATCGAAGAGCGGTACGGCATGGTCGCTTCGTTTGCGGACAATTTCTTTGCCCGGGAGGACCTGCGGGAGCATCTGCGCGACGTGTACGACATTGAACGGCTCGCCGGTAAAGCCGTCTACGGCAACATTAACGCCCGCGAGCTCGTGCAGCTGCGCCGGACGCTGCAGGCAGTGCCAGCGATTGCCGACCTGCTCGGGGGCATGAACAATCCGGCCATCAACGAACGCCTGGTGGACGTGTCTGCCTTTCAGGAACTCGAAGAGCTTTTGGACCGGAGCCTCGTCGACGATCCGCCGTTTGGCGTCCAGGAGGGCGGCATGTTCCGCTCCGGCTTTCACGACGAGCTCGATCAGTACCGCGAGGCGGGCCAGAATGGCAAGCAGTGGATCGCGGAGCTTGAGCAGAAGGAACGTGCCGAAACGGGCATCAAGTCGCTCAAGGTCGGCTACAACCGGGTCTTCGGCTACTATATTGAAATCACCCGGGCCAACACCCATCTGATCCCGGACGGGCGCTACGAGCGCAAGCAGACGCTCACGAACGCCGAGCGCTATATCACGCCGGAGCTGAAGGAAAAGGAAGACCTGATCCTCGGCTCGGCGGACCGCGCCGTCCAGCTTGAGTACGAGCTGTTTCTCGACCTGCGCGAACGCGTCGCGGGCTACGTGCGCCCGCTCCAGGAGCTTGCCGACCTGCTGAGCGAAATGGATGTGCTGCAGAACTTCGCCCACGTGAGCGAGCGGCTCGGCTACGTCCGGCCGGCCTTCAGCACGGACAAGACGCTTGCTGTCCGCGGCGGCCGCCACCCGGTCGTGGAGACGATGCTGACCGCCGGCGAATTTGTGGCAAACGACACCCACATGGACGAGCACGGCATGCTGTTGATCACGGGTCCGAACATGGCCGGCAAAAGCACAGTCATGCGGCAGGTGGCGCTGATTGCGATCATGGCCCAGATCGGCTGCTTCGTACCGGCCGAGGAGGCGGAGCTGCCCGTGTTTGACCGGATTTTCACCCGCATCGGGGCGGCCGACGACTTAACGAGCGGCCAGAGCACGTTCATGGTGGAAATGAAGGAAACCCAGCAGGCGCTGTTGAACGCTTCGGCCGACAGCCTGATTCTGCTCGACGAAATCGGGCGCGGCACCTCCACGTATGACGGGATGGCGCTCGCGCAGGCGATCATGGAATACATTCACGAGCAGGTCGGGGCCAAGACGCTTTTTTCCACGCACTACCACGAGCTGACCGTGATGGAGGATCATCTGCCGGCGCTCCGGAACGTGCACGTGCGGGCGGTGGAGGAGGACGGCGAAATCATCTTCCTGCACCGGGTGGAGCCGGGCAAGGCCGACCGCAGCTACGGCATTTACGTGGCCAAGCTCGCCGGCCTGCCGCCGCAGGTGATCGAGCGCTCCGAGACGATTCTAAAAAGCTTTGAGGAGCAGAAAACCGCCGCGTACGCAGCGCCGGACGAAGCTGCCCCGACCTCTGCAGAGACCATCAAGGAACCGGACGAGCCCGAGCAGCTGGCGCTCTTTTCCATTGATGACGGCAGCGCCCGTGCGAAAGAAATCATGAGTGAGCTGAAACGTACCGACGTGCTCCGCATGAGCCCGATCGAAGCGATCGAAAAGCTGTACCAGCTCCAGCAGTACGCCAACGAGGAGGAGGAATAAGCGGTGACGTATGTAAAAAAACTCCCGGACGGCCTCGCCAACAAAATCGCAGCGGGGGAAGTCGTCGAACGGCCCGCCTCGGTCGTCAAAGAACTCGTGGAAAACGCGATTGACGCCGGGGCCACCACCATTCAGGTGGACGTCGAAGAGGGCGGGCTGTCGCTTCTCCGGGTGACCGATAACGGCCGGGGCATGGACCAGGAGGACGCGGAGCTTGCCTTTGAGCGCCACGCGACGAGCAAGCTCGCCCGGGAAAAGGATCTGTTCCAGATTGAGACGCTCGGCTTCCGGGGCGAAGCACTCCCGAGCATTGCCGCGGTCTCAAACGTGACAATGGAAACCGGGGACGGCCGCGAAGCGGGAGTGCTCATCCGCTACCAGGGCGGCAAGCGCATCGCCTGCACCTCGTCCAAAAGCCGGCGCGGTACGCAGGTGGAGGTGCGCGACCTGTTTTTTAACACCCCGGCCCGGCTTAAATACGTGCGCACGATGAACACCGAGGTGGCAAACGTTGCCGACGTGATGAACCGGCAGGCGCTCGCGCACCCGGAGGTCAGCTTCCGGCTGTACCACCACGACAAGCAGCTGCTTCTCACGAACGGAAGCGGCAGCCTGCAGCCGGTGCTTGCGGCCATTTACGGCCGCCAGACGGCGCGCGACATGCTGTACATCGAGGCGGAGACGGACGACTACCGGGTGAGCGGCTGGATCGCGAAGCCCGAAACGTACCGCGCCTCGCGCCAGTACATGTCCACGTTTGTGAACCACCGCTACATCCGGCATTACCCGCTCACAAAAGCGATCGAGTCGGGCTACCATACGCTGCTTCCGATCGGCAAGCACCCGATCGCGGCGCTGCATATTGAGATGAACCCCGGGCTGATTGACGTGAACGTGCACCCGTCCAAGCTCGACGTGCGCGTGAGCAAGGAGGAGGAGCTGCTGCAGCTGGTCGAACAGGCGGTGCGGGAGCGTCTCCAGCAGGAGCGCCTCATTCCGGCCGGCGACCAGAAGCGGGCCAAATCGGCACCGGCGTCCGAACAGATGAACCTGGCCTTTTCTGAACCTGCGCCAGCCCAAGCGCCGCGGCGGGAAGAACCATCCGCCCCGGACGAGCCGGCACCCGCACCCGGGGACCATGCCTCTGCCCACGAGGCGTCATTTAGCGATGATGCTCCGCCCGAAGAGCCGGAAACGGTATTTGAACACGCAGACACGTGGCCCGAAGAGCAGGACGCACCGCAGCCGGAACCGGAAGCCCCTGCGCCGGAAAGCACCGGACCGGAGCTGCCCGAGCTGCGCCCGATCGGCCAGTTTCACGGCACGTACATTCTCGCGGAAAACGAAGACGCGCTGTACATGATCGACCAGCACGCCGCGCAGGAGCGTATTTTTTACGAATACTTCCGGGTGAAAATCGGCGACGTGGACAAGGACGTGCAGCAGCTGCTCGTGCCGATTCTGCTTGAGGTGACCAAAGAGGAAGAAATCCTCATCAGCGAACGCCAGCGCGATTTTGAAAACATCGGCATTTTCCTCGAGCCGTTCGGCGGCCAGACGTTCCGGGTGCACGCGTATCCGACCTGGTTCCCGGCCGGCGACGAAGAAGGCGTCATCCGCGAATGCATCGAAGAAGTCAAAAACAACAAGCGCATCAGCGTGCATGAGCTGCGTGAGGAAGCGGCTATTCTGATGTCGTGCAAGGCAGCGATCAAGGCGAACCGCTACCTGACGAAGGACGAGATCCAGGCGCTCATCGACCGGCTGCGCACGTGCGAGAGTCCGTACACGTGCCCGCACGGCCGCCCAATCATTATTCATTTTTCCGACTACGATATGGAAAAAATGTTCAAGCGCATCATGTAGCTGTACAGAAGGAGAGAGCGCCGTGATTATCACTACCGCCAAAAAGCCGCAACCGGCTGTCCGTGCAGAAGCAGAGGCGAAGGCGCGGGCGTGGTGCGTGCCGTACGCAGCACGTGGTAAGCGATCGATCCGGCAATGGAAGTGGGAAACAAACGAGGACATTTATATTGTGGCAGCCAGCTGCGACACCTACTACCCGGCCGCGGAAGCCGCGGAGCCGCTCGCGTTTCACCCGTCGATGGCGTGGCTGCGCGGCCTGCACGTTCATCGCGGCGGGAGCGATCCGCTGCTGGACGCGGCAGACGTGCGCGAAGGCGATACGCTGCTCGACGCGACGCTCGGATTTGGTGCCGACAGCATCATGCTCGCCCTCGGTGCGGGAAATACCGGCACGGTGCTCGGCATGGAAAAGCAGCCGGTCGTGGCGTCGCTCGTCCGCAAAGGGCTCCGGCTTCCGGGCGACTATCCCGAATGGTTTACAGACGCGATGCAGCGGATTACGGTGGTCCAGGGCGACAGTCTCCGACTGCTCCGGCTCATGCCGGAGAGCTCGGTGGACGTCGTCTACCTGGATCCAATGTTTGCCGAAGCGGTGGCCACGAGCCCGGCGATCGACCGGCTCCGCCCGGTGGCGGCCGCGGACCCACTGACGGACGCCTGGATCGAGGAAGCACTGCGGGTGGCACGCCGCCGAATTGTCGTGAAAGATCATGCGGACAGCCCGCATTTTAAGCAGTATCAATTAACCCTGGCCGGACGGCGGAGCGCCGCAGTCCGGTACGGATGGAAGGAGGCATACACGTGAAGCAACCGGTACTCGCCGTTGTCGGCCCGACCGCGGTCGGAAAAACAGAGCTCGGAATCCAGCTCGCCCACAAGTACGACGGCGAAATCATCAGCGGCGACTCGATGCAGGTGTATGAAGGCCTGACCATCGGCACCGCCAAGCCGACAATGGAGGAACGCAACCAGGCGCCGCATCATCTCGTGGACATGCTGTCGCCGGATACGCCGTATTCTGCGGCGGACTTTAAAGCCCAGGCCGAGCCGATTATCGAGCGGCTGCACGGGGAGGGCAAGCTTCCGATTATCGTCGGCGGCACCGGCATGTACATCCGGGCGCTCCTGCACGACTATTCGTTTTATGACGCGAAAAAGCAGGAAGGCGTGCGCGAGAAATGGGAGCTGTACGCGCGCCAGTACGGAAGCGCTGCGCTGCATGCGAATTTAGAGCGCCGCGACCCGGAGCGGGCGGCCGCGATTCACCCGAACAACGTGCGCAAAGTCGTGCGGGCGCTCGAAATTCTTGAAACGTCGGAAGAAGGACCAACTTTATCCAAAAAAATGCAAAAAAAGCATTCGCCCTACGCTTCATTCATGATAGGATTAACAATGAACCGTCCGTATTTGTATGAGCGGATCGAGCGCCGGATCGACCGCATGATGGAAGGCGGCCTCGAGCACGAAGCGCGCTGGCTGTACGAACGCTTCGGCGAGGAAGTCCAGGCCGCCCAGGCGATCGGCTACAAGGAATGGTTCCCGTATTTCCGTGGGGACGCGGACACCGAATGGGTCGCCGAGCGCATGAAGCGCAATTCCAGAAGATACGCCAAGCGCCAGCTCACCTGGTTCCGCAACAAAGAGGACACCCACTGGTATGATATTACCGATCGCTCCCGGCCGTTTGCCGACGAAGCGTTTGCTTCGATTTTGCGGCAGTTCGAGCGCGAGCATCGCTAATACATAAATCATTCAACTAAGCCCCGGCTGTGGAAGGAGATTCAAGCATGAAACAATCAGTGAACATTCAGGATCAGTTTTTGAACGTGGTACGCAAGGAAAAAATTCAGGTGACCGTCTTTCTGACGAACGGCTTTCAGCTGCGCGGCCTGATCAAAGCCTTTGACAACTTCACCGTCGTCCTCGACAGCGACGGCAAGCAGCAGCTCGTCTACAAGCACGCCATCAGCACCTTCGTCCCGCAGCGGACCGTCTCCCTGCAGACCGAAAGCGAGAGCGAAGAATAAAAAAAGAGCTTCCTTCAAAAGGAAGCTGCCGAAACCGTCTGTTCCTGTGGAAACAGGGGCGGCGGTTTTTGTAAAATTTTATCAGATAGACAATTCAGTTAAGATTAAATTAAGAAAAGAGCAATCAAGATGTATACAGATAAATATTTTAATAAATCATTGAAAATGGCTATGCATTATAGAAAATTATGTATTATAGAATATTTAATAAGAGATAATATTGTTACTCTTGAAAATAATACTGAACTTTACTTTCATGAATATATTCCTCTATTACATGATGATTTCTGTAATAATGATTTAAGAAAAAAATTATATAAATTAGTAAAAGTGCGAAATAAAATATGTCATATGAAAATTTTAAATTTCGAAGATGAGAGTCTCTTAAATACTTGCTTTGAAGAAATACTTATTATTGGAGAAATTAATTAATTATACTATCGGCTTGGATTATAAAATTCAAGAAAGATCCTTATATTTTTTAGAAATGAAAATATTACAATTTTTATTAATATTATGTAAATTAAAGCATGTTTTACCCTTAGTTTGATAAAAGTCAAAAATTGAATTTGAGGAGCTCAGTGATGCCCAGAATATTTGATAATATTAATCAAAAGTTATTAGTCGCTTTAAGGGAAACTTTAGATGTGTCGTATAAGGCAGATTTTTGTGTTGGTTATTTTAATTTAAGAGGTTGGCGAGATTTAGAATCTTATGTTGATAATTTTAAAGGGGGGGAAGATAACTGTTGTCGATTATTAATAGGTATGCAATCAGACCCGCATAAAGAAATGATGGAGGAACTGAGCTTTGTCAAAGATGAATCGAGAATAGATAACAAGAAAGTTATTAAAAAGAAAAAGAAAATAGCTGAGCAATTTAAAGAACAGCTGATATATGGAGCACCTAGTAGTAGAGATGAACAGAGTTTGAAAACATTAGTAAGACAAATTAAGGAAAACAAATTAAAAGTAAAAGTTTATTTGAGAACTAAGCTTCATGCCAAGTTGTATCTTATGCATCGAGTAGATTTTATCACACCACTTGTTGGATACGTAGGAAGCAGCAATTTAACTTTTTCAGGTCTTGATAAACAAGGTGAATTAAATGTAGATATTGTAGAGAACGATGCTGCAAATAAATTAAATGAATGGTTTGAAGAACGTTGGAACGACAAATTTTGTATAGACATATCAGAAGAAATTATTGATACTATTGAAAATAGTTGGGCTACATCTAAGGTTACTCCACCTTATTATATCTATGCCAAAATGGCATATCATTTATCTCAACAAACTAGAGAAGGAATTAGTAGCTTTAAAATTCCAGAAAATATATCAAATAAACTATTTAGTTTCCAAAACACAGCAATAAAACTTTCTGCTAATCACTTACTGAAAAGACGCGGTGTGATAATTGGGGATGTAGTTGGTTTAGGAAAAACGATGATGGCGACTGCTTTAGTGGCAATGCTAGAGGAGGAGTTTGATTCCGCTCTTATTATTGTTCCTAAAAATTTAATAGCTATGTGGGAAAAATATGTGAAAAATTACGAAATAAGAGCTAAGGTCATATCTTTAAGTATGGCTCATAAGTTAGAAAATTTAAGGAAATTTAGATTAGTAGTAATTGATGAGAGCCATAACCTAAGAAACAGAGAAGGAAAAAAATATAAAGATATTCAAAATTATCTTTTTAAACATGAGTCCTACGTAATTTTATTATCGGCTACCCCTTATAATAAATCATATTATGATTTATCTAATCAATTGCGTTTATTTGTAAATGATAATGAAGATTTAGGGATTAGTCCTGAAAAATTTATCAATGAAATTGGCGAAACAGAATTTATCAGAAGATATCAGTGTCATTTACGTTCTATTAACGCTTTTGAAAAGAGTCCCTATCCTGAAGATTGGCGCGAATTAATGAGTTTATTTCTTGTGAGGCGTACGCGAGGATTCATACAAGAAAACTATGGAAAAGTGGATAAGAATTCAAATAGGAAATATTTAGAATTTCAAGATGGTAGTAATTCATATTTCCCTGAGCGTGTTCCTAAGACAGTCAATTTCACCATGAATAAGGTTAATAAAAGTGATATTTATGCCCAATTATACGATGAAGCAGTAATAGATACTATTAATGATTTAAAATTACCGAGGTACGGATTAGCAAATTATGTTTCTTCTCAGAAGAAAGTTAATCCAAAACCAGAAGAAACAAAAAAAATAGCGGATCTTTCTAATGCTGGTCCACATTTAATTGGTTTCTCTAGAACTAATTTGTTAAAAAGATTAGAAAGCAGTGGCAAAGCTTTTAACAAATCTATTGAGCGTCATATTTTAAGAAACTATGTTTTCATTCATGCTTTAGATAATAATTTACCGATTCCTATAGGTACACAAGGCGCAAGTTTACTAGATGGAGATAATGAACAAGAAGAGTTAGAGATAGGAAATATCTTAACGGAAGAAAATAAAATATTTGAATCAAGTAAAACAAATGATAATTTTGAAGAAAAAGCAGCTACGATATACAATTTATATAAAAATAATTATTATAATAAGTTTTCATGGATAAATTCAAAACTATTTAAAAAGACATTAAAAAAGAATTTATTGAGTGATAATGATAAATTATATAGTGTTTTCGAAAAAAGTTTTTTATTAAATTATAAAAATGATAGTAAATTCAATGCTTTATTAAAATTAATAACAGAAAAGCATGCTGAAGATAAAATATTAGTTTTTACTCAGTATACAGATACAGCTGAATATTTAGAGCAATCATTAAAAAACTGTGCTATAAAAAAAGTAAAGAGCGTAACAGGTAATACTGAAAATTCTACTGAAATTGTAGAAAGATTTTCTCCTAAAAGTAATAACGAAGCCGTTGCTCAAGGTGACGAAATCCGTGTACTAATAGCTACTGATGTTTTGAGTGAAGGACAAAACCTTCAAGATTGTTCTATCGTAGTGAATTTTGACTTACCATGGGCAATAATTCGCTTAATTCAAAGAGCGGGACGAGTTGATCGTATTGGCCAACAAGCTCAAAAAATACTATGTTATTCGTTCTTACCTGCAGAAGGAATCGAAAGCGTAATTAGTCTGAGAAGTCGGGTTAAAGATAGATTACATATTAATTCGGAGGTTCTTGGCACAGATGAAGAATTCTTTGAAGGAGATGGACAAGGAAAAATTATTGATTTATATAACGAAAAAGCGGGAGTTTTAGATGAGGTAGACAATTACAAAGTTGACCTTTCTTCTTTTGCATATGAAGCTTGGAAAGAGATAATAGAGGTTAAGCCAGAGCTTGAAGATATAATTCCAAGTTTACCTCCGGTAATTTATTCTACCAAACACCATGAACCTAACACTTTAGAGCCAGAAGGGGTTCTTGTTTACTTCAAAAATAGTGACGGTAATGATGGATTGGCTTGGATTGATAAGGAGAATGATAAAATAATTACTCAATCTCCATTTACGATTTTAGAAGCAGCAAAATGTGAATTTAATGAAAAAGAAAGACCCCGTGACCGATTTCATCATGATTATGTAGAAAAAGCTGTATCGCAATTAGTGAATATCAATACTTCTTCAGGCGGACAATTAGGGCGACCTTCTGGTGCGAGATTTAAAACTTATGAACGTTTAAAGATTTTTCTTGAAGAGGGTTTACTCCTTGATTTCGAGAAGAAGCAAGTGAATACTGTTATTCAAGCAATATATAATTATCCGTTGCAACAACAAGCAATAAATACTTTAAATAAAAATTTAAAAAAAGGATTTGATAAGGAAGAATTATTTAATTTGGTTTTTGGTCTTTATAATGAAGAAAGTTTAATTATTGACTCAAAAGAAAATATTAAAGAAGAGCCGTTAATTCTTTGTTCTATGGGATTATTCATGAAATGAGGGGAAGTAATGATAAATAAAAAAAGAACACAAAAATTATTAGATCATTTTGATTTTGAAACATTATTTATTGAAGAGATGGGGTGGGTTAGCTTTAATGATAAAGCTATGAATTTTGAAATTGAAAAAGAATTTTTTACACTCACCCCTATTGCTAGGATGGGCGAATTTACAGTTTTTAAATGTTCTCCTGATAAAGAAGGCAATATACCCTTAAATAAAGTAAGGAAAAAAATAGAAAAAAGGGTGTCTCAATCTTATTATGAAAATTTTATTATTTTCATTAATGAAATTCAAACTGAACAAGTTTGGCAATGGGTGAAAAGAAAATCAGGAGTTAGTGAAATTTCAAGGCATATTAGGTACGAGCAAAATAAAAATTCAGAGTTGCTCATCCAAAAATTAAGCGCTATGTCTTTCTGGATAGATGAATTTAATGAGAGTGGAGAAGTAGAAGGTTATGAAGTGCGTAGCAGAGTAGAAAACAGCTTTGATGTAGAAGAAGTAACGAGAAAATTTTATGAACAATTTAAAAAAGAAAGAGATTCCTTTGTAGAGTTTATAGAAGGCATACCAGATAACGAATTAAAAAGTTGGTATGTTTCAGTTATTTTAAATCGTATTATGTTTATTTATTTCATACAAAAAAAAGGATTTCTAAATGATGATTATAATTATTTAAGGACTAAGCTTAATAAAAGTAGGGCACAAGGGGAAGACTTATTCTACAAAGAATTTTTAACAGCTCTATTTTTCGAAGGTTTTGCAAAAAAAGAAGAAAATAGAAATGAAATTATTAATAAAGTATTAGGTAAAATACCATTTTTAAATGGTGGTTTGTTTGCTGAACACGAAATAGAAAAAAAATTTCCCGATATTAAAGTAGAAGATAAGGCTTTTGAAAAAATCTTTGATTTCTTTGACAAATTTGATTGGCACTTAGATACAAGAAGATTAAGTAAAGGTAATGAGATTAACCCAGACGTTATCGGTTACATCTTCGAAAAATATATTAATCAAAAAGAGATGGGTGCTTATTATACTAAAGAAGATATAACCAATTATATGTGTAATAATTCTATATTGCCAAAATTACTTAAAAATTCTCTGGAAAAAAATTCATTACTTGAAGAAAATAATGAATTAAAGTTTAATTTAAGAATAAATCCTGATCGTTATATTTTTAATGCCTTGAAACACGGATGTTCGAATAAACTTCCAGATTACATAAGTAAAGGGATTCACGATATTAACCAGAGAGAAAATTGGAATTATGTTGCTAACAATAAATTTGGCCTTCCAAATGAACTTTGGAGAGAAGTAGTAGAAAGAAGAACGCATTATGAAGAAATAAAAAATAAGCTCATTACTGGAAAAGTTAATACAGTGGATTCGTTTATTTATTACAATTTAAATCTTTTACAGTTAACTATAGATTTAGTTGAGGAAACTGATAATACGGATTTAATTATATCATTTTATAAATCTGTAGAAAAAATAACTATATTGGATCCTGCTTGTGGTTCAGGGGCTTTTTTATTTGAAGCTATGAACACCCTGCAACCTGTGTACGAAGCTTTAATAGAAAAAATGGAAATAATAAACTATGAGCAGGTTTCTAATGAAAATTCAATGGAAAAAATTCCACTTTTTGAAAAAGTTTTAAATGAATTAAATAAACATGAAAATAAAGAATACTACGTATTGCGTAGTATAATTATAAAAAATCTTTATGGTGTAGATATAATGGAAGAAGCAACAGAAATTTGTAAATTAAGGTTATTTTTAAAACTAGTGGCACAATTAAAAGACGCTAATTATATAGAGCCCTTGCCTGATATAGATTTTAATATTAGAGCAGGTAACAGTTTAGTTGGTTTTGCTACTCAAAAAGAACTTGAAATAGCTATGAATACTAAATTAGACATTGATAATGAAAAAGAAATAATTAAAGCCAATGCTAACAAGGTAGCTACTCTTCATAACAAATTCCGCAATATTCAAGAAGGAAGTAGCTACAACAGTAAATGTATACAAGAAATAAAAGAAAATTTAAATGAGGAAATGAAAGACCTCTCTGAAAGACTGAACAAGTATTTAGCTCAAGGAAGATATGGAATTGACGTAGAAAATAATCTAAAATATGAAGAATGGATAAAAACACATAAACCGTTTCATTGGTTTATAGAGTTTTATGACATTGTAAATGCGAAAGGTTTCGATGTGTTGATAGGCAATCCCCCATATGTTGCTAAGAATAAGGTGAATTATAGTTTAATAGATTTTGAAACAAATTCCTGTAATGATATATATGCTCCATTTGTTGAGAGATCATTGTGCTCTTTGATAAATAATAAAGGTTATTTTTCTATGATTATTCCAATATCTAACGTATCTACAGAGGGTTATAAAAACTTAAGAGAAATTTATAGAAAAACAAATCGAACTTACTTTGCTGCGAATTTTGGAGTAAGACCATCAAAACTTTTCAACGGAGCTGATAAAAGAGTAACTATATTAACAGCCACAGAAAGGAAAAATGAATTCTCTTTTAATAATACGTCCTATAAGAGGTGGATGAGTTCAGAAAGGAAAAATTTGTTTGAACTAATATCGTATACTAGTATAGAAAAAGACTATTTTAATATAAGTGGTTTTCCTAAAATAGGAAGTGATATTGAAAAAACTATTTTAGAAAAGATGGATACAAATAGAAAAAAAATTCAAGCATACTGTAAACCTAAGTCATTTATAAAAGTAAATTATACAAGAAAACTACAGTATTTTATCCAATTTTTCATTGAACCACCGAGTATTTTCGATGAAAATGGAAAAAAAAGGCTTCCTTCAGAACTTAAGTCTTTGAATGTAAAGAATACTTTAGATAGAGATGTAATATTAAGTGTTTTAAATAGTAATTTATTTTTTTGGTATTATATTATCTTTTCTGATTGTCGTAATGTTAATCAAAGGGAAATACATAATTTTCCATTAGATATCGAAAAAATGAACGATGCTATTATATCTAAATTAATTCAACAGGGTAGAAATCTTTTACAAGACTTTAAAATTAATTCAGAAGAAATAGTACGAACAGATCAGCAATTAGGTAAGCTTAGAATTGAATCTTTTCAGCCTAGAGCATCAAAATCAATCGTAGACGAAATTGATTACATTTTAGCTGAACATTATGGCTTGTCGGAAAAAGAAACAGATTTTATAGTTAATCACAATATAAAATATAGGATGGGTCTAATAAACTAGCCTAAATAATATTACTTAAAATGTATCATAGAACTTATTTGCAAAATTACATTACATTTTATTTTTAGAGATTAGTGAAAGTTAGCCTAATATGGGAAAATAAAACATTGTGAACCAATATTTACAAGCATTTAGAAGTTGTAATAGTTCTTACACAAATAAGGAGCTGTGCCAAAAAAAGGCCAGCTCCTTATTTAATATTAAGAATAGATTCTTTGAGCTATAAGTTCTTTAAGGTCTATTGTATTTGAGTAAACATCGTTAAAAGTCATATATTCAAAAGCAGTATCTTTTCTACTAATTGTCATATAAGGTTTCCAATCTCTATTTTTTATAGACCAATTAATATATTGGAGTTGTTGCACATCATCTTCCCAATTCTCTACCCATTCAATACCAGTCTTACAATTAGTTATGATAGAAGTATGAAGATAAAGGGCTATAGAATTTTGAATAGGCTCATGACCTAATACATAATCTTTAACGTTGCCGGGTTCCGAAGGCAGCACTTCCCCTAACACTAGAAATAGCTTATCGAGAAAACTGAATAGCTTATCGTAATTATCTCGAACTAGTTGATCTTCTGTTTTGTTTAATGCAGGAGAACGTGAACCTATACCAGTTTCTCCAAACAAAAGAACTTTTATAAACTTTTTAAACCTAACACTTGTAGTAAAGGTTTTTTTATTTGGTCGAATGATACGGGCTTTTTCAAATTCAATGGTTAATTTGGTTTGAAGAGTCTTATTTGAATTATATAATTCTCTAGTAAGTAAATTCAGTATATCTCTATTATCGAATTTAGTAATTAAAGATCTTGATACTCGTTTAGCATTAGAATTGATATCTGTAAAAAGTTTTTTCTCGTCTTCTATAGATAACCCAAAATAAATTTGAGCAGTCAGATAGCTATTAGAAATTTTTTCTTTCTTCTCATTTAAAGTTTTTTTATCTTGCAAATAACGTTCTAAACCTTTAATTCTGTGCTGCCCATCAAGCACTATTAATTTCGAACTTTCGGGTAAAGTTAATATATTCTTTTCTTCATCCCAAAAAGGAGTAGGATCCTCGCGAAATGAAAATACTAAAGAAGGAAGAAAAATACCTGAATCAGTATCCATACTGTCAAAATAACTTACTAATTTAGGCATACGATGATAACCGAGGTCACGATTAACAGATTTATCAATTTGAGAGAAATTTAATATATCTTTTATTTTCATTTGGGTTGTCATAATAGCTTTATTATTACCGGGTGAAGCTATAGTTCCTTGAATTTCTAAACCTTCCATTAAGATTCACCTCTTATTTTTTCAAATTTATTCTGTAGAAAACTAGATATTTCTCTTATGGCTTTTAAAGAAGAATTAAAGTTATACTTTTTAGTTTTTTTGTTGTAGTTAGCGCTTTTTAAATTTTCGAATTCGCTATTTTTGTGACTCCAATCTACTTTATTTATAACTTTTTGAAACAAATATTCCATAGATGTATTTGGATATTTGAATTGGGTGTCATATATAAAGTAAGCAATTCCCATTATGATATTAGGTGTCATAATTATATATTTATTTCGATTTTCTCCATCAATAGGAGCGTATTTTCTTAATAGTGTTATGAATTCTTCTGATTTTTTCTGATGCATGGAATAATTTTGCTCGTTTAAAGAAGTTTTTTGTCTTAAGTTTAATGCACCATGATTTAAAATACGAGCGGTTTTATAAAAGGTAGAAACTGTCATAAGTTTAGTTGAAGTTGTTTTAGACCTTGTTTCTATGAGGTCTTGAGGTAAATTTTCAATTATTTCACGAATTAACTGTGCGTATAAATCATTTTTATTATACATAATAATCAAAGAAGAATTAACTAACGAAGCTTTTGTATTTATATCAGTGAACAATTGTTTTTCTTGAGTGGTGCTTAAATCTAGAAAAATTTGCACTGTAATAGGAAAGTTCATTATATAGTCATAATTCTTTCCTAGGTCGTCTATTAACTCCAAACGATTTTTAATATATTCAAAGGCTTTTATTCTATGTTGCCCATCTAATATAGCCATCGTTTCATTCATGTTTAAATTAAATTCATTGTTATTTTCATTGAAAAACCCTTTTCCTCTCGCGGAAAATATTAAGGGTGAAAAATATATATCATTACCATCTAATCCATATTGTATGTATTGGGCAATACTAGCTACTTTAACTTCATCTAATTCGCGTTGTACTTCACGATCAACTTCTAAAAATTTAATTACATCGTTTACTTTACATTGTACTGTTACTACATTGTGACCGAACTGATTCCCTTTAAACCCTTTTAACGTAATATAATTTGAATCATTTTTTGTTATCAGGTTAGATAAGTCCATAGTTGTCGCCCTCCTAATTAATTCATAAAAATTTTTCTTATATGAATATATAACTAATTAATAGTATGAAAATAAATCTATTGGACTATTCTATCATATGAATACACAGGTTTGATACTAGTTATTAGGAAGGGATTAACAAATAAAAATTTATTTAAGTACTATTATGCAAGTTCCTAATCTACAAATTTGAAGCATAAAAACCTCTTACATATTCACGATAGCGCATTTAATGTAACGGTCTTCACTAATGATCAGGAATTACATTTTACAATTTGAAACGACAGGTGGGAGGTGAATTATCATCTGCCTGGATCAGCGTCAGAAGGCGATTTTAAATCATTTGCTATAGGAGGATGCAGTCGTGAAAGTAGATCGTTAACGAAGCTGCTTGGTATCTCACAGCGTATCATTTATTACGAACTTCAACACATTAGGGACTGGCTCAAATGAAAAGAAAATTGTAAAATAGCTTCACTATGGGGAGTGGCTTGGGTTATCAAAGTTAGCTGGAAACTAGTTCTTAAGAGCTTTAAGTAAAACAATTCAGTCGATAGTAGTCTTTACTGAAAATTATAAAAAATTAAACTTAAAATTCTTAAAAATATAATATAATTTCTAAATTTGTAGTAGAATAGACCGTAACAATTCCCATTTAGAGGAAGGCGGTCTTTTTTATGTCTTTACACTCAAATAATTCGATATTAATTGTTTCAACATATTTAGAGTCAGAGGAAGTTTTATCGAGTTTAATAAGAAATCCTCTAACCGAAAATTCAATTGAGATAAAAACAATATCGGATACCGCTTATAATATTGTGCTTGAAACAAGAGATGTTCCTTTCTCTTTACTTAATAAAATAAATAATGTTGCTTTGATTGAGTCCCTTATAATAGATATAAATACTAATAATAGATTTCAATATTTTAAAAATATTAGCATTTCTAATGGGTTTGTCACAGCAATGCATCAAATGGTTAGTGAATTACGACTGGATGGCTGGAACAGTGAGAATTTACCAGGTAAAGCCTTTGCGCCAGTAAACAAGGGCGAAGATATTCGTATTCTTCTCGAAGGTTATGAAAAAAAGTTAGCAGAAAACGATTGGTTTGACGAAGCGAGATTGTATTCAGAAACTATCGAAGCTATAGAAAATAATGCGTTAGGTAATAATAACCATACATACTACATCTCACCAAATAAAGCGTGTAACTATCTAGAAACCTGTTTTATAAAACACCTAAAACTGGGGAGCGTAAAAGAATTACCTCTATACGATGCCGTTGCTGTAGACCGCCCAAAATCATTAAACGAGCATGCGGAATGGGAGAATAATAACGAATGGAAAGACTTTTGGGGAGGTAGCTCTCCCTCTATGAATGTGCAATTGTATCGAAGTGCGACGAAAGAGGTAGAAATAAAGGAAGCCTTTCAGCGAATACATCAAAATGCTGCTACTGCTGAGCAAACGCTATGGCTCTTTCCTGAGAACGAAGCTTATGAAAACCACTTGACTCATTTCTTAGATGCTAAAAACATTGCACATACAAGAGCTAATGGATTTTCGGCAATAAAAAGTACGTCTGGACAGTTGATCCAGGGAGTCAGCCAGTGGATTCACAGTCAATATAGTGCTAGTGAGTTATGTGCTATGTTGCGCGAAGGTATCATCAGTACTGAACAGCCAAACAAAATTGCTGCTGTATTAGAAAAAGCCGATATCCGTTGGGGAAAACCACAGTATGAAAAAAAATTAAACTATTATATAAATAGTTTAGAAGACGAGATAAAAATCAAAGAAGCTAGAGATGCCAAACGTTTTATCCGTTCTTTCTTTAAATTTATACCTGAAGAAGTCATCGAAATAGAGCAACAAGAATTTGCTCAAAGCATTATTCAATTAATCAATAAATTTAGTAAAGCATATAGCGCATTTGATGAAGTTTCTAAACAGAAGATCCTCGAATATCTGCAGCAAACGAGTGGATTTAACGAAGAAGCAGCCACTTCAAAGAAATTATTAAACGAACTCATTGAGTGGCTGTCTCCCTTAAAAGTATTGCCTTCAGGACCTAAAGCCGGCCACCTTCATTTAGCCCCTTTTTCCAAAGGACTGTTCGTGCAAAGAAACAACGTGCATTTCTTTGGTATGGACCAATCATCTGTGCCGGGGCAGGTAAGAGAAGATCCATTACTGTTAGATAAAGAACGGGAATCCCTAGGTGGAAGACTAACTACTTCAAAAGAAAAAATGACTGAAAAAATCTTTTGGCTCACGCAGCTCCTCATACAGCAGGAGGGAAAGCATGTAGGGTTAAGCTATACCACCTTTGATGCCATAGCAAATCGCTCTGTCTTTCCATCTAGCTTTTTTCTCCAAGCTTTCCGAAACATCTATCAATTGAAAAAAGCTTCACTAAAAGATATGGAAGAGCATCTGCCAATTTTGGCAGAAACCACAGGAAATACTGCTGTGGAAGAAAACCTTTGGAGAAGGGCACTCAAAAATCAGAAACATGTTCAAATTGGTGAAGATGCACAGGAGTTTTATCCGTTAGAAGCAGCAAAACAAGAACAGCGGGAGGCCCGCGAGAGAGAAACACTAACAGAGCATGACGGGAACGTACCTCTTCAAGAAGAGGCTTATGATCCAAGGGTAAATGAGGAGATTGCCATGAGTGCCGGGAAACTGGAACTACTGGGCAAGTGTTCTTACGCGTATTTCTTAAACAGTGTGTTAAAGGTGAATAAAAAAGAAGTACGGGATTTTGATCCATCCGTTTGGCTAGATGAAGCGGAACGGGGCACACTCCTGCACGAATTATACGAGACCTTTGTAAATAAATCGTTAGAGAAAAAGTCTAACTTATCCTGGGAAGCATTTTCACAGTTGGCAGAAGAAAAAGTTGAAGAATGGAAAAACGAAAATCAGCCGCCAAGTGAGCATGTTTTTGAACGGACGAAGCAAACTATAATACGGGCGTGTTACATCTTCTATCAAAATGAGCAGGAGAATGTAAGTACTAGAGTGCAGGCAGTGGAATACAGTTTCGGAATAGACGAAGATAAATTTGCGAAGATTCCGCTCTCTGATGGGACAGTTTTTCAATTAAGAGGAAAAATCGATCGAATAGAAAAAGCAACGGAGAAGAGTTTGCGCGTAATAGACTACAAGTCAGGAAAACCAACGCGATATTCTTTGATAAAGCCGTTTAAAGGCGGACGTATGCTACAGCATTATTTGTATGCAAAAGCGTTAGAGAACTTACGGGATTACGACGAAAAAGTTGTGGAGAGTGGCTACTATTTCCCCACTGATCGCGGTTACGGAGAAGCAGCAATACATGAAGTGACCAGCACCTATGAAGAACAAGGCGAAAATGTGCTCAATCATATGCTCAATACTGTGAAACACGGCGATTTTGTTATGACAGATGATCCTAAGGACTGCAAGTTTTGCGATTATGCGACCGTCTGCAAACGCGATCATTATGATGCAAATATTTTAAAGAAAAAAAATCAGGATGATAATGCCGCAGGGGTTCGGGCATACAGGGAGGCGAGAGAGGTTGAGTAATACAATAGCCGATCAAAAAGCACGGGAGCGAATCATCGAAGATCTGGACACGAACATGCTGGTAGAAGCGGGAGCAGGCTCGGGAAAGACCACAAGCATGGTTAGTCGAATGGGGGCTCTGATTATAACGGGAAAAGCAGAAGTAGCACAAATAACTGCCATCACGTTCACCAAAAAAGCAGCTGATGAACTGCGGTTTCGCTTTCGACAAACTTTAGAGGGAAAAGTGAAAGAGGCAGTAACGGATTCGGAACAAATAAATAGATGCCAGCAAGCGTTATTTAAAATCGATGAGTGCTTTATTGGCACGGTTCACGCATTTTGTGCTCGTTTATTGAGAGAACGCCCCATTGAAGCCGGGGTGGAGATCGCTTTCCGGGAAATTGAAGAGGATGAAGATGAAGAGCTTTTGTATGAATCATGGGTGGCCCATATTGAAAAACAGCAAGCAGCTTCTTCAGAGCAATATAAAATTCTGCAGGATATTGGTGTTTCAATGCCCGACCTTTTTCAAAATCTAAAATTATTGAGTCGATATCCCGAAGTCCAGTGGGTTCGAGAACAAACGACTAAACCCAATATAGATGCTGAGCTTTGGCAGCAGGTGGTTAATTTGTGTACAGAAGCGCAAAGCAAAATCACTTTGGATGAAAGAAAGCCAGATGACCTGGAAAAAATAATTGTAGAGTTTTTGCGAGAATGTAAATTCGCAGAGAACGATTCAGATAAAATATCTGCATTAGAATATTTTAAGAAATCAACCAAAGTCACACAAAAAAACTGGATCTCAAACGAGGAAGCTAAAGCGTTCAAATCAAACTTTGATGCCGTCATTGAAAGAGAAATTGAACCGCTGCTTACGCAATGGTACGAGTATAACCATTCACATATCCTAGCTTTTTTGGAAAAGGGATTAAAAGAGTATGAGCAGCTTAAATATGAAAAAGGTTGCTTGAACTATCAAGATCTCTTGTTAAAAGCTAA
Source organism: Marinococcus sp. LNHM3E3-2.2 (assembly GCF_056034385.1). Taxonomy (NCBI): domain Bacteria; kingdom Bacillati; phylum Bacillota; class Bacilli; order Caryophanales; family Bacillaceae; genus Marinococcus; species Marinococcus sp. LNHM3E3-2.2. Next base: position 297,652 of record NZ_JBQLIC010000001.1, read on the forward strand.
AGAGCTGCTCCAGTCACATACTCATGTGCGTGAAGACTTGCAGGAAAAGTACCGTTATCTGCTTGTAGACGAATTCCAGGACACCGATCCGATTCAGGCGGAAATCATGTTTTTGCTGACTGCGGAAGACCCAACATGTACAGAGTGGCAAACGTGTGTGCCAAAGGAGGCCTCGCTCTTTATCGTTGGAGACCCAAAGCAATCCATCTATCGTTTTCGTCGTGCAGATATTGATATGTATTTATCTGTTAAACAGCACCTTGAAAACACAGGGGGAGAAATACTGGCTTTAACTACAAATTTTCGAACGATTCCAGCCGTAACAAATCCATTTAACAGCTGGCTAGAATCCCAACTACCAGTGGAAGCTCATAAATATCAAGCCGAATACCAGCCGTTAATTCCAGATAAAAGTGATGCTGATAATAGTTGGGAAGGCTTTTTCATAAATGAGGTGGAAACTGGTGGAAATAGTGAAGTGATTGAAAACAGAGATGCTGAACAAATAGCCGCCCATATACAAAAAATGCTTAGTGAAGGACACGAGCCAAAAGATATGCTGGTGCTGCAGCGAAACAATAAATCATTGACCAAATACGCACGAGTTTTGGAAGAGTATGATATTCCGGTAAACGTTAGCGGAGAAATAGTGTATAAAGACATTCCTGAATTTGACGATCTTGCTTCTATTTTTGAAGCTGTAGCGGACGGAAGTAATGAATTAACTGTAGTGGCTGCGCTGAAAAGCGTGTTTTTTGCAGCTTCGGACGCTGAATTTTATGAATGGAATCATGCTGGAGGAGGTTTTCGAACGTACAGCGAGTCTCCATTCGGTGAGGATACTACGATAAATACTGCTTTAGAGAATCTACGTCATTATCAGCGGTATACTCGAAGTTATTCTGCTGCAGAAACAATGGTAGCGATTATTAAGGATATAGATCTGCTCAGACATCTTGCCTTAAATGGACGGGGAAAAGAATCGCTGCAGGGATATGATCTACTGATAGAAACACTAATGCAGAAATCTTTTTCTACATTGACGGATGGAGCCTTCTGGTACCATGTATGGATAGAAAAAACACAAAAAACGTTAGAGCAAAACATGCATGAAAACGCAGTTCGTGTAATGAATGTGCATAAAGCTAAGGGGCTGGAAGCTCTTATAGTGTTTCTAGCTAACCCTAAAGGTAGATTGAATGCTAAAGACCGAATCGATGTTCATATCGAGAGGGAAAATGAGTTAACTAAGGGTTATATTCTTTTTCAAAAAACTAATGGGTTTCAGAAGCGTCCTGTTGGCCAGCCACCCCAATGGGAAAAAGCAAAAGCAGAGGAAAACGAGTTCCAGGAGGCGGAAGCAGTACGTCTTTTATATGTAGCAGCTACAAGAGCAGAAAATATGGTAATCATTTCATCATCAGGTACGGATAATGCTAATTACTGGCAGCCATTATTAGAGAATATGGAAATAGGAGCGCTTGAAAATCAAGAGGTTGCTGCTAAGGAAATAGATGAACCGCTCATTGTAGATAAAAATCTTGTTGAGGCCAGCAGAAATTATGAAAGTGAACTAAATGAAGCAATTAAGCATTCGATAATAGAAGAGTGGTCTCCTACAGGTGATAAAGATCAGTCAATGCCAGCTATTGCAAGAGAAGAAGGCGGAGGAACAGAGTGGGGCACGTTTATCCACAGTGTCTTAGAAAAGGTAGTTCAGGGGAAAGCTGTAGACCGATTTATTCCGAACCTCGCATACCAGTATGAGTTCGATGAGAAGCAAATTCAAAAAGCGTTCTCGATCGTAGAAAGTTTTAAAGCCTCTGAACTCTATCAGGAAGTCAAAAATGCTCAAGCTGTTTATACGGAATGGCCATTTTATTTCGACTTAAGCCCTGAAGATGAAGGTTATACTGCTTTATTCGGGACAGAGAGAAAAACAAAAAGAGTGAAAGGGTTCATTGACTTGGTGTATTTAACCGAAAAGGGATGGAAAATTGTAGACTATAAAACGGATTTGTATATATACCAAGAAGATAAAGAGAAGCTGGAGTATTTTTATCAAAATCAGATTGAACAGTATAAAATTATTTGGGAGCTTATTAAAAAACAGGAAATACGTTCGACGAATATTTATTTTGCTCGTTAAACGATTCTAAAATTATAAAGGAGTGAGAGTATGACAATATCTTTAGATGCTATTGCTCATTTAGAACATTCACGAGAATATATGAACTTACACCAACAATTTCATCAATTTAATCCGTTGAAAGTTTTGCGAGTAGATCATTATGAAATAAGACATTCTAACGTTTTGGCTTGGTTATTAGATCCAAGTGAAAATCATCAATTAAACAGTTTTTTTATTAGTAAAATACTGACTAGACTTGCGACTAAGACTGAAAACGAAGACAAAATAGAAAAACTACAGTTTTTGCATTACAGTTATACACATTGGCAAGATACTCAAATTGCTCGTGAAAAGAAAACTGATAACCAAAAAGCTATAGACATAATGATCACGGTACCTAGTAAAAAAATGGTTATCATAATTGAAAATAAATTTTATGCTCAAGAATCAGAGGGCAATTGGAAGAGTACTTAAACTATGCTGAGTCTTTATATCCTAACTATAAGGTTATCCCTATTTTCTTAACTTTAGCTGGAGAGCAACCTACTAATGATAAATATTTTGTAGTTGATTATGAAGATATCTATAACATCATTGAGACAAAAATTGATTTACAGAAAGAAGCTATGCTTGCAGAAGTAGTTACTTTTTTAAATTATTATTTGGATATTTTACGCGAAGAGCTAGTCGAGGACGAACAAACTTCTCAATTAGCCCTTCAAATTTACGAGGAGCATAAAGCAGCAATAGATTTGCTTTACTTTTCTTCAAATAATAATATTTCAAAATATCGTAGGTATGAAGAGTTAATGAACAATTTTCAAACTTTAGATCTACCTGTAAGAGAAAGTATTCAAAAAATTTACAACGAAAAGAAAAAAACAATCGACTATATCTTTCAAATAGGTAACAATGTACTTCGAGAAGCATTCATTGCATTCGCTTATGAAAAAAAGATACCTGTCCATTTATATAAAACACATGAAAAAACACCAAATTTTCTACCAGTAGAATGGGAGATTATCAATCAAAAATTAGGGGCCCCAGAATTCAATTATTGGTTAAATTACGGATTTATTATCTGGTTTTCGCGTAAAAGAGATGACTATTTAAAAATAAACATTGAACTGGGCCCTCTACCATATGAAATTCGCGTAAAACTTTTAGACCTTTTGGAGGGATATGGAATTAATTTTCGTCCGCAAGCAAAAGAAGAAGGAAGAAAGTATACAAAAATCTATACTGATAAAATGTTTGTGAAAGAATGGACTTCAAAGGATACCGTCGCTAAGGCGTTAAATTCATTATATGAAAAAGCGTCCGTGCAACAATTAATAGAAAAAGTTTCAAATGCTATTACAGAAATGCCTCAGAATCAAAAATTACAAGAAGATAAAAGCCATCAACATATAACAGGTTAAAATTTTAAACAAAGGTGCTAAGATTTACAAATAAAAGGAGATTGTTTTATGTCTATTCCAGGCTATCAATCGTTTATGTTGCCATTTTTATCTGAACTAAAAGACTATAGAGAACATACATTGCAAGAACTATATCAAACTCTGGCCAAAAAACTCGAATTAACGCAAGAAGATCAACAGGAGCTGCTTCCTAGCGGAAAACAAATCACTTATAAAAATCGAATTGGATGGGCAAGAACTTATTTGATTAAAGCAGGTTTAATAGAAAGTACTGGCAGAGGAAAGTTTCGAATTACTGACCAGGGGCTTTTAGTATTAAAGAAAGCTCCAAATGATATTAATGTTCAATATTTAAAACAATTTTCTTCTTTTCGTTCATTCTATTCGCCTGGGAAAAATGAGTCGGCTAGAGATGCTGAACAAGTTAGAAGTGGTTTTATAGAACAAGACTCACGTACTCCAGACGAATTATTAGAAGCAAACTATTCAGCATTAAGAAAGAATCTTGCAGAAGAAATTTTAGAAACTATTAAAAAATGTAGCCCCAACTTCTTTGAAAGTTTAGTGGTAGATTTATTAGTAGCTATGGGATATGGTGGTTCACGAGCAGACGCCGCTCAAGTAATAGGTAGAAGCGGTGACGAAGGTGTAGACGGCATTATTAAAGAAGATAAGCTTGGACTGGATGTTCTTTATATACAAGCGAAGCGTTGGGGAAACACGGTAGGACGCCCAGATGTTCAAGCTTTTGCGGGAAGCTTAGAAGGAAAAAGAGCGCGAAAAGGAATCTTTATCACTACTTCTAGGTTTGCAGAAAGTGCTAAAGAATACGTGAAAAATATTGAAAAGAAAATAGTACTTATTAATGGAGAAGAATTAGCTGAGCTAATGATTGATTATAACGTCGGAGTCTCTACCAAAAATATTTATACATTGAAAACTATAGATTTTGATTATTTTAATGATGAATAATTATTTTATACTTAAATAAATTTTTAGAGGTGGATAAAATGAGTGAACAAGCAGAAAGATTTATATCAGCTTATAATCGCATTGATCAGAAAATTAATTTTAAAGATAAGGAGGGGCCTAAAGATAGTTTTCATCAAGCCTTATTGAAAGCAAAAGACAAAAATCCTGTAATTCGCAAAAATCTTTCTTTGCTTTTAAAGTATGGAGATTTACGTAATGCAATTGTTCATGAAAAAACTAGAGCAAACTATACGATAGCTGATCCACATATAGAAACAGTAGAAAAAATTGAGAATATTGCAGAACAAATAACAGCACCTAAAAAAGTTATACCAACCTTTAAAAAAAATGTACAAATTTTTCAAACGAATGATACATTAGTAGAGATGCTTAATGCTGTTGATAAAAAAAATTATACTCAATTTCCAGTTTATGATAAAAATAATTTTGAAGGACTTATAACCGAAAATGGTTTAGCAAGATGGCTTGCTAAAATTGCGGATAAAGACATACTATCATTGAAAGAAACGACCTTAAAAGAAGTATTAAGTAATGAAGAAGAAACATATAATTATCAATTTATAAGTAGAAATACTAATGTATATAAGATTGAAGATTTATTTAAAGACACTCTTCACAATAAGAGATTTTTAGATGCCCTTCTTATCACTGAAAATGGTAAAGAAACAGAGAAGCTTCTAGGTATTATTACGACATGGGACGTAATTGAGTATTGAAAAAATGAATGAGAGGTAGATCTCGTTAGTTGTTAAATTGATCTCATATTAAAAGTGTAACGATAATTCAGGAGTATATAATTTATTTACTAGCAGCCTGCTTTAGATTAATTTTAGAGCGAGGCTGTTTTTTATAGAGACAATCACTCTATGTACCCGATGAGAACGAAAACCTCGTTCACGTGTAAATTAAATAGTGCAAGGAGATGTCTGTCATGTTCAAGAAGCTTTTTAGAATAAAGAAGGAAAGTAAAAGCAATTCTCAAAAAGCACATCAAAATTCACTAAAGAAAAACTCAAATTTTGATACTCAAGTCGATAGAAACCTAAAAGGTAAAGAACTTGAAAGCCAAGGTAAAATTGAGAAAGCAAAAGAACTATATATTCAAAATGTTAATGAAGAGTTTGAAGGTAACCATCCTTATGATCGACTTGCGATTATTTATAGAAAAGAAAGAGCGTATGAAAAGGAGATTGAGGTATTGGAAAAAGCAATCAATGTTTTCGAGAAAAAGGTAAATAAACAAAGAGCAGATAGGCAACCAAAGCTGGAACGATTTAAAAAGAGACTTGAGGACGTGAAAAAGAAAATCGCTCAATAAGAATGGAAGCATGCACTGAAGGATATCCTTACAACAATCCTGAAAAGTGGGTTTAAAACGGTAATTGCTTTAGCTATGAAAATATTGAAAGGGAAGCATATAACTTTGTTTCTCTTTTTTTATTTATCTATTATTGAATATTTTACATCTTCATGATCTATTTCAATACATATATTCGATTTTAAATTACTCATTTATAAATAAGAAATTAACGTTTTAAAGAAAAAACAGGAGTACCATTTTGCAAATTACGATTCTACAAATTTGAAACATGGAAAGCCCTTACATAGTTGCGGGGGTTGTATTATAGTAACGGTATTCACTAGTGATGAGCAAATACATTTTGCAATTTGAAACAAAGAGGCGGGAGGTGAATCATCATCGTCCTGGATCAGCGCCGGACGGCGATTCTAAATTATGTGCTGCAGGCGGACTCAGTCGTGGAAATGGATCGGTTAACGAAGCAGTTCGGCATCTCGCAGCGCACCATCTATTACGACCTTCAGCAGATTGACGACTGGCTCGAGGAAAACAGGCTGAGACGCACCCAGCGGATTTACGGAAAGGGCATCTACCTGGACCCGGACACGAAACGAAAACTGCAGGATGTTACTCACATCGACAGCGACTGGGATTACCGGTTCGACCAGTGGGAGCGCATCTATCTGATTGTTCTGCATCTCCTGGTGGCGAAAGCGAACGTTCGGACGAACACGCTGCTTGACTGGATTAACGTAAGCCGCGGCTCGCTGTTCCGGGACATGAAAAAAGCCGCAGAGTGGCTGGAGCCAAAACGCATCCGCATTAAAAACGACAAGCACACCGGCTACTACCTTGACGGGAGCCGGGAGGATAAGAAGCAGCTGTTAAATACGATCATCAAAGATATTTTCTCGGAGCGCTTCTCGGAGCGGATGGAGGAAAAGGCGCAGCAGATGCTGTCGCCGGCGGCGCTGCCCCAGGAGGACCAGTTGTACACGCTGATCGAAAATGAAATCCGGCGCGTCGAGGCGATGCTTGAAGTGCAGTACAGCGATGAAATCATCCGCTCGCTCGTGCTGCAGCTACTCCTGGCCGCCCAGCAGCCTGGAAGCGCCCCGGCCGTCGACATCGACGCGGAGGAAAAGGAAATCATCCGGCAGACGAAGGCGTACCAGGCGGCGAAGGAAATTCAGCACAGCCTGGAGCAGCGAAAGCTGGTCGCTCTCGCGGAAGACGACGTTTATTACTTTGCGATGCATCTGCTCGGCTCCCGGGTTCAGCGGGAAACTGCGAAGCAGTCCAAAACGGAGGAAGAACACCAACTGCGCATGATCATCACAAAGATTGTCAACGACTTTCAGGTGGTCGGCTGCCTCGTGTTCGACGAACGAAGGCAGCTCGAGGACAACCTGCTGGCGCACTTAAAGCCCGCCTACTACCGGATGAAGTACGACATGCCGATTGCAAACGACTACGTGGAGGAAGTAAAGAAAAACTATCCGGAGGTGCTGCACCTGACCCGGCGGTCGATCACCCACCTGGAGTCCTACCTCGGCAAAACCGTTCCGGAAGAGGAGGCCGCCTACATTGCGATGCACTTCGGGGGCTGGCTGCACCGGGACGGGGTGCAAACGAATAAAAAATATACCGCCGTGGTCATCTGCGAAAACGGGATTGCGGCGTCTGCGCTGCTGCGGGCCCAGCTCGAGGCGATGATGCCGGAGCTGATGGTCGAAGACATTCTGTCCCGGCAGGAATACGAGGCGATGGATCGGCAGGTGGATATTGTGTTCAGCACGATTCCCGTACCGGAAACCGATACACCGGTGATCCTGCTGCCGCCGTTTTTAACCAACGAGGAGCGGGACGCCGTGCACGCCAGATTAAAAGAGGTATTTGCCGACAGCAGCCCCGGCGCTTTTGAAGAAGAGGCGCTGCTGAACGCCATTAGCCAGCACGCGACGATCCATGAGCGCGAACAGCTGGCCGACAAGCTCCGGCATTTCCTGAGGGGCGATATTTCAAAGGTAAAGGAGACAACCAAACCTATGCTGGAAGAACTGCTCAACGAAGACACTATCATAATGGAAGATTTCGCGGCGGATTGGCAGGACTCGATCCGCAAGGCTTCCACTCCGCTTACCGACAACGAGAGCGTGAACGCCTCCTATATCGAGGCGATGATTCAAAACATTGAAGAACTCGGCCCCTATATTGTCATCGCGCCGGATATTGCGATTCCGCACGCTCGCCCCGAGTCAGGTGTCAACAGGCTCGGCATGAGTCTTTTGCACCTGCAGCAGCCGGTCCATTTTTCAGAGGAGGAAAAGCACCAGGCGTCGGTCGTGATTGTGCTGGCGGCGATTGATAATGAAACGCACTTAAAAGCGCTGTCGCAGCTGACCGAGCTGTTGTCGGAGCCGGAAGCAAAAGAGAAGCTTATAAATGCATCATCCAAACAGGAAATCATGCAGCTGGTTAAAACGTATTCGACCCAATAATAACGAGGAGTGAGAAAGATGAAAAAGATATTAGTAGTATGCGGCAACGGACTGGGAAGCTCGATGATGGTGGAAATGAACGTGAACAGCATTTTGAAGGAAATGAACGAGGAAGCGGACGTGTCCCATACGGATCTGACGACCGCGAAAACAGAAAGCGCCGACCTGTACATCGGCTCGGCCGACATTCTAGGCAATCTTGACGACGGCACGCGCAACATCGCGCTTTTGAATAACCTTCTCGACAAGAAGGAGCTTCGGGACGCACTGGAAAAAAATCTGTAGAGCACCAGGGATTTATAAGGGGAGGTTGAGTGATGGTAGATTTATTGATGAACGATTTATTGGGAACACCGGAAATTCTGGTCGGACTGTTTGCCTTTATCGGCCTGATGATTCAACGGAAGGCAGCTTCAGACGTCGTATCCGGCACGCTGAAAACAATACTCGGCTTTGTGATTTTAGGGGCGGGGGCAGCGGTGATTACCGGGTCTCTCGACCAGTTCAGCGCTATGTTCAACCAGGCGTTTAACGTCGACGGGGTCATTCCGAACAACGAGGCGATCGTCGCGGTCGCCCAGGATGCCTTCGGGGCGGAAACGGCGATGATTATGCTGTTCGGTATGATCGTGAATATTATCCTGGCGAGAATTACACCGTTTCGCTACATTTTCCTGACCGGGCACCATATTATGTTCATGGCGTGCATGATCGCGGTTATTTTAACGACCGGCGGTATGACAGGTGTTCCGATGGTAGCACTCGGCTCCATTATCCTCGGTTCGCTCATGGTACTGCTTCCAGCGATGCTGCAGCCGTACACACGCGAAATCACCCAGTCGGACGACATTGCGGTCGGCCACTTCGGCTCCTTCGGTTACTTTGTTTCCGGCTTTCTCGCAAAGCGGATCGGCGACAAAAGCAAGAGCACCGAAGACATCAAGGTGCCAAAGTCGCTCGGGTTTCTGCGCGACACTACCGTTTCTGTTTCACTGACGATGGTTATCCTGTTTGTGGTAGTCGCACTGTTCACCGGACCAGCGTTTATTGAATCAGAGGTAAGTGAAGGCCAGAACTTTATCATCTTTGCGCTCATGCAAGGGCTTACCTTCGCAGCCGGCGTTTACATCATTCTCGCCGGGGTACGGATGCTTCTAGGTGAAATCGTACCGGCGTTCAAGGGAATTGCGGACAAAATTGTACCGAACGCCAAACCGGCGCTCGATGCACCGGCCGTGTTCCCGTTCGCGAATAACGCCGTAATCATCGGCTTCTTGTTCAGCTTTATCGCTGGCCTCGGCAGCATGTTTATCCTGCCGCTGCTCGGCCTGGCCGTGATCGTGCCGGGGCTGGTGCCTCACTTCTTCACCGGAGCGGCTGCCGGCGTATTCGGCAACGCCACCGGGGGAAGAGTCGGCGCCATTGTCGGCGCCGTGGCCAACGGTGTGATGATCAGCTTCCTGCCAGCGCTGCTTCTGCCGCTGCTCGGCGATCTCGGGTTCCAGAACACGACGTTCGGCGACGCCGATTTCGGAGTCATCGGCCTTGCGCTCGGTAACTTAATCATGCTCATACAGTCCCAGTGGTTGTACTCGCTGATTATCCTGGCGGTACTCGCAGGCATCTTCCTGCTCAGCTGGAACCGGAACAAGGGTAAGAAAAACGAAGAAGAGAAAGCGGCTTAATTAAAGCAATATAATATGTGGCCCCGGCGTATGAAGGCGTCGGGGCTTTTGTTTATGAAGTTAATAAGATGCTGCGTTTAACGCCTTTAAAACATCACGGCCGAGCTGTGGTGTTTTTTTCTTTTTACCGGAAGGGCTGTACAGCTCGACACCCAGGTCGAACTCTTGATTTATCTGACGCAGGAGGGGCTTGGCTATCTCCTTTTCTCCCAGGTCAGCGTTGTATACGATAACCATGCCGCTGGCGTATCGTTGAATTTGGTATCTAGTGCCTGCTAATGTAACCGTCACCTCCTGTTGCATGCTTCCAGAATCGGCAGGAGCACTGGAGCGTTTGGTAATGGACTGTTGACTGTCCATAATATGACGAATGAACGCTTTCAAAGTATGACGGACGTATTCGGAGATAGGATCAATCTCGCCCTTGGCTTCTTTTTCCAGCATTAATCGAATGAGAGAAACAATCGAGAAGCCGTCGTTTCCGGTCCAGGTACACCAGGCTTTACGGTGCGGGGCGATATCTTCCTCTCGTAAAGCCTCATATGCTTCCTGAAGTGGCCCCTGGGAAGCTTCCGGGGTTAAGTAGATCATTGTCACCGCTGTTTCATGTTGATCTTCAAGATCCTCGCGAACGGCGAAATACTCGCGCCGGAACTGGTCCTTCGTTGCCGCCTGCGGGCGGATTTTATTTTCGATCAATACGCGGTGTGTTTCTGCTGCTTCCGCTTGTGAACCTGAAGAAGGAATGGAGGAATAAAATCGCAGATCCAGATCGATAAACAACTTTCGTTCGTCCAGCTGATAGGGGCTTTCAAAAATAACTTCTGTTCCAGACAGAGAATGCTGGTCCAGTATATTCTTAAACCGCCCGTTTAAAGCCTCTGTCTCGTTTAAAGCTTCGAGGAAGCTTCGCAAAAACACATCACCCAGACCATGAGGCTCTTTGGGGGACAGCAGGTAGCCAAGCATTGCGCTCATATTTTCTTCATTTAATTTTCCGTTGCCCATACTAAGTGCTTGAAAGATATTCATAGTGAAACTCCTTTCTCTAAGGTATTAAGTAGGAGTTTTTTATGCATATTTACGAGAAAAATACTCCCTTCCAAGTAAAACAAATGATGTATTGCATCGATTTACTTAAAAGGAAGTATATTAGCCTGCGAGTGGTTTTAGGCGATAGATATTCTGTTCATTTACGATCGCTTCCGAATCATCGGCACCCATTTCATATGCGTCCCAATCCGCCACACCCATTCCAGTGGGCCGTAGTAAAAATACTTCAGCCACAGCGGGCTAGCTAGCAGCTGTGCGGCAAACACTAGCATGCCGATGGCAAATGCGAACACGTAGCCCGGCGGGTCCCAGATACCCACGCCGTTAAAAAACGTGCGGCCGCTCTCGCGGAACAGGCTCACGAAAATGAGCGACTGCAGAAGGTAATGGGTGAAGGTCAGTTTCCCAACGGCGGTAAATGGTATGAGAAACATGGAAATGCTTTTTTGGCTGGTACCGGCGAGAAGCAGTCCGAGGCCGATCCCCAGGCTCACCAGAAACGCGTACACATCGTCGAGATGAGCGACAAGCGGGCTGCCTACTCCGGCGTACAGAACGGCTTTTCCAAGAAGTCCGGCAAGAAGAAAGAGGAGGGCGAGCCGCCATTTACGGTCGCGGTTCTCCCGGGCTTTTAAAAAGACCCCGCTCCGGTAGGCGTACATCCCAAAAAAGAAATAGCCGAGGTGATCGATCATCGTCGACCATTCAATCAATAAGTATTCCACGCCGGTCGGATAAGCTTGATCCGGGGGCAGGGCGTCCTTCATCCACTGCTCCGGATTCATCTGCACGGATGTGTAGCCGTCCAGCAGGTCGAACCCGGTGGAATAGCCGAGCCAGAATAAAAAGGCGAGTCCGAGCAGCCACCGGGTGGGGAGCCGCAGGCAGGTGAGCAGCAGGATTCCCGCGGAGGCGTACATAAGCAAGATGTCCCCTGCCCAGATAAAGAACCCGTGCAGGCCGCCCACAAAAAACAGAATGACGAGCCGCCGGATAAGGGTCGGATAGGGGTTTGTCCCTTTCGTATTCATCCGGTCGAAAATGAGCACGAGGCTGATGCCAAACATCATCGCAAACAATGGCCGGGCGCTGTCCTCAAACACGACGGCGACGGATGTTTTAATGAAGGTACCAAGCCAGGTCGGATTGGCCGGATTCACTAACGCGAGCCCGAAAATATTAACGATAAAAATCGCAAAAAGAGCCACGCCCCGTATCTGGTCGAGTATATTGATGCGCTGTCCTGGAATGTTTTCCTGGGGGGATGTCATGTAAAAACCTACTTTCTACAAAGGGAACTTCTTCTCGGATGTTGATCTAAGGTGCGGGAAAGAACCCTTATAGAGGATAAACGAAAACGACAGAAAAACTAAAGAGCTATTCGTACTACAGGCTTTGTTCACTCTGAAGTACTGCTCTGCCAATCTGCTTCCCGCCGTGGGTCTCTCGCCCCGGAAAGCTCTCCACTCTCCTGGTCCAGGGCTAACGCCTGAATCGAGCCAAAGTACAGCGGCGTCGGCTGTTCGCGGATATCCTCGTACCCAATAGCGAGCAGCTCCTCACGCTGTTCCGTCTCAGGTGCCTCTTCCATGATCAGGTCGTCGCCGTCCAGGTGAAACCGTGGCGCTTCGACAGCTTCCTCGAGGCTGACGTCATTTTCCGCCCAGTCGGAAATGATTTGCGTCAGCATAATCGGAATCCGCTCGCCACCCGGACTCCCGATACCAAGCACCGGGCCGTCGTCATTTGCGACAAGCATCGGGGAGGACCACGTGACCGAGCGCCGTCCCGGCTCGGGTTCGTTAACGTCGTTTTCACCGATATCGAACCGGTCCATCTGGTTATTCAGAAAATAGCCGTCAGCATATTCCCCGGAGCCCCAGAAGTTGGTGAGCGTATTGGTCATCGACACAAACGTGCCATCCTCGTCCACAACGGTAATATGAGTCGTGTTGGGATCTCCGGTATAGGAGGAGGCTTCCGCATCGGAAATAACGCTGTCGCTGGAAATTTCCGCTGCGAGCTCCGCGTTCTGCTCCGGATCGGTCAGTTCATCCACGGGCACATCCACAAAATTCGGATCGCCGTAGTCCGTTTCAATAAACTGGGAGGCCAGTCTCCAGGACATGGCTGTATCGTGAATAAAGTCCGTGCTCTCCCGTCCGGCTTCCATGCTGCCGCGCTCCTCAAGCATCTGCAGCATCTGTATCACACTGATGCCGGGAAGCGGCGGGGCGGCGCCGATAATGTCATAGCCTGCATAGGTCCCGACGGACGGGTCGTTTTGGCTGATCTCAAAGGCTTCAAGCGACGCGGTGTCTATGCCTTCGATTTGAGAGGCCAGCGACTGCCCGGCGTCTCCCTCATACAAGGCACTGCTTCCGTTGTCGCGGATGGTACGGAGGGTGTCCGCGAGCTCCTCCTGCTCCACGGTACTGCCGGCTTCAAGAGGATCGCCGTCAGGGTAGAAATGGCTCAGCTCACTGACGGGCAGCCTGCTTTCTCCCGATTCGAGCTGGTCTGCGAGCAGTCCGGAAACCTCTGAGCTGTCAGCAAGAGCCACCGCAGGATCAAGCAGCTCTTCCCATTCTGCCGTGCCATGATCTGAATGTAATTCGTTCATGCCGGCCGTGAAGCCGGGAACACCTATGTCGGATTCAGGAATGCCTCCCTCGGGTACGACCTCGCGGTAGTCATATGCCTGCGGATCTTCACCCTGCTCCTGAATTAACACCGAGCCGCCTCCGCCGATACCGGAGGCAAACGGCTCGACAACTGAGACCGCATAGGCGGCTGCGACAGCGGCATCGACCGCATTTCCTCCATTATTGAGCACTTCCATGCCGGCATCAACCGCTGCCGGATGCCCGGCGCTTACACCGTAATCGGAGGGCTCGCTTGACTGCTCGGTTTCCTCTTCCTCCTGCGCTGTTTCCTCGTTTTCGTTAGTGTCGGTCTCTTCTTCCGGAGGCGCACTGTCATTATCGCTCTCTTCCTCTGAAGAACATCCACTTATGACGATGGCCGACAGGATAGCAGCGCTGGGGGCGAAGCGGCGAAAGTAATTAACAGAGGGGGACGGGGCTTTTTTTTGTACTGATATCACCTTTTTGTTCATGCATCATTCTCCTTTCGCGGTTCTTGCCTGATTCTGTTTTACATCGGCATTCTCCTGCCGGTACTTGTAACGAGGAAAAGAAAGCATACCACTGGACTGGCGGAAGGTAGAAATGAAATATGTATACAGCCATCGGGACGTGAAAACGCTCTTTTCCCTGTAATATCACTCCTATACCCTAAAATGACTGTATCAAAAGCCCCGGAATACCAATTGGGCAGAGACTTTAATTAGGATTGATATTAAATGAAATAACGTAAATTGGAGAAATTCCCACGACAAAGAGGCACCCAGATATAAATTGCTCTGAACGCCTCTTTAGCAGGTAGCTTTACCATAAGGTTAGCCCGGCTGTTAAAAATTATTTAAATAGTTTTCCGAGCCCTCTTCCAGTGGCTTTTCCAGCTATTCGACGGCCAACCCGTTTTCCAACTTTTCCTTTTTTAACAGCATTAATGTCTCCTAAAACCTTTGCTAAAGTATACAGAACCTTGCGGAAATCATTAATGCTGGATTTTTTTCTAGCCAAATAATCCTCTCCTTTTATATAACTGTTTGTTGTAGTTCATTAATTTTCCCCTCGTAAGACGAACCGATTAAGAGATGAAACAGCTAACTCCTAATAATTTCTACATCACCGTCTTTGTATCCTTTTATCATATATGGTAGAAAGAGTAATTTATGTGAGCTTTGCTATATTATCGGCATTACTATTATTGGTTTACAGCCCTGGAGAATGTTAATGCAGATAAATAATGAAAAACTCCGGCGCCTATGGAGGCCGGAGTCTTCGTTGTATATTGAGCGGGCTTTTTTATTCATGTAGTGAAATCTACTTATGAGTTCGATTTAAAAACGATAAATTTCCCCGTCCTCAGGCACCGACACATTCGACGAGATGCCTTTTTCTTTGGCGAACCTTTTTAATTCATTTTTCGATAACGTCCAGTGGTTCACCGCTTCCATGTGTACGGCGATAATCTTCGCGTCGGGAGCGGCCTGCTGCAGCTCGTACACATCTTCCTTGCCCATAACGAGCGAGCCGCCCTCGGCGAACTGATTGTCGCCGGCATTGACCACGATGATATCCGGCTGGTGGAGGTTGACCGCTTCCTGGACGCCCTCGTACCAGACCGTATCTCCGGCTACATACAGCGCCTGCTCTGATTCATGGCTGAACACGACGCCGCATACCGAGCCGACAACGTTTAAAATGTCACCGCGGCCGTGCTCGCCCTTTGTTTTGCTCAATCCTATTCCTTCAAAGACAGTGTCCTCGTGAAGCACCTCGACGTTCTGAAAGCCTTCGTTCCGAATAGTCTCCGCTTCATCGGCATTCTGTGTAAAGAGCGGAAGATCCTTGGACAGTGCTTCCTTCGCGGCCACGTCCCAGTGGTCCTGGTGCGTATGCGTGACAATTACTGCGTCAATGCCAGCGGTGATTTCCTGCAATGAAACCGGCAGCTCGGCGACCGGGTTATTCTTGTCGCCGTCCGGTGCATTGGCGGGTGGGTTCGGCAGTGGAGGATAGGCGCCTTTTTCTCCTAAATACGGATCGACCAGAAACTTCTTGCCGGCGTATTCGACGATGAGAGTAGCGTTGCGGATCTGCTGGATATTCATTTGGCAAAACTCCCTTTACGTTAAAAATATAACCGATCCCATCAATTGTAACCGAAACGGGCCTGGGACACATATAGAACGATGTTTCGAATACAACTGTCTGGGAATGGGGACTACGTCTAAGCGTAACGAGATGCTTAATATATAGTTAATGGAGGAATAAATATGAAAATACTACTGACAGGAGCGACGGACGGCATCGGTATGGAGACAGCGAGAATGCTGACTAAAGAGGGCCACGAGGTGCTGCTGCACGGGCGCAGCGGGGAAAAGCTTGCGGATGTGGCCAAAGAGATTGGAAACGAAAATGCTGAGCAGTATGTGGCCGATTTGTCCCAGATGGCGAATGTGAGAAGCTTCGCCGAGGCAGTGAAGGAGAAGCACGGGCATCTGGACGTGCTCATCAATAACGCGGGTGTATACACAGCCTCGAGTGAGAAAACCGGAGACGGGCTCGACATCCGATTTGCGGTGAATACGATGGCTCCGTATATCCTGACCAACGAGCTGCTGCCGCTTATGGATGAAACGGGCCGCATTGTGAACTTATCCTCGGCGGCGCAGAAGCCGGTCGATCCGAAGGCACTCTCGGGTGAGGCGGATCTTCAGGACGGAGAGGCATATGCCCAGAGCAAGCTGGCGCTCACGATGTGGACCGTAGAGATGGCGCACCGTGTCGAGCCGGTCATCGTGGCAGTGAATCCGGGGTCCCTCCTCGGTAGTAAAATGGTAAAGACCGCGTTCGGCGTCGAAGGTAACGATATTGCTATCGGGGCGAATATTCTGTATCAGGCGGCTCTGTCGGAGACGTTTGTCGACGCGTCCGGAAAGTATTTTGACAACGACAGCGGCGACTTCGGCGATCCTCATCCGGACGCCCTGGACCAGAAGAAGCGTACCGCGCTCATCAAGCAGATGGATGACCTTATCGGAAAGTAAAAAGCATAGCCAAATAAAAGCAGGACTCCAGCGGATGGGGTTCTGCTTTTTTTGTGGCCGCTCAAACTTGCTAATCCCGGGGGAACGCCGTAATATGAAGTAAATCAATTCGCAGGATTAAAGATAACCCAAAGAGGAGCATACCCGTGATGATAAAAGACCAGTTTATTTTATCAGAGCAAAAAAGTAATGTTTTAATCTTTGAAAATGCGCTGCAGCACATGTATTTATGCGTCTACGTGCTCGAGGACTCCCTGTACCGCGTGACGCTGACCAGAGAAAATCCGCACGTGAATATTCATACGTGGGCGGTAGCTCCCGGGGACACCGAAGTGCCGTTTGAAGGAATCGACCGGAATAAAATCGCCAGCCTTTTTACCCTGCCGGACTTTGACCTAACAGCCTATCCCGGGGAATATGAAATCGAAACCGCTTCGCTGAAGCTGAAAATAAATACGGCAAGGCTTCACTGCCGCTGGTATATAAAAACAGGCGCCGGAAAGGAAGACGTGCTGATTGCCGAGGACCGTGACACGCAGGCGTACGCCTTTCAAATTGCCGAAGCTGCGCCGACTGCGCACTATTTGAAACGAAGCGACAGCGACCGCTACTTCGGCTTCGGCGAAAAATCGGGAGAGGTGAATAAGCACGGGGAGCGCTTCCGGATGCTCAATATCGATGCCATGGGCTACGACGCCTCCGGGACGGACCCCTTGTACAAGCATATCCCGTACTACATCACGCATTCGCCGGAAACGGGCGTAGCCTACGGGCTGTACTACGACGATTACAATGAATGCCTGTTTGATATGGGACGGGAGAAAAACCATTACCACGGCCGGTACAGATATTTTGAATCGCGGTCCGAATACCTGGACTACTATTTTATTCTCGGTCCGGCGGTGGCCGACGTGACGCGGCGGTTTTCATGGATGACCGGGCGGCCGGCGCTCATGCCAAAGTGGAGCATCGGCTATTCGGGGTCGGCGATGACCTACACCGAGGCAAAAAATTCGCAGGAGCTGCTGATGAAATTCGTGGAGGACTGCAAAAAGCACCGCATTGACTGCCGGTCCTTTCATCTGTCGTCCGGCTATACCTCGATCGGCTCCAGGCGGCATGTGTTCAACTGGAACTATGACAAGTTTCCGGATCCGAAGCAGTTCACCGATGATTTTCATGCAAACGGCATCCACGTAATTGCCAACGTCAAACCGACGCTGCTGAGTGATCATCCCCAGTTCCAGGAGGTGCTCGACAACGATTATATTGTGCTGAACAAATATGATGATCCGCTGTTTGAGCAGTTCTGGGACGGGCTCGGCGTGCACCTGGACTTTACGAACGAACGCACGATCACGTGGTGGAAGGAGCACGTGAAGCATCAACTGCTGGCAAAGGGGATTGACGCCATATGGAACGACAACAATGAGTTTGAGGTGTGGGATCCGGAGGCCGATATTCACCTGTTCGGCCGGGGCGCAAAATTCCAGCCGTACCGGGCGATTTTTCCAATGCTGATGGCGAAAAGCTCACTCGAGGCCCAGGTGGAGTATAACGATGAACTCCGGCCGTACGTGCTCAGCCGCTCCGGAAGCGCCGGGCTTGGCCGCTACGCCCAGACGTGGACCGGGGACAATTATTCAAGCTGGAGGACGCTGAAATACAACATCAACATGTCGGTCGGGCTGAGCCTGTCGGGCGTATACAACTTCGGCCATGACACCGGAGGCTTTGCCGGCAATGCCCCGGGGCCGGAGCTGTTTCTGCGCTGGGTGCAGAGCAGCGTGTATTACCCGCGGTTTACGATTCACTCGTGGAACGACGACGGGACGGTAAACGAGCCGTGGATGTATCCGCAGATCATCGACCGGGTGACCGAGGCGATGCGCTGGCACGATCGTCTGGCCGGCTATATATTCTCGCTGCTGTATCACTCGGCTGCAACCTATGAACCCGTGGTCAAGCCGACATTTTTCGACTTTGCGGACGATGACCATACGTATGCCGAAAACGACGAATTCATGCTCGGCGAAGAGCTTCTCGTCTGCACGATGGTACGCCCGGAGGAACGGGAGCGCACGGTGTACCTTCCGGAGCATGCATCCGGCTGGTACGACATGTATACCGGGCGCTGGTACGAGGGAGGCTGGATGGTAACAGTGCCGGCACCGCTTACCTACACGCCGGTCATGGTGAAGGGCGGGAGCCTGATTCCGGTCGAAAAAAACGAAAAGCACGTGATCGACCTGTACGTGTATCCCGGGGAAAACGGGGTGGAGACGTCGTTTACGTATTATGATGACGACGACAGGCGCAAAAATACGGAGCATCTGCTGATTACGTGGACCATGGTACCCGGCGAAAACGACATCAGCCTGACCGTAAAGAAGGAAGGGACGTATGATAATGGCTTTACTGAGATGCACGTACGGACGCCCATCGGAGACAGCCGACCGGTGAGTATTAACGGTGTACGCCGGACATCCTTTATCTGGTGACGGTGGAGTTGAAAATCTGAGCCCCTGGCAGAAATTGCTGCGGGGGCTTTTTGGTATGGAGTTTTTTATTAGTAAACCTTCGGGCACCACAGCCATCAGCATTGGCGGGATAAAATACTTGCCAGCAAAACATTTTCGGTTACCCGTAAAGAAAATAAATTCTGGCCCCAAGCGTCAGAACGTTTTGACTACCAGGGAGGTAAAAACGGTGGCGAAGGTAAGAATTTGATTCGAGCTGCCGGTGCCAGACAGTAATAATGATCCCGGCTGTAGTTCTTCTGCGAGTGAAGAGTAGTTCTTTCTAAATATGCATATCAAAGAAAAGTTAATTATTTACATATTTCCGGGATAATAAAAAACGGGTGTCTGAAAAGCAAAACGTATCACCTCTACCATTATCAGGGTATTTTTATGTATACTAAACAAAAAGAGCTGGCGGAAAAATTCGAAAGGAGAACGTGAATTGGCTACACTATCACTTCAGCAATGGGAAAAACAAAACGAAGGAATCACGCTATTTCCCGCTTTTACCATGGAGGTAACCGAGCCATCGGTGCTTGCGGTCTATACACATACCCACATCCGGGAGGTGCTGCTTCAAGCATTTCTTGGCAAATCTGTTCTTTCAGAAGGGGCGACGATCGTAAACGGCGATCCGCTAAAAAAACGCCGGTCGTTTACCCGGGAGGTTGGCGTGTGCCGGCTGGAGGACGGGTTGTACGATCGTATCCGGGTCCGGGACCAGGTTCGCTTATTTCAGCAGCTGTACGCTTCCTCCTGGTCGGTAAATGAAATGCTTTCAATAGTGAAGCTGCAGGAACGGGCACATTCAGCAGTAAAACAGCTGACATATTCGGAAAAGCAGCGGTTAAAGCTGGCGCGCCTGTGCGCCCAGCGCGCGCCTCTCTGTGTGTTCGAAGAGCCGGATCAGAACGTTGACCTGGAAACTAGGCGCATTATCGCCCGTTTGTTTCAACGCCTGCAGGAAGAAGGAAGCACGGTGCTCGTGCTGACGGGAAATATGGAAAGTGCGGTTCTGCTTGCAGAAAACGTTTACCGTCTGGAATCCTCCGGGCTGCATTTGGTGGAGACGCAGACGGAAAATGAGGAAGAGGAGGCACCTGCAGCCGTGGAGGATAAAGAGCCGGGGCTGCCGTTTGATAAAATACCAAGCCGTGTAAACGAGAAATTAATTTTGTTTCATCCCACCGAAATTGAATTTATTGAAAGCGTGCAGGGCGAGGTGCATCTTCATGTCCAGGGAGAAACCTTCCCGGCAGTTTTTACGCTTGCCGAGCTGGAGGAACGGCTGCAGCCATTCGGCTTTTTTCGCTGCCACCGGTCGTATATTGTAAATCTGCAGAATGTGCGCGAAATTATGACCTGGACCCGCAACAGCTATACGCTTGTGTTAAATGATGCTTCCCAGGCGGAAATTCCGCTGTCCAAAACGAAAATGGCCGCATTGAAGGCGATGCTCGGCATCAAATAAGTGTTCCACTGAGAGCAGAATATGTATCATTGGGGGCCGGATATGCTCCATTGACCAGGAATATAATGCGCCAGACCGCGTTTCTTCGTATGCTGAAAGCAATCACATAGGAGGAGGCGCAATAATGGAACCGATTCTTCACCTTCAAGGTGTATCCAAGATGTACGGCAACCAGGTGGCCGTCAACGACCTGGATATCGACGTGCAGCCGGGCGAAATTTTCGGCTTTTTAGGCCCAAGCGGCTCAGGAAAAACAACGACTATTAAAATGATTACCAATCAGCTTGAGGCAACCGATGGCGAGGTGCGCGTCTTCGGCCGGTCTCTGCCGGTGCGGGCAACAAGCGACTTTTACCGGCGGTTTGGCGTGCTGACGGATAACAGCGGCCTGTATCAGCGGCTGAGCATCGAGGAAAATCTCGCGCTTTATGCCAAACTGTACGACGTGCCCAGGCAGCGCATTCAGGACGTGCTGGAGCTTGTGAACCTGCAGGACGCACGCCGCAGGTCTGTGGCCAAATTGTCCAAAGGCATGAGGCAGCGCACGGTTCTCGCCCGGACGCTGCTTCATGAACCGGAGCTGCTTGTGCTCGACGAGCCGACGTCTGCCCTTGATCCGGGGAATATGCAGCATATTCACCAGGGCTTGCGGGCATTAAACGAACGGGGAACAACGATTTTTCTTTCGACCCATGATATGCAGGAAGCGGAGACGCTCTGCGACCGGGTAGCCTTTATCCATGACGGGCGTCTGCAGCAGGTTGATACCCCCAAAAATCTTCGGCGTCGGTATTCCGAAGGCATGATCCAAGTAGAGCTGACGAACGGGGATGTGCATACGCTCGCGAATACCCCGGCGTATGCCAAACAGCTGTATGAATATATGGCTGACGAACGGGTGGCCGCGATCCATTCCCAGGAACCGACACTGGGAGACATTTTCGTCCGTTTAACGGGAAGGGAGCTGGTGTAACGATGATGGCTGTACAGCGTATGTATGCGATTTTTATGAAGGATGTTAAAGATTTATCGAAAAACCTGTTTGTGACGACCACTGTGATAACACCGGTTATCCTGGCTCTGTTTTACGGACAGCAGGACCAGCTGCCGATAGAAATTCATTACTTAACGTTCAACATCGCGCTGGTGCTTGTGGCGACATTTGTCCAGGCCGCGCTGATTGCCGAGGAAAAAGAAAAGCATACGCTGCGGGGGCTGATGCTGTCTCCGGCATCTCCGTGGGAAATTCTGGCCGGCAAAAATGTATTAACCTTTCTATTCACAGCATTGACGCTATTCGTATGTATTCTCCTCGCCGGCTACGAGCCTTCTCACGCAGGCATTGTCGGAGCGGGGATGGTGCTGTCGATCGGTTTTTACCTGGCGCTCGGTACGCTGCTGGGTCTTTTAGCGACGTCGGTCGTACAGGCGTCTGTCGCTCTGCTGCCGATTATGTTTGTTTTCGGGTTCTCGCAGATTATCGAAGAAATGGCCAGCCGCTACCAGGCAGCAGGGGTGCTTGAATACCTGCCGAACGTTCAACTGGTGGAGATCGCCCGCCAGGTGGAGCAGGGAGCGGCGTGGGTCGACGTGACGGCTCCGCTCTTATGGATTGTCGGCTGGACGGCCGTCATGTGGGGCGTCGTTTTCATCACCTACCAGCGGCGTCAGCTGGAGGATTAGGAAAAAGCTTTTTTAGATAAAAGGAAAGGAAGCACCGGGCGCCGTTTGGCACGTGGATGCTTCCTTTCTGTATTCTATACGGATGAAGAGCTTTTTATGCTTTAGATGCCGCCAGTCCAAGGGTACGCGACGTGGAATCGTGCACCATGTCCAACAGCTCAGGGTTATCCTCGAGGGATTTGCCGTAGGACGGAATGATTTCCTTCAGCTTCGGCTCCCACGCTTCCAGGTGCTCGGGGAAGCATTTGTTCAGGACCTCGAGCATTATTGACACCGACACGGAAGCGCCCGGGGATTCACCGAGCAAAGCGGCCATCGACTGGTCGCTCGCATGAATCAGCTTGGTGCCAAACTGCAGGGCGCCGCGGCCGCCTTCTTTTGTATCCTCGATTAATTGCACGCGCTGGCCGGCGACGAGCAGCTCCCAGTCCTCGCTGGAGGCATTCGGCACGAAGTTCCGCAGCTCCTCCATCCGGTTTTCCTTCGACATGCTCAGCTGCTGGGCCAGGTATTTGAGCAGCGGTGTATTCTTCGCGCCTGCTGCAAGCATTGTCAGCACGTTCGTCGGCTTGACCGAGCCGAACAGGTCCAGCGGCGAGCCCTGCTTCAGGAACTTGGGCGTAAATCCGGCAAACGGACCGTACAGGAGTGTATCTCTGCCTTCAATATGGCGCCGGTCCAGGTGGGGAACCGTCATCGGCGGGGTGCCGGCAGGCTCTTTGCCGTACACCTTGGAATGATGCTCGCGGACGACCTTCGGATTATCACAGACGAGGAATTCGCCGCTGATCGGAAAGCCTCCGATATGTTTGCTTTCGGGGATGCCGGTTTTCTGCAGCAGTGGCAGGGCGCCGCCGCCGGCACCGATAAAGGCGAAGGAAGCCGTATGTTCTTCCAAAGTTTCCTTTTCGTGGTTCTGTACCTTTACTTCCCACGAGCCGTCGTTTCGCTGGGAAATATCGTCAACGGAATGGTTGTAGCGGATCTCGATATTGTCCTGCTTCTCCAGGTTGGCGAGCATCTGGCGGGTCAGTTCCCCGAAATTGATGTCGGTGCCGTGGTCAACCTTCGTGGCCGCTATCGGCTCGTCAGCGTCGCGGCCTTCCATCATTAGCGGGATCCACTGCCTGATTTGATCAGGATCGTCGGAAAACTCTATGCCCTGAAACTGGGGATGACCGTCGAGAGCCTCAAACCGTTTTTTCAGAAAGTTCACGTGATTCTCCCCGTAAACAAAGCTGATGTGGGGGAGGGGACGGATAAATTCCTCCGGGTTTTGAAGATCGCCCTGATCCACCAGATGCGCCCAGAGCTGCCTCGAAACCTGGAATTGGTTATTAATATTGACGGCCTTGCTGATATCAATGGAGCCGTCCGGCTGCTCGGGAGTATAGTTCAGCTCGCAGAGCGCCGCATGCCCGGTGCCGGCGTTATTCCATTCATTCGAGCTCTCCTGGCCTGCGGAATCGAGCTTTTCAAACAGGGTAATGCGCCACTGCGGCTCGAGTTTATTCAGGAGCGTGGCGAGCGTCGCACTCACGATGCCGGCGCCAATAAGGATCACGTCTGTCGTAGTATTGCTGTGGTTCATAGTTTTTCCTCCTTAAAAAAGTGTAAGCGTTTGCCATAAGTAATATGGTCATCAGATGACTTGCTTTTTATGATAACATAGAAAGCTTTTAATTAGAAAAATAATTACAGGAAATTTCGCATTATTTCATGAATTGCCACGTTGAAGCTGCTTGAAAACAAACAAAAGCAGGGCCCCTTTGAGGGATACCCTGCTTTGTCATGGAAATTATTTATTCTGGTCTTTGCGGTGGCTCAGTTTTTCTCCTTCCACGTCGATGTCCGGCAAAAGGCGGTCGAGCCAACGGGGCATATACCAGGCGGCCCGGCCCATCAGCTTCATGACCGCCGGCACGATAGTCAGTCGGACAACAAACGCATCGAATAATACGCCGAAGGTTAAAGAGAGCCCAATGGACTTGACCATAGCATCCGGCGTAGCGATAAATCCGATGAATACCGCCATCATGATGAGCCCAGCGGCAACAACGACTTTACCGTTATCACGCATGCCGGCGAGAATGGCTTCCTGCGGATCGCCGGTCTGCGTATACACTTCACGCATGCGGCTGACTAGAAAGACTTCATAATCCATAGCCAGGCCAAACAAAATCCCGATGGATATAATAGGAAGAAACGCCAGAACGGCGCTTTCCCCGGGGAAGCCGAATAAATCGAGCAGGTGCCCGTCCTGAATAACAAAAACCACAAAACCAAGCGTGGCTGCAAGCGACAGCAAAAAGCCCAGCACGGCCTTCAGCGGCAGAAGAATCGAACGGAAAACCAGCACAAGCAGCACATACGCAAAGCCGACAACAAACAGAGCAAAAATCGGCAAGGCATCCTGAAGCTTGTCTGCAATGTCAATATTGACTGCAGTTGTGCCTGTCACATACAGTTCGGCGTTCTCATAGGAAAGAGAGCGGATATCTTCAACCAGGTTTTTCGTCTTCGGATCATTCGGCCCGGAGGTTGGGGTGACGCTGACAATATACGTGTCCCCCGCTTCGTTTGGAAACGGCTGGGCTACCTGATCGACGGCATCGAAATCCCCGAGGTCGGCGTTCATTTCCTGGAGTATCTGCTGAATGGCCTGCTGATCCATTGAATCGTCCACCTGCATTGCTACGGTCAGCGTGGCATGAACACCCTCCCCGTAGGCCTCCGTTTGAAGGTCATAGGCCTTGTGTTCGGTAGTGTCCTCCTGCTTCGCCGTGCCGTCGGTCGGCAGCCCCAGATTCACATGGGTGAAGGGGATGGCGATGATAACGAGAAGGGCCGTGCTTATAATCGTTACCAGCCAGGGGCGTCTGGTGACAAAGCCTCCCCATTTGTTTTGGGGCCGGTCGCCTTTTGAGGTCCGGGTGAATGCATTTAAAAACCGGTTGCTTTTAAACGGCGTAATGCGGTGCCCGAGAGCTCCCAGAAGCGCAGGAAGCACAATTATCGCCACGAACACCGCCATCAGGATGCTGATGGAAGCCCCGATACCCATCATGGTCAAGAACGGAATGCCTGTAATGGAGAGGCCGAGCAGTCCGATCATCACCGTGATCCCTGCGAATACGACAGCAGAGCCGGCGGTGCCGTTGGCAATGGCCGCGGCCTCCCGCACGGAGTGTCCCTCGGCCAGCTGCTTACGAAAACGCGTCATGATGAACAGGGAGTAATCGATGCCGACCGCAATCCCCAGCATGGCTGCCAGACTCAGGGATACGCCCTGAATATTGACGAAATTTGATCCGATGACAATCAGTAACAGGCTGATGCCAAGCCCGAGCATCGCTGAAAAAATTGGCATGCCGGCTGCTAAAAACGAAGCAAATGTTACCGCGAGCACGAGAAAAGCAACGACAATACCGATAATTTCCCCGGATCCGATGCCATGACCGGAAAATTCTACGTCGCCGGTGAGCTCGGTCTGAATGCCCTGGTCACGCGTTTGATCGACAGCTTCCTCCAGATTTTCAATCGAGGAGGCAGGCACCTCTTCAGCCGCTTCATCAAACGTCACCGTCGCATAGCCGACGGTTTCGGATTCATTGAAATTCTGAAGCTGGGACGGAGGAGCAACTGTTTCCACGTGATCATCGCTGTCCTGGATGGTGCTGAGTAAATCGTTAATTGCCTGCTGATTTTCAGGCTCCGTCAGGGTTTCGCCCTCGGGTGCCTGGAACACGATATCAGCCTGGGCGCCAGTGGCCGCTCCTGAGAAGGCTTCTTCGAGCACATCATTGGCCTCCTCGGCCGGAGTGCCCGGAATTGTTAAGGCATCATCAAACGATGGGCCCCATTTGACGGTACTTAAAGCTAACACCAGCAGGATTAGAAAAGCCCCGCTGATGACTGATTTTTTGCGGCGCACAGCCCAATCTCCTAATTTGTATAAAAGCGTTGCGATAGTCGGTCCCTCCAATAAGTATGTTTAGTGACGAAGTACAAAGAAAGAAAATAACAGCTGGGCCGCTGATCAGGCGATTGACAGCTCCTTCGGCCTTCTTTAATCTGAAGAAAAATAAAACACTTGTACTTACAGATGTTAGTATAAGGATGCTGACGTCCGGAATGCAATTCATTTGGGAGGAAAAGGCTGTAAAGCAAACACTTGGGGAGGATGTGTTCGTGATGAGAAAAGCACGGCAGGACAGCATCAATTCAAAGCAGTATATTATGGAAGCGGTCACCCTGCTGATTGAAAAGCAGGACATTGAGGATATTACGGTCACCGATATCTGTAAAAAAGCAGGAGTAGCCCGGGTGACCTTTTATAAGTACTATACGTCGATTTACGATGTGATGAATGCGTCGGTGGAACAAGAGCTGAACGCCTTTATCCGCCATTTATCCGGAGAAGCACAGCGCGAATACCTTACGCTGGAGTTGTTTACACAGCGCATGACCTATAAATTGAGCGAGCGCCGTATTCCTATGGCACGGCTCGTAAACTCAAATGCTCTATCTATCCTGCTGGATTATTTCACGTACGCGGTTGAAACATTTTCCGCAGCCAATACGCTGTTTCACAATAAGTTGGACCGGTCGTCCGTGTTATTTGTCGCCGGCGGCATGTTTAATATGGTAATTGAATGGATCCGGGAAGATTTTCGGGAGCCGGCAGAAACACTGGCTGGACGCATGGCACAGATTATACCTAAGGATATGCTTCAGGCCGATGAAGAAACGTAAATATGATAGTATGGCTTTGATTTTAAAGAACAACTCTGGACCCACGTCGATTGGATATGGCAGGTATTCTGGCGGGGGCTCCTTACTTCCTAACTATACATGAAGGACGGAAGCAGCATAGGTTTACAGGAGGGCACAGATGGCTGATTCATGGACTTCGTTACTAAAAAATAAAACGTTTGTGCTCGTATGGCTGTCGGGCATGACGGTGATGCTTGGCTTTTCGATCTTCTTTCTTTCCGTTTCCTGGTTCGTCGTCGATGAAATGCAGCAGCCGGCCATTCTCGGAATCGTCATGATGACGATCGCCATTCCGCGTGTGGCAATGATGATTTACGGCGGGGTGCTTGCGGACAAAATCCAGAAATCGCGTATTATGTTTACGACGAACGCACTGCAGGTGGTCGTTATGATCGTGCTTGTGGTGCTCGTGCAGCAGGACGCCCTGCAGACAACTTCATTAATAATTTTGGCGTTTGTCTTTGGGTTTCTCGATGCGTTCTTTTTCCCGGCGGCTTCGGCGATGATTCCGAGTATTGTCCCGGTGAACCAATTACAGCAGGCCAACTCCTGGTATCAGGGATCCACGGAGCTGATGTTTATTATCGGTCCGGTGATGGGCGGCCTGTTATTAACCTTTGGAGACTTTGCCTTTGCGTTTTCCGCAGCAGCTTGCCTGATCGCTGTATCCACTGTTCTGATTTACCCGCCGTTATTGAAAGACCCGGTCCCGGAAGCGAGAAGCGGGCGTCATACCGCCTGGATGGATTTGAAGGAAGGGCTTGCGTACGTGCTTCAGTCAGGCATCCACCGGGCCGGCACGATGGTGATTATTACGATTAATTTACTGATGATCGGACCGCTGTTGATAAGCATCCCGATGCTTATCAGCGCGCTTGGAGGCGCCCCGTGGCAGCTGAGCCTGCTGGAGGGAGGATTTTCGACCGGTACCTTTTTATTGAGTGTATTACTGGTTACGTGGTCGCTGAAGCAGCGGCGGGGCCAGTGGGTGTTAATCTCCCTTGGGGTAAGCTTTATTCTCCTCCTGGTATTCAGCCAGGTGGAGGCGCTGCCTGTACTGGTTATTGTGATCACGCTGATGGGAGGGGCGGGGATGCTGGTGTACCTGCCGACGATTACGATGATCCAGGAGAAAACCGACAACAACAAACTGGGTCGGGTGATGAGCCTGGTCAACTTTGCCTCCAGCGGATTTGAGCCTATCGCCTTTGCGCTCATTTCGTTTCTGGTGGCGGCCTCGATCCCTATTCAGGCGGTGCTCCTGTACACATCCGTCACAGGAATTGTGCTGACCGGATTGCTATTATGGCTCAGCCCGGAGTTTCGTCAGACCGATTAGTGTAACCGTGGAATCAATATGCATCTGGGGACAAGCTGAATGCTTGTCTCTTTTTTTACGGGTAAGCAGAGGCTTCAAATTCTTTTCTTTTCAAATCATATTAAGCATTTCTTTTTTTGAAATAGGTATATATAATACAAATAATTCGTACTTTTGTTTAAATATAGTAAATTGTTCATGCTCGTGGAATGAGTAATAAATAATGCGGGCGAAGGATCAGGGAGGAGGATACCATGACGTATTCATTTAACGATTCAATGACGTTAAAGAATTTCTACACCCAAAATGCTCAATTATTCGAACAAATGCTGATTGAAGAAGCCGCTACGGTAAAAAAAGAAGTCCGGGATATACTGCAGCGGGGCAATATTGATTTGGTGGCGAACGCCCACCAATTTGTTTCCCTGGCGTTTGATGAAAAAGAAGAGGAGCTGAAAGCATTCGCTGAACAGGAGGGCATCGTCTGGGCGTCGCAGGATATTGAGTTATCCTTCAGGCTGGAATGGGTACATGCGCTGCGCCGGACGATCTGGCTGTTAATCGAAGCCTATCAGGCACGTGCCGAGGAAAAAAGATTCAACGGTTTTTTTCAGTGGGAACGAAAAATAAATAACCAAATCGACGCTTTTTTACATACGTTTTTGAAAAGCTATTCAAACTACAAAGAAACCCTTATAAAAAATCAGGAGCAATTAGTCGACTATCTTTCGACGCCGGTCATCCCGCTCGGGCGCTCGATCTGTGTACTGCCATTAATTGGGCCTATCGACAGGCGGCGTCTGGAGCTGCTGGAGGAAAATGTATTGATGAAGGTGGCGGAGCAGAAAATTCAGGTTTTAATCATTGATTTGTCCGGCGCAGAGTGGATGGAGAAAGAGGAATTAAAAGACTTTATAAGAATCATTGAAGGGGTCTCTTTGATGGGAAGTGAAGCCGTACTCACGGGGGTGCCCAGAAAACTGGCGATGGATCCCGCTTTATTTCAGGAAACGGGTAATCCCCGTATCAGAACACTGGGCACGCTACAAAGGGCCGTTAATGAATATTTTGTAAGGAAGGGTTAAACCTGCCCTTGTGTGAAATTCTGCTTCATTACGGGAAAACGAGTGACCCATTAGCGCTGGTTCCTGAGCAGGAAGAAAAAAGAAAACTTAACGGGCTGATCAAATAATTATGAGTTGTGGAAAGATCGGCATGTTTTACCTGTAAATTAGGCGGGTAAATATGCATTATAACGTTAAAACCATAAAAGCTTTCATAGCGTTAAAAATAAATAATCGGCGGAAATGAATGGATACAAAAGCCAGTACATGAGCCAGGAAAAGGAGCGAAATCCTTTTTCTGGTTTTTTATTATCAAAACACAGTTGAAAATAGGCGTTCCGCGAAAAGAAATGGTGGAAGACTTATGTAAGGAATACAACCTGGTTAAGTAAGCGTGAAGGAAAATTATGAGTTTAAAGAAAGAGAGGAAATATAAACATGGAAATAGCAGCAGTAATTTTGTATGGCGTGTTTGCGGCGCTTTTGGTAGTGAATCCAGGACAGAAGACCAAAACGAAAAGCCAGTAACAGAAATAGATATGTAAATTCACCGGGTACCACCAGTGAGAACAGTGACCTGGTGGTTTCTTCTTGTTTCGGTGCACTAAAGAACTCGTTTGGAACGAACTACTCGAACATAAGTACAAAGGCCGTTAGCAAAAGCGGAGAGTAACGTTTGAAGAAGCCAGATGTAGGAAACAGAAGAAAATGAAAGTTAAAAGAAAATACAACCATCCTTAAGGAGATGAATAGCATGCTATCGTTTATTTGGAGTTTGATTATCGGCGGTTTGATTGGCTGGGCTGCAGGCGCACTTACCGGCCGCGACGTGCCATTTGGTATTATTGGTAACATTATCGCCGGTTTTATCGGCGCGAGTTTAGGCACCGCGCTTCTCGGCAGCTGGGGGCCGACTCTTGGCGGATTTGCCATTATCCCTGCCCTTATTGGTGCCGTTATTCTCGTATTGCTCGTAAGCTTTATTTTTCGGGCCATCAAGAAGAAGAAATAAAGAAAAGAAGCAGCACGACCGGAAGAAAGCTGTCTTTAATACAGGCAGCTTCCTTCTTTTGTTGAAAAACAAATAAAGCAGTTTTGAAAAATGCAGGGGGAGCTGCCCGAAAGGAGAAAATTTATGAAAATAGATACATTCACAGACAAAGTAGCGGAAAAATACGGTTCTACAGATGAACAAACGATTGTTAACGAAGGGGCTGCGTTTATTGCTGAGCTGGTAAGCGGAATGCAAAAGCAAATTCAGACAAAAGTTGGTGCCAACGTTCGAATGACGGGAGATGAAGAGGGTGGATCGGTGATTGGTGTAGGGCCGGTGGAGCTGCTGTTTCAAAAGCATGCCGATAATCCAATGATTGAAGTGCTGGTCTCCGATGAGAAAGAAGGCAAAAACAAGGAGCGTTTTGATGTGCTGGAAGTGCCGGAAGGACAAGCAGCACTAATAAGCACCCGTTTCCATCAGGAATTGAGTAAAGACGTTTTCGAAAAATATTTGAACGAGTTTCGGCACGTAGTTTAATGATCGTTTCTGTTCTATTTATAAAAAAAGGAGCCGGGCGTGATGCAAAAGCATCCATGCCCGGCTCTTCCTAATAGTACCCAGGGCGGCAAACATAAAGCCTTCTGTTTTAATCAGCCTTTGATTCATGCTCCTCGTCTCCTTTTTAATCCTCAAAATGAATGAAGATAAACTTATCATATAACGATTTGTCCGACCAGCCAATTGTTGAATCGCTTAAATGTTTAAATACATAATGGAGACTGCTAAACTCACTTAAAAGCTCTGGTTTCTATACGCATGAACGCGTTGGCATCGCTAGTTAAAGACGGGCGAATAGCCATGGAGATGAGCCTGAAAAAGGGCAAAGCTTAACTCTCCGTCAGAAAGCGTATTGTTTTTGACTTTATGTATGCATTCGGTAATAGGGAGAAAATAAACCTGAATGTTTTCATGGTCTTCGAGCTGCTGCTCCTGATGGGCCTTCAGGTCATCGGTAAAGAAAACGTGGGTACGGTCATTACTCCGCCAGGAGGCCGGAAGCATCGTTCCTAAATAATTTAGAGGTCCACACGTGTATCCTGTTTCTTCAGCCAGTTCTCTTCGGGCAGCTTGAACAAGTGTTTCGCCCGGTTCCACGCCGCCGCCCGGCAGCTGCACCACAACAGCATCGACTGCCGGACGGTATTGTTTGATAAGCAGAAAAGCGTCTTCTTTTTTTGCCAGAACGACGACGCCATCCGGTTCGTCCAACGTAATGTATTTTCTGCCCCGCTGATCTGAAATCACATGCTCGCCCTGTGCCTGATCCTCATTCATAATAACTGCCTCCGTTTATTAGTAAGTGATGATCTGTTTTTCGAAGGGGCTTCTACATGCCCCGCAGCTTGTCTGCTAATTCGTGCTCCGAAAAACGGATACGGGTGATCTGGTGTTCGTCATTTTCGCTCCTTTTTAAAGAAAAAGATCAATTTCTTTTCTTTTCCCATTTATTGTAAAAAAGTATCATAGGGGAAAAGAAAAGTAAATTCGAGCACAGAAAATATGATATACATATAAAAAATACATTTTCGTCAAATAGCTCCTTAAAAAAAGGAAGGGTTGACATATCGAGTTAAATCGATATACAATGCAGTTTATGGAGCCAATAGATCTGTTTAAAGCACTTTCAAATGAGACCCGTCTGAAAATTCTCTGGTGGTTGAAGGAACCGGAAAAGCATTTTCCCAAGCAGCAGGCTCACCTGCCAAAAGAGGTAAGCATCGAAGGCGGCGTGTGCGTGGGAGACATTCAGGAAAAGGTACAGGCGTCCCAATCCACGGTGTCCCACTATTTGAACATGATGCAGAAAGCCGGCCTGCTCGAATCTGTGCGCTACGGCCAGTGGACGTATTACAGGCGTAATGAAGAAACGCTTCAACAGCTGGCAGAATACTTAAAAACAGAAATCTGACCGTCGGGGTTTCTGTTTTTTTATGGCTCATTAAATCGAAAAATCTAGATATTTAATTATTAAGAATTGAGGTAGAAAAAATGAGTGCATACGAACAAGAAAGTCAATTGAGCCGCAAGCAGAAGGTACTGGCGTTTACGCTGACGCTGCTGACGTTTGTGATGGGAACGAGCGAGTTTGTTATAGTAGGACTGCTTTCAGAAATTTCCTCCGACCTGGGCATTCGCCTGGCGACAGCCGGAACGCTCGTGTCCGGGTTCGCGATTGCCTACGCGATTGGTACACCGGTACTGACCGCCTTTTTGAGCCGGTTTCCTAAATACAACATCATGATTATCCTGATTTTGTTATTTATCGCCGGCAATGTGATCAGTGCCTTGGCAGGCACGTATGCCGTGCTCCTGCTGTCGAGAATTGCGACAGCGATGGTGAGCGGCGTATTAACGGCCCTCGCAATGTCAGTTGCAGGGGACACGATGCCAACGGCTAAAAAGCCGGCGGTAATTGCCTCTATTTTTGCCGGCTTTACGATCGCCAACGTGCTTGGCGTGCCGCTGGGTACATTTATCGGCCAGCTGTCGAACTGGCACGTAACTTTCTGGGTGACAGCTCTTCTCGGGGTGGCGGCGCTTCTTATTAGTTTAGGCGTCCTTCCGAAGGATATCAAAAATGAAAAAAGCTCGATCAAGGACCAGGCTGCCCTTTTTACACAGCCGCGGATTTTATTGGCTTTCTTCATTCCTATTTTCAGCATCGCCGGCACGTATACGATTTATACGTACATCACGCCCATTATTGAAAATGGTCTGTTGATCCCAAGCAGCTATGTGAGTGTAGTGCTTCTCGGCTACGGAGCATTTTCGATTCTCAGTAACGTGCTGGCAGGAAAAATTGCCAGTCGCAACGGCATCTCGAGGCTTCGGTACGTGTTCGTTGTTCAAAGTGTGATCCTGCTATCGCTTTATTTCACCATGGCGTCGACCATCGCCGGTTTAATCAGCATCATGCTTATCGCAGTCATGATTTATGCCCTGAATGCCACGATCCAGCTATATTTAATGAATCTTGCAGAATTATATTCTCCTTCTGCAAAAGACCTGGCGTCTGCGCTGACGCCTGTTGCGGTAAACGTCGGGATCGCTCTGGGCTCTGCGGCAGGGGGGCTCGTTGTGGCTGCGGGAAGCATTGGGCTTCTTCCATGGGCCGGCGGTTTGTCCGCCCTGATAGCTGCAGGCCTTGCAACGCTTAGCTACGGTCTGGATAGAAAAGAAGCACGGACCCGCACAGAAAGTGTGCCGTCTGAATAAAATCAAATAAGCAAATTTCCGTTGTTCTCTGGTGCGCCTGAGGGCAACGGTTTTATAATTGGGTGCTTTTTCCGATCTACTTAAGTGTGAAACGGCAAAATACCGCCCGGGTTAGTGAAAGTTAGTATATAAATGTATCATTTTGTTAATGCATAAATGTATATATAAACCCATCCGTATGTCTTGAAGGTCTTTTTCGGCTATCATTTGCGAATCAAGGGTAATAGCAGGGAGTAGGTTTAATCTACCTTGATATTGTTAATAATAAAAGAAGAAATGGAAAAAAGAGGGATGCTTATGGCTAATATCGATACAGAACTATATAAACACTTTTTTACTCACCTTGATTACGTCGTTCACCGGATTGTCAGCCGTACATCCGAAGAACTCCAAAACCCGCTCTCCCCCCGGGAAGATGATCTGCACCAGGATCTGCTTTATAATTTGTTCATGACGATCAAGGAGGAGCTGGACGACCACCAGTCGACGGCAGCGGTCAATCTGGATTATGACCCGGCAAACGTATTAAGTGAACAGGGATATGATCTGGATGCTATTATTATGCTGCTGTCACAATTTCGTCTGCATGCCATTGAAGAGATTGAGGAGACATTTCAAGCATACGGGGTCGGATCCCTGAAAGACGCTTTTTACTTCATGCACCGGATGAGTGACATTTTTGACCAGGCTATGAAAAACTCCACGACCCATTTTAATAACCAATACCAATTAGACCTCCAACAGCTGAAAGAAGAGCTTTTACTGCTTTCAGCCCCCGTAGTACCGGTAAAAGAAGGCATATCAGTATTACCTATAGTAGGGTCTTTAAGTAAGGAGCGCACTGATCATATTATTGAGAGCGTTCTGCCGGAAGTAGCGGAAAACAGCGTTGATATTCTGATTCTTGATTTTTCAGGCACCCACAAACTTGATGATGAGGTGGCTCCTCGATTATTTTCGATTACGAGGACACTGCAGCTTCTGGGAGTTCGTCCTGTCCTGACAGGCATTCGTCCGGAAATGGCTCAATCGGCGGTCGAACACGGGGAGGCAATGAAGGATGTTAAGATGTACCGGGATGTCAAAAAAGCGCTAGAACAAATGGTGCCGTTTAGAAGTTGATCGTGTTTGGGCCAATTACTGTCTAACCCGATGGAAGTATAAAGAAAAAACCCGAATCATGCACGCTATTTCTTTCGTGTCCATGGTTCGGGTTTTAGTTTATTTTTTTCGTTACAGTCTGTTAAAAGTCATATTGATTTTCCCGTATTTGTTCAAAGGTCTGCGAAAGTACCACGGTATCTTCTGCGAGGCGGTCCAGCCGGGCCATTACATCAGTATTAATAATTTCTTTCTGGTGAAAGTCTTTTTCTTCAATGAATACATACGTCTGAACGATTTGAGCCTTCATATAGGATAAAATCGGCTTAAGCTGCAAATCGGCAACTAAATAATGCTTCGGCGATCCGGCAGTGACGAGCATGCTTATTGTTTTATCACGAAAGGCATCGACTGGAAGCAGATCGAATACGTTTTTTAACGCTCCCGGAATAGACGCCTGGAAGATCGGCATGCCGATAATAATAGCATCTGCTTCCATCAGCTGCTGGGTGACATAGCCGGTGTCTCCTTCGTAATCCAGGTAATGGCGACCATCGCTGAACTGCATGTCGTATTCCGCCAGATCAATGATTCCTGTTTCTATCTCAGGGTATTTTGCATTTACTTTTTTAATTGCTTCGTCCATGGCCGTTCTTGTTTTCGAACCGACCTGTGAACCGGATAAGCCAATGAGTCTCATTAGGTACGCTCCTTATTTTTTTGCCGTATATTTTTTAACAGCCGGCAGAATGGTGTCCCCGATCAATTCGATATTTTTTCTGATTTTATCCATCGGCATCCCGCCGAAATCAATCTGTGCAATGTAGCGCTGATGCCCGAATACTTCATGCTGGTGCAGGATTTTTTCAATAATTTCCTGGGGGCTGCCCGTGTTCATAATATTATGAGGCTCGGCGCCCTGGGCAAACAGCTGCTTCGGAAAGCCGCCGCCGTTGGTGCGTTTCATACCTTCATTAATATGGGGGTACAGGTCCTTCAGCGCCTGCTGGGTCGTTTCGGCTGCGTAAAAGAAGCCGGCTGTGGCGACCGGAAGCTGGGCCGGATCATGGCCGCCGGCCCGGGCGGCATCCCTGTAGGCATCAACGGTTTGTTTAAAACGGTCTGACGATCCGCCTAAATGAGCCATAAACATCGGCACTCCGGCATAGCCCGCTTTCATTGCGCTGGCCGGCGTTCCGCCGACGGCACGCCAGATGGGAAGCGATCCTTCCACAGGGCGGGGGAGCACCTGGGCATTTTTTAAGGAAGCCCGGAATTCCCCCTCCCAGTTTATCGTTTCCTGTTCATTAATCTGGCGGAGCAGATCAAATTTTTCCTCATACAGCGCCTCATAGTCGCGGACATTATAACCAAGCAGGTCAAACAATCCGATCCGGGAGGCGCGTCCTGCTACGAGCTCTGTGCGTCCTTTGGAAATGAGGTCAATTGTTGCGAAATTTTCGTACACCCGGACAGGGTCAGAGGTGCTGATGATCGTGGAAGAGCTGCCAATTTTTATTTTATTTGTCGCCTGGGCAATAGCTGAAAGAACCACCGCGTGGGCCTGCGTGGCAAAATATTCCTGATGGCTTTCCCCGACGCTGAAGAAATCCAGGCCCGCCTGTTCAGCAAGCGTGGCATATTCGATTAATTCATGAATCCGGTCCTGGGCTGATATTCTCTCTCCTGTATGCGGATCGGGCAGATGATCTCCCAGGGTATAAATGCCAAATTCCAATCCGTTCTCCGGATGAATGCGATATTGTTCCATAACGTAAAGGCCACCTTTTTTTATTTTGTCTAATGCTATTATAATTAATACCCGACATATTAGTAAGTACGTACATCAAAGTGGCATAGTATAAAAAAGGGTACCAGGGAGGGATAATTTTCTTGTTCTATCGATCCAAGTCATAAAACAGCCGCCCAGGCGATGTAAGAAATCGTCTAGGACGGCTGTTCGTCATGCGGACCATATTGGTACGCCTTTTTGTATTCTTGTTAACGCTGAAATGACTAAGAGAGGGAAGTGCAATTATTTTGTTATTCTTAACTACTTATTCAAGCTCTAATTGGAGGCGGTAACCCCGCCATCAATTTTTCGGTACTCTTCTCGTTTTTCCGGACTGATAAGCAGGAGTGAGACCAAGACCCAGTACTAGTCTTCAAAAGCGGGAATTGTCCCTGCTGGACGTTTTAGACTTCATCCTAAAAGGGGGTCGTGCTGCAGGGGGAATTTAACGATATCAATTGCCGGCATTGATTTAGTTTATGTTGATCTGCGGGTATTGATTGCCTTGATGGAAACGTGCCGCCAGGCTGAAACGAAAACACGTTATGCTTTTCTTACAATTTTCCAGTTGCCCCTCTCTCAAGGAATATCCTTACTTTGTAAATGTACGATAAACTTCTGAAAGCAATATCTCATTAAAATAAGAGAAAATCCGTTTTTTTATAGAGCAGAGGCTTTCTGTTAAACAAGGTTAAAAACGCATGGAATGGGGGAATGGTGAAATACCATCTTAATTGCAAAGAACGGTTCAGGACGCATGAGCCGGCGGTTCAACAAGAAGGATGCTTTCTTCATTAGTGGACAGGGGATATAGAAGGCCATGATCATCTTTTAAGAGTAAGGAGGCAAAATATGAGCAAATACCAACGAATTTTAGTAGGAATTGATGCTGTCGAGATTCCTACCTACACGGTGTTCGATGAGGCAAAGAAAATGGCGGCCGAGCACGAAGCTGAGTTAATTATCGCTTTCGTATTCGACCAGAAGAGCTACTCGACACTGGAACGCATGGACCCCAAGGGAATCGAGCGGCTGCAGACGAAGGCTTCCCTGTATCTTGAAGCTTGTCAGGAGGCTGCGTGGGCCCACGGGATTGAGCAGGTGGAAACGGTGATGGAAACAGGTACGCCCAAAAAACGTTTAGCGACTGATTTAGCCAAACGCTATCAGGCGGATCTTATTGTTATAGGCCAGAGCGGCGGTAAGTGGTTCGAACGCCTGATATTTGGCCACACCTCTCAAGCTATCCGCCGGAAGGCTGACTGCGAGGTGCATGTGGTGCAAAACAGCTGACGGCTTACGGGTAAGGGAGCCCCGGCGCTCCGGCCTGTCAGATGCACCTTCTTCGTTGCCGATCTTGGGCATTTAAACAATGGTAAACAAGCAGGTATTATGTACCCGGGATAGAAACGGCTTTTGGATGCTTCAATGAAAAAAGAAGCGGGGGACAGAGATGGCAAAAGTATGCTTGGGAATGATTTTATCGCTGGATGGGTACGTCAATGACCGGTACGGAAAGATGGAAAAGCTTTATGCCAGCTTTGAGCCTGATGAAGTGATTCAGGCTGAGATGGCTAAAACGGGTGCGGTAGTGATGGGGAGAAACAGCTTTGATGAAAGCGAAGACCCTGACGCCTATGCGGCGGACTACGAATTTCAAGTACCGCTGTTTGTATTGACCCATCATCCACCTGCCAAGCATCCAAAGGAAAATGAGAATCTTACCATCACCTTCGTAACAGATGGAATTGAAAGCGCGATTCAACAGGCAAGAGAAGCAGCCGGTCAGAAGAATGTGGTAGTACTCGGGGCAGACGTAGGCCAGCAGCTGTTAAAAGCGAACCTGGCTGACGAACTGCAGGTCGCGTTCGCTCCCGTACTGCTTGGCCGGGGTCTGCGGTTATTCGAGCATCTGGAGGAGCATGAAATTCATTTGGAAAAACTGCGGACCGTTGAGACTGCCCAGCAGGTTGAAATCTGGTATAAGGTCCTCAAGCAATAGGGAAGAAGATAATACCTGTAAAAACGGGGGGAGTCGAGCTACCTCCTTGATTTTCATGCAAATAATTGGTTGGCACGAGTCCCGGCTGGTATCCGGCTTATGCCGGCCGATTTTTATTTAAAGCCTTCGTAATTATAAAGAAAGGCGGTCGTTTTCTACTCGCAGCCATACTATCCCCCCGAATACATTTCAGCACTCTGGTTGAACGCATTTTCTTCGACTTCGAATCCTGCTTCTTCAATCATTTGAAGATCCTTTCGCCAGGCCTGTCCAGGCGTAGTCAGATAGTCGCCGAGAAAAATAGAGTTTGCCGCATACAATGCCAGCGGCTGCATGCTTTTTAAATTTTCTTCGCGTCCACCGGCCACACGGATTTCTTTCGAAGGAAGAATCATTCTGGCAAGGGCTAAAATACGGAGGCAATGCTCCGGCCGAAGCCCCTGCTGATCCTCAAAGGCTGTACCCTCGATCGCATGAAGAAAATTAATTGGTACAGAATCAGCCCCGATATCTTTTAACGCAAACAATACATCGATAATATCCTCATGGCTTTCCCCCATGCCGGCGATTAGCCCTGAACAGGGAGAGATACCTGCCTGTCTGGCTTCGTTCACCGTTTCGATCCGGTGGTCGTATGTATGGGTGGTAACAATGTTATCGTGAAATCGCTCCGAAGAATTGACGTTATGGTTGTAGCGGTCGACGCCTGCTGCTTTCAGCCGATCGCCCTGGCCTTCCTTTAAAATCCCCAGGCAGGCGCATACCTTTAACTGGCTCGTGGCTTTGATTTTTTCCACTGCTTCCTCTACGGTCTGCAGCTCTTTTTCCGAAGGGCCCCGACCGCTGGCTACAATACAATAAGTACCGGCTCCACGCTTTTCCGCTTCCCGCGCTCCCTGGATGATCTCTTCAGAAGGCATCATGCGATATTTGGAAATTACAGCTTTGGAATCAATAGACTGGGCGCAGTATCCGCAGTTTTCCGAACACAGGCCGGATTTTGTATTAATGAGCATGTTTAGTTTGACCTGATTTTGATAGTAATGAAACCGGAGCAGGTAGGCTGCTTCGAGCTGTTCGAGCAGGTGTTGACGAGGCTCCTCTAAAAACGACATGGCCTCCTCTTTTGTTAAATCTTTTCCTTTTTGTA
The DNA here is from genome assembly GCF_056034385.1 of Marinococcus sp. LNHM3E3-2.2. NCBI lineage: Bacteria > Bacillati > Bacillota > Bacilli > Caryophanales > Bacillaceae > Marinococcus > Marinococcus sp. LNHM3E3-2.2. Next base: position 337,568 of record NZ_JBQLIC010000001.1, read on the forward strand.
TCTCTTTGGCACGATCAATCCAGAATGTTCCCATAAACTATGCAGCTCCTTTAGTTGAATTTGTTCCTCGCTCTGTTTTTTTCAAAATACGCAGCAGGCGGAGTGCAAACCAGGCAGCTCCGACGGCTAAAAGAATATCCTTAGGCATCGGTGCGAGCATCCACAGCCAGACTGTTGTGTAAGAGAAGCCTCCTGGAGCGGCAAACCACCATTCATACGCCATATACATCCAGTTAGTTCCAATCACATAGTTAACAGCTGTGCCTGTGAGGGACGCCAGACCAAACGCTGCAAATGAACGCCTATGTCCAGAAAGGGCACCTGTGACGTAAGCCACGAGAACATAAGAAAGTAAAAAGCCGAACGTCGGGGAAATGACAGCATCAAGCCCTCCCGACCATCGGGAAAATACCGGCATGCCGGCAAGGCCGATGAGCAGATAAAGGGTCATGGCTAGCGGGGCATATTTTTTTCCGAGCAGTAGGCCGGCTAAAATGCAGACTGTCGTTTGAAGTGTAATCGGTACGCCGCCAATTACAAGGATGGGGGCGATGGATGTAATATTGGCCCCAATCATCATCAAAGCTGCGAATAACGAAGCTAAGACGAATCCGTGGACACGTGACTGAATCATGAACTTCCTCCTTTTTTCCACTAGTATATAGAACCTGGCTTTTATTGTAAACTTAAATTTAAAATGGGTTAACAATAAAAAAGTTTTTCATATCCGGTTGACATGAAAAAAGCGGACTGCGTATATTAGATTTATCTCTATGGAATATACGGACGTGGTTTTCGTATAAATGACTGAAAATACAAAAAAAGCGGTTGCCAGAGGGAGAGCAGTTGGGATTATTCAATAGGAAGAGAAAAGGGTGGAGAATGAATGAAGCGAAGCTTACAGGAGCGTTTAGAGCAGGGACCGGTCATCGCCGGAGAAGGATACTTATTTGAACTCGAGCGTCGGGGATATTTACAGGCAGGCACTTTTGTGCCGGAGGTTGCGCTGGAAAACCCCGAAGCCTTAAAACAGACGTACCGGGATTTCATGCGTGCCGGTTCGGATGTCATACTGGCGTTTACGTATAACGCCCACCGGGAGAAAATGCGCATCATCGGAAAAGAGGATCTCTTGGAGCCGCTGAACCGTCAGGCGATCCGTCTGGCGAAGGAAGTGGCCCAGGAGCACCCGGAGGAAGAGGCACTGGTGGCGGGCAATATTTCCAATACCAATATTTTCAACCCGGATGATGAAGATTCCAAAACCGCTGTCCGCCAGATGTTTGCAGAAATGATCGGCTGGTGCAGCGAGGAAGGCGTCGACTACATTAAAGGGGAAACCTTCTATTATCACGAGGAAGCGCTGATCGCTCTTGAAGAGATTCAAAAGCAGGGTCTCCCAGCCGTTATTACACTTGGATTAATGGGCGAAAACATCCTGCGGGACGGATACTCAGTGGAGGAATCCTGCCGCATTTTATCGGAAAGCGGCGCTTTGGTCGTTGGCATGAACTGCTTCCGCGGTCCGAACACGATGCAGCCGTATCTAGAAAAGATCCGGGAATCAGTTCAGGGGTATATAGCCGGTCTTCCGGTCCCTTACCGGACCACAGAGGAGCACCCGACCTTTTTTAATCTGCCGGATTCTGGATGCAGCTGTCATACACCTCTTGAAACAACCTTTCCTACTGCGCTCGAGCCGCTCTACCATAACCGGTACGAACTGGCCGAATGGGCGAAGGAAGCGACAGATGGCGGTGTGAATTACATCGGGCTGTGCTGCGGTGCTTCCCCGGCTATGCTCCGTTCAGTAGCTGAAGCAGCAGGCCTGCAGACCATCAGCTCAGAGTACTCCCCGAATATGGAAAAGCACTTCCTGTTCGGTCAAGATGAAACCCTTCAGGACCACAATACGAGCTACCGGTCGAAGGCATAATAAATAACGAAGCTCTCCTGCTAAAATCGCAGGAGAGCTTTTCTTGTTTAACGAACGTCTGAATAAATAAGGAAGTATTTTTTAGTTCATGGAATTTGTAATCTTTAAGGCTTCCACCGGCGGAAGACTGGTCCGTACCGCATAGACCATTTCTCCTTCCTGCCAGCGGATATCCACAGTCACATCCTCACTGGCCGGGGCGTAATAAATGTCGACAACCCCCTGTCTGGCAGAGGCGGGGAGAGGGTGATGCTTGAGATATTCTGATATTTGAAGAAGAACAGCTTTCTGATTGAGATTTTCCGAAGATGAGGAAGAGAGGCTCAACAGCCACTGATCCTGCTGCCCGCTGTAATGGTACTGATCTGCGCCTTCCTGCGCATGTCCGGGCAATCCGTGCCGAAACTCCTTTACCCCTGGCCGGGATGGATTGACGGTTTTGCCTTCACGAAAAGCTTCAATTTCATTGGAAGCTTCCTGGATTCCCATGTACTGGGCAGCTGTTACGTGTGCCAAAGGCTCTCCGGTACTCGTATGGTATTGAACACTGTAGGTGGCTGAATTGTTGGAGGCCACTGATCCCTGGACCTGGCTTATGCGCTGGCCGGGAAAGATTGAAGGCAGTTTGACCAGGTTGTCGTCTATCAGAAGCTCCTGGTGTATTTTTCCGGCGTCCAGTTCCGAAGGTGTAGGGGAGGATATATTTTCCCTTTGCGGCTCCGGCTGGGAAGATGGTTCTTCTTCTACATCCTTCTTCGGCAGATCATCTTCATCCTGAATAGCAGTTTCCTGGGCATTTAAGGTCTGAGGAGTTTCTTCTTTGCTTGTACAGCCAAACATAACTGCAATAAGCAGGATTCCTGGCAGAATAAAAAACAGGCGCAGTTTTTCCAAAAGGGTCCCTTCTTTCTGAATAGGGAATAGCACTAGACTGAATTGAAATTTTTTCCACAAACAAATAAAAAGCCAGAAAAAGAATTATGCTCTTTTCCTGGCTTATGGAGTGGCTGTAGTCTCCATCCATTGCTGCCTTATATGTCGTTGTAAATTCCCCGCAGAGAAAGTAATAAAACCGGTAAACTAATGAGAAGAGTCAATAATCAGAAAATTATTTAAATCTTTTTAAAGTATATCATCGTGATAAAAATTTCTGAATAAACAATTTATAACTTTTTGGAGCGGAAGGAGAATCTTCGCTGTAAGCTGGCTTACATTTAATCATATACAAACGCGGGAATGGGACAAAAGAATACGTTTACAGGAGGCTGGTTTGTCTAAAGCTATCTGTTCATAGAAACGTAGTGAAACCGGCAAAAAAATTCGTAAGGAGGCAAAGATATGCAGCCCAACAGAACAGTAACGGAAGCAGAATTTAAACAACGCCAGCAATCGGTCACGCTTGAAGGAGTGGTAGAGGAACCAGTGAAAATAAACTATACAGATGTAGGATCCGGGCCGCCGATCGTGCTGCTGCACGGCATACCAACCTGGTCGTACTTGTACCAGGCCGTTATTCCGCAGCTTGAAGAGGAGTACCGGGTGATTGTTCCTGATCTGCTGGGGTACGGCTATTCGGATCAAAGGGACCGCTTCGACCGCTCGCTTCATGTGCAGGCGAAAATGGTGATAAAGCTGATGGATCAGCTGGAGCTCGAACAGGTGCACTTGGCAGCGCATGATATCGGGGGAGGCGTCGGATTGATCCTTGCACTTGATGAACCGAATCGAATCAATAAGCTTGTCCTTTCCAACACCGTTGCCTATGACTCCTGGCCAATTGAAGAAATGCTGATGGCGGGCCATCCATCGTGGAAAAACAAATCTCTTCAGGAGATGGAAGATTTTCTTTCGAAGGGCTATAACGATGTATTTGCCCAGCGGGAGCAGCTGACGGATACCTTTTTGGAAGGGATTATGGCCCCGTATTTACATGAAGAAGGCAAAGTCAGCCTTGTCCGCAACGCTGCTGCCCTGAACACGAACCACACCACCGCGCTGACGCATAAGCTTTCGGATATTCAACACCCCGTGCTGCTGTTATGGGGGACCCAGGATCCGTGGCAGCCGGTAGAAACGGGGGAGATGCTGGACAGGGATCTTCCAAACAGCGAGTTGGTAAGAATAAACCAGTCGGCCCACTGGGTGCCTCAGGAAGCGCCGGAAGCGTTCGCCGCTGAAATTAAAAGGTTTATTTAGAGGAAATATTGCTCCCGTTCTTTGGGAAGTAATTATCGAAGAGATCAGCCTGATGAGCTGGTCTCTTTTTGTTGAAGCGAAATTTTATGCATCTTTATTATTTCCTAGAGATCTGTGGCAAGGCCGTGACTCAGTTGAAGAAGGGAAGCTGCCAGCAGCAAACTCATAGAGATCATTAGCTTTTTGTGCCTGCGAGCTTCTTTTGGCTTTCGATATTCTATAAGCATTATGATGCCAGCGATTGCAATAAGTAAAAAACAAACAGCGTAAACGCCTATGCTGATGCCACTCATCCTGTCGCTCCTTTATTAGATAGACTTGTACATTGCATTTTAAATGCGCCTCCATTAAATTACAATCACATATCTCCGACATTCTCTTTTACTGCATTGGTTGGCACGAAAAATAGCCAAGTGAGCGCAGAAAGTATCACGCTTTAGAAATAAGCAAAGAGAAGAGATAGGGTGAAATGAAGTGAACCTTCAACAATTGTAAATAATGTAAATCAGTAATAAACTGAGAAAAATTCAAATGGTATTATGGTGAAGGCTATTAAAATAGGCGAAATGAGCAGTTGATATAATCGGGGAGATGAGCGTTCACAGCAACCCGGGAAAGGGGTAGTATAGGGGCATGAAGATAGTGTTAAAGCGTATGGCGTGGATAGTGTTGAGCGTGTACATAATTTTATTTATTGCTGCTGGAGTGAGGACCGGGGAATGGAATATTCTCTTTTTTATCATAGGTTTTATTGTTTTCGGCAGCGTTTTCTTAGGTTCTTATTATAAAAATTATCCGCCAAAGGCATAAGAACAAATATATTAAGCCAAGTATATACTTCCATAAAATTGTAAGATAACATCTAAGAAGAAATCAAAAGTTATGCAGAAATCAATACGTCGGAAGTGCAGCAGCTGGATAGGTTGCCGATGCCGCTATGGGTATAGGAACCTGCAGTCGTTAATTTTGGCGGAATGATCGAAAGATAGGTGAAGTTATGGGAGAAAGAAAAAGAAAGAAGGCAGAAGCCTTTAGGTTAAAGATTCAGCGATATATGGATTCTGAAGAGGAGCAGCACCGGCTGTATAAAAAAACGCTTCTCATTGTAATCATCTCACAAATATTCGGCGGAGCCGGACTGGCAGCCGGGATCACTGTGGGGGCGTTGCTGGCCCAGGACATGATGGGTACAGACAGCGTCACCGGACTGCCTACCGCCGTATTTACGTTTGGTTCTGCTGGAGCGGCGCTCCTGATCGGGCGCTTGTCCCAGCGGCTCGGCCGGCGTACGGGTCTGGCAGCCGGGTTTTTGATCGGCGGGATGGGCGCCGTCGGAGTAGTGCTGGCGGCGATTACCAATCAGATCGGGCTGCTGTTTGTTGCCCTGTTAATCTACGGTGCCGGCACAGCGACGAATTTACAGGCCCGGTATGCAGGAACGGATTTGGCCTCCTCCACTCAGCGGGCGAAGGCGGTAAGCATGGCCATGATTTCTACGACTCTCGGAGCGGTTGCCGGCCCAAATCTGGTGGGACCAATGGGAGAGGTGGCGAGCGCAATGGGCATACCTTCCCTGGCCGGCCCGTTTATGCTGGCTGCCGCTGCCTATCTGGCAGCCGGAGGGTTCCTATATCTGTTTCTCCGTCCTGACCCGTTCCTTGTGGCAAAGGCGGTGGCCGAAGAACAAAAGAATAGCAGGCGGCTGCACGATGAAGAGGAGCCGGTGGAAGCATCGACTGACCGGCGGGGCGTATTAGCCGGAGCTTCCGTGATGGTGAGCACCCAGTTTGTGATGGTAGCGGTGATGACCATGACCCCAATTTACATGGGAAACCACGGCTTCTCCCTGCAGGCGGTGGGTATGGTAATCGGCTTTCATATCGCCGGCATGTATCTGCCTTCATTAATAACAGGAACCCTGGTGGAAAAGGCCGGACGAGCACGGACGGCTGTGGCATCCGCCGGTACCCTTTTGGCAGCAGGAGTGCTGGCTGCCCTGGGGCCGGCAGATTCTCTCGTAACGATAACGATTGCGCTTGTCCTGCTCGGGCTTGGCTGGAACTTTGGCTTAATCAGCGGCACGACCATTGTAGTTGATGCTGCATCCCTGTCAACGAGAGCGAAAACCCAGGGAGCCGTCGATGTCTGGATTGCTTTTTCAGGAGCAATCGGTGGAGGATTGTCCGGCATCATAGTAGCTTATTCGAGCTTTGCCGTATTGGCTATAGCTGCACCACTGCTATCGCTCCTGGCAATTCCAATGATACGGTGGGCCGGTGTAGGCAGGAGAGCAAAAACAGCTGAGGCGCAATAAATAGTGACCGTCCAATCATTATCAGAGGGGCTAAAGAGCAAACTGTTATTATCGGCTAATATAAAAGAAGAGATTTTTTTAAGAGTATTTCATTCTGGTAATAGCGCTGATATGAAATAGCTTGCTGGCAAACCCATACAATTTCGGGGGTTTGCCTTTTTGTTTACTAACTTTTATTTGGCGTAGGCATTCACATTTTATCGACAAGGGTTCTTATTGTTTTCTTTTCCGCACTGCAGGTTTTATATTATTTTTAAGAATACATTAATAAATTCCTTTCCCTGAAATCGTTTTCTTAGTTTCAAAAATGATAATTTATAAAATTCAGACTTGTTTGAAAGTGCACTGTTATGGTTTAATAGATAACATTAACCTTTAAAAGGTTAAAAAAAGATAGAGGGAGAGAGAAATATGACCGTACGGCAGACAGAGGGCGTGTTTGCTACGCTGCTTAACAACAAATGGATCGGAAGCAACAGTGGAGACACTGTCGACATTTATGCTCCCGACGATAATGAAGTCGTAGGAAGCGTGCCTGCCTTGAGTCAGGAGGAAGTTGCCGCTGCGATTCAACAAACGGCCGAGGTTCAGGAAGCGTGGGAAGCAAAAGAGGGACATGAGCGTTCAGAACTTCTTCATCGCTGGGCCGAAGAGTTGGAAAAGATGACCGATGAGATAGGGGAAATGATCCACAAGGAAGTAGGCAAGACGTTGTCATCGGGAAAAAGTGAAGTGAAGCGTACCGCCCAGCTGATTCGCCACACAGCTGAAGAGGGACTTCGAACACATGGAAGCTTTATTCAGGGGGATGCCTTTCCCGGCGCTACAAAACAGACAAAAGCAATGGTTCAGAAAGTTCCACACGGCGTCGTCCTGGCCATTTCGCCATTTAACTACCCTGTAAACCTGGCTGCTTCTAAAATTGCTCCAGCGCTTATTACCGGTAATACGGTTGTCTTCAAACCGGCGACGCAGGGAGCGATTAGTGGATTGTTAATGGTAAAAGCGCTTGTGAAAGCCGGTTTGCCGGAAGGGGTATTAAATGTTGTAACGGGGCGAGGTTCGGTTATTGGCGATTTCATCGTTACTCATCCCCTGATAGATATGATCACATTTACCGGAGGAACAGATACCGGAAAACATATTGCGAAAAAAGCATCAATGATTCCCGTGGTGCTTGAGCTTGGCGGCAAAGACCCGGCGATTGTTCTTGAAGATGCCGATTTGGATAAAGCCGCAAAAGAAATTGTCAGCGGAGCCTTCAGTTATTCCGGTCAGCGCTGCACGGCGATCAAGCGTGTTGTTGTTATGGACAGTGTGGCGGATGAGCTGATAGAAAAAGTGAAGGAAATCGTGTCCGGGCTGAAGGTAGGCACCTCGAGGGAAGATGCGAGCGTAACGCCGATGATTGATCAGAAGGCAGCCGATAACGTTACCAGGCTGATTGAAGATGCCCGGGAGCAGGGGGCTGCAGTCATCCTGGAGGGCGATAAGGAAAAAAATCTTCTGGGGCCGACGCTTTTGGATCATGTCACAGAGGATATGGCAGTCGCCTGGGAGGAACAGTTTGGCCCGGTGCTTCCTTTTCTAAGAATTGAAAATGAACAGGAAGCCATCATGCTGGAAAAGCGTAACGAGTATGGTCTTCAAGCCAGTATTTTTACTCAGAACCTGGAGAACGCCTTCGCTATTTCCGACAAGCTGAACGTCGGCACGGTGCAGGTGAATGGCAAGACGTCCCGCGGACCTGATCATTTTCCGTTTTTGGGAGTGAAAAATTCGGGTCAGGGTGTACAGGGAATTGGCCGAAGTATCGATTCGATGCTTCGTGATAAAGTGCTCGTACTGAACCTGTAAAAAGCAAAAAATGTTTACGCTTAGAGCAAGAGAGCACAGCAATTTTCAAAGTCTTTTATTTTATCTCTGGAACGGAAGCGTTATTTTTAAAAGGCACTTCTAATCAAAGGAATGACTGCTTCTGTAATGAACCGCACACAAAGGCCTCCGGCATTCTTTGCCAGAGGCCTTTGTGTGCGGTTGGTTGTGCTGTGGCGTTCAATGGTATGACGATGCTCCCCAAGATGGAGGAAAAATTCCTTTGTATCGAAAAAGTCTTGATGAAAATGATTATCAACGATACAATTAGTGATAATGATAATTATTATCAATTAAATACAGGGAGGGAGTGACGTAAGTGAAGAAAAAAGCAGGTATTTCTACGGTTTTTCTCGCTGCGATGGTGTTAACAGCATGCGGAAGCGGAGAAGAATCAAGCGGGAGCAGTGAAACAGGAGATGGTGAAGCTTCATCAGAAGAGGAAGAGACGAGAACGGTGGAGCATGAGATGGGCACCACAGAGATCAAAGGAACCCCGGAAAAAGTCGTTACGCTTTACCAGGGGGCCAATGATACAGCGGCGGCGCTGAACGCGGACCCTGTAGGTATTGTTGAATCGTGGACCCAGCAGCCGATTTACAAATACTTACGCGATGATATTGAAGGAACCGAAACGGTCGGAGAGGAAATTCAGCCGAACCTCGAAAAAATAGCAGAAATGGATCCGGATGTCATCATTGCGAACAAATCCAGACACGAAGACATATATGATGACCTTTCTGCCATTGCACCAACAGTTACCACGGATCAGGTTTACGAATGGAAGGATACGCTCGAACTGACAGGAGAAGTCTTAAACAAGGAAGAAGAAGCCGATGAACTGCTCAGTGAGTACGAAGACCGGACCGAACATTTCAAAGAAGAAATGGGGGACAGGCTTCCGATTGAAGTAGCCATAACGAATTTCCGCGCGGATCATGCCCGGATTTTTTATATGGGATTTGCCGGGAGTATTTTGCAGGATGCTGGATTTGACCGTCCGGAGGGCCATGAAGATACAGATGAATGGGGCATCAAATTAACCTCCAAGGAAAGCATTCCTGAAGCGGACGCGGAAATGATATTTAACTTTAATTCCGGTACAGAAACAGAGCAAATTGAAGAAACCTACGAGGAATGGACCTCTCACCCGCTGTGGCAGGAGCTTGAAGCGGTTGAAAATGACGAGGTACACATGGTGGAGGAAGAAACATGGAATGCCGGCGGCGGTATTATCGCAGCGAATTTAATGCTTGATGATCTTTATGAGACGTTTGATATTGAAGAAGAATAACAGTGTTTGGAAGAGTGGACATTTATGAAGAACCGAGTAGCACAGCAAAGGAAAAGGGGCTTGACCCTTTTCCTGATCTTATTCTTATTTCTGCTTTCCTTTATCTCTAGTCTCTTGTTTGGGCAGACGCCCATTACAGCTGGGGAAGTATGGAAATCTTTTTCAGCGTTTAACGACGAAGCGACGAGCCACATTGTGGTGCAATCGGACCGGCTGCCGCGTGCTGTTATCGCTACAGTGGTAGGTGCGAGTCTTGCGGTGGCGGGTACGCTGATGCAGGCACTGACCAAAAACCCGATGGCATCCCCAAGCATTTTTGGCATCAACCAGGGGGCTATTTTTTTTGTAGTCATCGGTATAGTGTATTTATCGTTATCGTCGCTCGTCTCTTTAATGGGCATGGCCTTTCTCGGAGCAGCGGTGGCTGCAGCCGTGGTTTATTTTCTCGGATCACTTGGCCGGGACGGATTGACGCCGGTGAAAATTGTGCTCGCCGGAGCGGCGATCAGTGCGTTATTCCAGTCATACACGCAGGGCATTTTGGTGCTTGATGAGGCAGGGCTGCAGGATGTCATGTTCTGGCTCGCCGGGTCGGTAAGCGGAAGGACCATGGAAATGCTGCTGCCTGTACTCCCGTTTATGATGGCGGCTATGGCGGCAGCGATGTTTCTTGGGAGAGCAATCAATTTATTCATTACCGGCGACGATATTGCCAAAGGCATGGGACAGAAAACCATTCTGTTAAAAGCAGTCATTGGTGTTATTGTCGTGCTGTTGGCCGGGAGTTCTGTCGCGGTAGTGGGTTCGGTAGGATTTATTGGGCTGGTGATTCCGCATGTCGCCAGGTATTTTGTTGGTCACGATTATCGCTGGGTCCTGCCATTTTCAGCAATGCTGGGAGCAGTACTGCTCGTCTCGGCTGATGTGCTTGCCCGGCTTGTGATCATGCCGCAGGAAGTACCGATTGGCGTAATGACAGCGCTTGTCGGAGGGCCATTCTTTATCTATATCGCAAGAAGAGGGGTGTCAAATTTATGAACCGGCATACGACATGGCGCACCCGCTTCTTTTCGTTACAAATGGATAAGAGAGCGATGTGGAGAATGGGGATACTTGCACTGGCGGTGCTGGTCGCCTGCGTGCTCGGCCCGTCTTTAGGAAATACGATGCTTAGCCCCGTTACAGTCGTGGAAACGATGATGGGCAATGGCAGCGGTGCAAATGAATTTATCGTTAACAACTCCCGGGTGCCGCGCACGCTGACAGCGCTTCTGACGGGCGGTGCTCTTGGTGTATCAGGTCTGCTGCTGCAGGGAGTAGTCCGCAATCCGTTGGCCGCTCCCGATATTGTTGGAGTGACTGGAGGAGCCTCTGTAGCTGCCGTTGCGTTTATGACGTTTGGTGCCGGGGTGGTCAGTATTCAATGGATCCCCCTTGCTGCCATTAGTGGAGCGCTCCTCGTATCTTCGCTTATTTACACGCTGGCCTGGAAAAAAGGAGTCTCTCCGATCCGGCTGATTTTGATAGGAATTGGAATTTCAGCCATTATGAGTGCCGGAGTGACTTTCATGATTATTGTAAGCTCCGCTGTTACGGCAACAGACGCCTATGTCTGGCTAACGGGCAGCATATATGGAGCGTCATGGAGCGATATATTTACCATCGCTCCTGTTCTCATACTGGGTCTGCCGCTCGCTGTTTTTTTCTCCAGGAGTCTGAATGCCCAGCAGCTTGGCGATGACACTTCCGCTGGTCTGGGAGTAAGGATTCAGGTGGACAGGGTGGCAGTCGTTTTCCTGAGCGTCGTTTTAGCGGGAACGGCGGTAGCCGTGGCGGGGGCCATTGGTTTTATTGGGTTGATTGCCCCTCACATTGCAAGAGCGCTTATCGGCCGCTCCTACGGGGCACTGGTTCCGGCTTCTGCCTGCACCGGGGCTTTGCTGCTTTTTTCTGCGGATCTTATAGCCCGTACGGTTTTTTATCCGGTGGATGTACCGGCTGGCGTATTCACAGCCGCCATTGGCGCTCCTTTCTTTCTATACTTGTTATTTCAAAACCGCAACCACTTTTAAGGGGGTAAAGCAGATGACTGTTGAAGCGAAAAATGTAACCTTCTCCTACGAGAAAGAAACCGTCCTTCAGGACTTATCCATTCGTGTGCCAAAAGGAGAAATTACTGTGTTTATTGGCGCGAACGGATGCGGCAAATCCACCCTTTTGCGAACGATGGCAAGGCTGATTCAGCCTGAAAAGGGAGCAGTACTGTTAAATGGAAAGGGTATTTCTAAATTAAAAACGAAAGACATAGCTAAACAATTATCGATTCTCCCACAGGGCCCCACCGCACCGGAGGGGCTTACGGTGGAACAGCTTGTGAAACAGGGACGGTATCCGCATCAATCATGGCTAAAACAATGGTCGCCTGAAGATGAAAAAATGATGGAAAACGCTATGCAGGCAGCAGCAGTGACATCCTTTCGTGATACTCCGGTGGATGATCTATCCGGCGGCCAGCGCCAGCGTGCCGGGATAGCAATGACCTTGGCCCAAGGAGCGGACACTTTGCTGCTTGATGAGCCAACCACTTATCTCGATATGGCCCATCAGATCGATGTTCTCGATCTTTTGTATGAGCTGAATGAACAGGAGGGACGTACTATCGTGATGGTGCTGCATGATATCAATCTGGCCTGCAGGTATGCCGATCATCTTGTAGCACTGCAGGGGAAATCCGTGTTTGCCCAGGGGCGCCCCGGCGATATTGTTACCAAAGAAATGGTCAGGCATGTCTTTCACATGAATTGTTATATAGCGGAAGATCCAGTATTTCATACGCCGATGGTAATACCATACGGAAAAGGGAGGCAGCCGTATGGCACCATCGCCGCAGCCGATGCAGAATAAAATCATTTACGGGGCAGAGCTGATGAAAGAGGAGGCCGCTCGGTCGTATCTCGAAGACGTAATGACTGCAATCAACGCTCCCTCAAGGATGGTGGCTGCTTCCCAGTTTTCGAAAAGGTACGCCCGTTTTGTTACTGAGCCTGCCTTTAGGGCGTTAACGATAGACGAAAAGATGCTCGACCTCTCTCCAGAAAACAGCGTTCTTCGTACAGATTTCTCCAGGGATAAATGGACCCCGGAGTTTCACATGCTGGAGACCTCCGGCCATGCGGGAGGCAGTTATCAGGAGAAACGAGCGAGGCTGACAAAGCAGGTCTTTGCCGGGCACCTGCAGCCGGTCTGGAAGCTCCTTTCTCATATTTCAAGCCTGCCGATGCCGATATTATGGGAAAATACGGCTGTTCGTTTATTTTCGCTGTACGAAAAGAAACTGCGAACATCAGCCTCTCTTTCAGAGCTTCAGCGGATGGATGAGGATCTGCATTATCTCGTTTATGAAGCGCCTGGGGAACTATTTGGAGAAACGAACAATCCGTTACAGCTTTTCCATCAAAAGCTTCAGAAAAACAAAGAAGGCGGGTGGTTCCGGGAGCGCAGGACGTGCTGTTTTAACTATGCGGTGAACAACTGCAGCAGCTACTGTGCCGCTTGTCCGAAAAAACCATAGGCCTGGCAAAGTCCTTTCTCCTTTTATGCTGGATGCTCTGGCTGCAGAAAGATTGTCTCATAGAAATGCAGGTGTACAGCTTAAGAACCTGGTTTTCAGGATCGTCAACCAGTGGAGGGGGCGACCGAAAACCGGGTCTTTTTGTAACTTGCATTAACAATTTAAAATATAAAAGAATTGACAATTAAAGATTGAAATTGCAAACTACAACAAATGTTATGAGACAAAGCGGTTGTCTGTTGGAGGTAGAAAATTGTATACATATGAATCGATTAATTACCAAAGTAACCTGCCGATAAATATATTCGCACAGACTATTGAACGTTATCCCTATCACTGGCATGAGGATCCTGAGCTACTGTTCGTGCTCGAAGGGTCGCTGGAAATAAGAATAAATGAAAAAACCTACAATCTGAACGCCGGAGATTTGTTTTTTATCAACAGTAATGAACTACACTTTCTTCATTCAGTCGACCAAAGCAAAAAGCCGCACATACTAGTGTTGCAGATCAATAGTAATTACATGAAACAAAGAGGCATCAATGTAGAAGAACAACAATTTTTTCTTGATGGCTATCATGCATCTTCAGGCGAAGACGTTCATGTGCAACGCCTGAAACAGCTGTTAGCTTTCATTTTAGACTTACTGATAAACCAAAAGGCCAGCTCTATTTTAAAAATCGAAAATTTTGTTCTGGAAATAATAATTATATTAAGAGAAAATTTCGAATATTCATATCAAAAATCCGACGAGCAATTGTTAGAGGACAATAGACTGTTTGAAATAATGAAATATATGAATAACCATTACGCCAATAGTTCTTTAAGCATCGAAGAAATAGCCAGTGAGTTTTCATTAAGCCCGCAGCATGTCTCAAGATATTTCAAGCTGAAGGCAGGGACTTCCCTAAAAACGAAACTGGATACGATACGGATGGAGAAATCACTATTTGCACTGCAGACAACAAATAAAGCTGTAACAGAAATCGCGCTGGAATTCGGCTTTCCTGATACTAAATCCTATTACAGGGTATTCAGAAAGCATATGCAGATGGCTCCCGGTCAGTATCGCAGAAAGTACCAATTCAGCATAGATTACAGCATCCCGAGGGATTATTTAAGCATTAACAGCCGTGAGTCGTTGAAGAAGTTATTTCAATACATGACTATAAAAACTACTCCAGGCCCTGCAGTGCAGGCTGCAAAGGAAAATATTGATTTTTCCCAGCCCGCTAAAGCAATAAATCATTCCTTCACCTCTTTAGCTACCTTTGGCGATGCTGCGCAGGGTTTACGGAAGGATTTTCATGATCAGCTTTACCAACTCCAGAAGGATATTGGCTTTCGCTACGTAAGGTTTCACAATATCTTTTCGGACCAGCTGGAGGTATACAATGAAAGGCCTGATGGCTCATGGTATGCCAATTTTTCTCATATTGAAGCACTGATTGATCAATTGCTGGCAAATAACATTAAACCGTTTATAGAAATTGGATTTATGCCAGGAGAGCTTGCCGGTAAGTCCTACACCATTTTTGAAGGAAGGGCTTCGGTGTCGGCTCCCAAATCCATGGAACGGTGGCTGGAATTGCTGGATTCTTTTATCAGGCATTTATTCAACCGTTACGGCTCAAAAGAAGTAAAGAGCTGGTATTTTGAATTTTGGAATGAACCGGAGGTTGACTATTTCTGGCGTGAATCAAAGGAAGAGTTTTTTTCCTTTTATGCCCAAAGCTACCGGTGTGTTAAAGCAATAGACCCGGATCTTTGCGTTGGCGGCTTCGGAAACATTGACTTTCATGGGAATGCTTCCTGGCTGAACGACTTTCACGAATTTGCCGTCAAGCAGCAGGTAGGCCTCGATTTTTTTTCATTTCATGTCTACAATCTGATGACTAACACGGAGAAGAAAAAAGACAAGCCTGCTAAAAAAGTGGAGAGCTTTAGTACTATTACAGAATTTTTAAGTGAAGTCACTATGATTGGAGAGGAAGATAACTTCTCCGCCTCCATAGATAAAATAATAAACCATACAAAAAAGTACAGCACGCTGAATCAGGAAAAATGGATAACGGAATGGAACGCCAACAGCGATTACGGCGATCCTCTTCATGATACCTGTTACATGGCGGCTTTTATTGTCAAAAATGCCGTGGATAATTTTCAAAAAATAAGCGGGATGGGGTATTGGACCTTCACGGATGTTTTCAGGGAATTCAGCAGAGAGCCCGCTTTGTATCACGGCGGTTTCGGTTTAATGACGTATAATGGGATTAAAAAAGCCAGCTACCATGCTTTTGCTTTTTTGAGTAAGCTGGGGGAGGAGCTTATCACCATAAAAGATAATATGATTGTGACAAAGTCGGATGACAAGCTTCAAATCCTGCTTTGGAATTACAGCCACCCAAACCGTTTATATAGATCGTTCGATTATTCTCAATTAACTTCCACCAGCCGCTACGGTGTATTTGAAAACAGTGCCGCTCAGTCCCTACAATTAGAATTAAAAGGGCTGCAGGGAAACTATCGGATAAAAAAACATTTTGTTAATCAGAAACACGGCTCGTCCTATGATGCATGGGTGGAGCTTGGGGCGCCTGAGGTGATTGATCCTGAGCTGAAAAGCTATCTTCAGGTAAAAGCAGAGCCTGGCCTTCGAACAGATTATTTGAATGCTGAAGACCCGTGTTTGCTTCAAACGACTCTGGATGCCCATGAAATTCAATTGATTGAGCTTACAAAAGATCACACTAATTGGAATGAAAAATAAAGAATTTGTATTTTAGAATATACAATTTTGAAAATAGGTTCATATTTGGAAAAGCATTCCTTCTTAAATGGGAATGTTTTTTTTATTAGACCTTTGTATACTAAGTGCAGTTAAGAGATATGTATAAATGTCAGCGCTTACAAATCAAGGGGGGGAGGGTTCATAACAATGGACCGGTCAGCATTTAAAGAGAAGGTTAAAGAACAAAAACAAGAAGCAAAAAGGAAAATTAAAGCACTAAGAGAAGAGAAAAAGAAACGAAAACCGCTTTCAAGAGAAGAAAAAAAGGATCTCCGAAGAGACGATAAAACGCAAATAAAGCAATGGAAGAAGGATATTAAAAACACGGAGGATAAAAAAGAAAGGAAAGCGAAAAAGAAAGGATTTAAAAAATACAAAAAACTGAAGCGTCGTCCTTACATACTGATCTCTTTATTACTGATTGTTCTATTGATTGGGGGAGGCCTGCTTAACTGGTATTTAAGCGCTACAGCACCGTTAACCGATGAACAGGAGGAAGCCGCAGACGAATCACGGGAAGTGGCGGAGCAGGTAATGGAGGAAAGCATTGTGATGCTGAAAAATGACGATGTCCTTCCACTGGAAAATAAAAAAGTAAACGTGTTTGGAACTGGTTCAGCACGCCCGGTATTCAGCGGAGGCGGGGCCGGGTCCATTGATGACACGAAGGCTGACGGGTTATATACAGCGTTGGACGAGGCAGGAATAAACTATAATTCCACGCTTTATAACGTCTATAACAACTATGAAAAGGAAGAGGAATCTACTACAGAAGATTTCGAACCGTCAGATCCATCACTTATTCAGACCCTTCTTCCAAACGCGGTTGGCTTTTTGCCCTACAACCCGGAGGAAATGCCCGTCTCAGAGCTTCCCGGAGACACACTTGAAGAAGCGGTATCCTATTCTGATACAGCAGTATATACCATTTCGAGAGTAGGGTCTGAAGCGATAGACCTGTCCATCGAAGATACCCGGTTAAGAAAAGAAGAGGAAGAAACCATCGCGACATTAAACGAAAACTTTGAGCATGTCATCATTCTGGCAAATACGTTCAACGCTTTTGAATTTGGGTTTATAGAGGAATACGAAAATATTGACGCTCTCCTTTGGGTGGGGGGACCCGGGCAGTACGGAACACATGCAATTGCACGGGTGTTAAATGGGGAAACCTCTCCGTCCGGAAGACTCCCGGATACGTACGCGTATAACGTCGAAAGCAACCCTGCCGTTGAAAATACCGGAGACTTTGAATATGTAAACGAAAATGGGGAGGAGACCGGCCGGCATTTTGTTAACAATGAGGAAGGCATCTACGTAGGCTACCGGTACTATGAAACCTTTCTGACAGACGAAGAATATGAGGAAACCGTTCAGTTTCCATTCGGCTACGGTCTCTCCTATACAGAGTTTGACTGGAATGTTGAAGCAACGAATTTCACGGATACCGAAATTTCTTTTGACATTAATGTAACGAACACAGGTGACGCAGCCGGCAAAGACGTCGTTCAGGTTTATTTTTCTCCTCCATATAGTGAAGGCGGCCTGGAAAAAGCGGATAAGGAGCTGGGAGGCTACGCGAAAACCTCAGAACTGGATCCGGGTGAATCGGAGGTGGTGACTGTCAGCTTTCCGGTAAAGGATATGGCGACTTACGATCACGAGAATGAAGAAGCCTGGGTGCTTGAGGAAGGAGATTACGATCTGAATGTTGCCTCTCATATCCGGGACAGCCAGGACACTTCCACGTTCACAGTTGAAGAAACAAACATTTACGATGAAGACGGCACAACTGGTACACCGATTCAAAATCGTTTCGAGGACGCTGAAGGTGACCTGACGTATTTATCCCGGGCGAACCCGGAAGAAACCTATCCCGACGGACCTTCGGAAGATGATTTCTTAATTCCGGATATCGTGGAGGAAACCGCCGATTACGAGCATGAAGCCACCACGGAAGAGACGCCTCCGACGAATGTGGATAACGATATTGTGCTCGAGGATCTGCAGGGGCTCGATTATAATGATCCTCTCTGGGAGGACTTTCTCGATCAATTTACCGCCGAGGAAATGATTAAATTAGCAGGTGATGGCGGCTACTGGTCCGTGCCTATCGAACGATTAGGCATTCCGGAAACCTCCATGTACGATGGGCCTTCTACGATTAAAAACTTCTTTGACTCGTGGTCATCGGTTGCTTTTCCGGCCGGCATCAATGTTGGAAGCACATGGAATAAATCGCTGGTGGAAAACATGGGTACGTCGATGGGAGAGGAAGCCAACGCTTTTGATGTGGAAGCGGTATACGCTCCTGCACTTAATATGCACCGCACGCCGCTTGGAGGCAGAAACTTTGAATATTACTCGGAGGATCCGCATCTTGTCGGTGAAACCGGCGCTGCCTATATCAGAGGTCTGGAAAGCACCGATACGACCGCTGTAATGAAGCATTTTGTTGGAAATGACCAGGAAACGAACCGTGCGAGTAACGGATTATATGTATGGGCAAATGAACAGGCTTTGCGGGAAATTTATCTTCGTCCTTTTGAAAAAGCAGTAAAAGAAGGCGAACCCCACGGAGCAATGTCCTCCTTTACAAGAGTTGGGCCTACTTGGTCCGGCGGCAGCCAGGCATTACTGACCGACGTATTGCGCGAGGAGTGGGGATTTGAAGGCTTTGTCATTACCGATGCAGGAATAGGGCCGCAGGGCGAGCACTTTGATGCGTTGCAGGCCATACATGCCGGAAACGACATGATGCTTGCTTTCCCTATCAATCTGCCTATGGCGAATAAATTTGAAGAAGAACTGGCAGAGCACCTGGAGGAAGACGAAACAGAAACGGTGGCAGGGCTTAGAAAAGCAGTCCATAATATCTGCTACTACATTCTTCAAACACAAGAAATGAAAAAAGATGACGAATGATACGAATCCTACAAGGTGGTAAACACAATGCTGAAAAACCAAAAAATTATTGATCAGATGACGCTGGAGGAAAAAGCTTCGCTGATGTCCGGGAAAAACTTTTGGAACACGGAGGACATCGAGAGGTTGAATATTCCTTCGATCATGCTGACAGACGGGCCCCATGGGTTAAGAAAGCAGGGCGGAAAAGCCGATCATTTAGGACTGAATAAAAGCATCCCTTCCACCTGCTTTCCCACCGCTGCCACGCTGGCGAACAGCTGGGATGAAAGCCTGCTGCACGATGTTGGTCATTATATTGGCAGCGAAGCGGTTGGTGAAAATGTAAGTGTCGTTCTTGGGCCTGGTTTAAATATTAAACGAAATCCGCTGGGCGGAAGGAATTTCGAATATTTTTCCGAAGACCCTTTTCTCAGCGGAAAATTAGCCGCAAGCATGACGAGAGGCATCCAGAGTAACGGTATATCTGCGTGTCCTAAGCATTTTGCTGTTAACAGTCAGGAACATTTGAGAATGACAATTGATGAAATCGTCGATGAACGGGCCCTGCATGAAATTTATTTAGAAGGCTTCCGCTTAGCTGTGGAAGAAGGGGAGCCGAAAACGTTGATGAGTGCCTACAATAAAGTAAACGGCGAATATGCCAATGAACATTTGTATCTAATGCAGGAAGTGCTTTATCATCAATGGAACTATGAGGGAGTTGTTGTTACTGACTGGGGAGGTAACAACGACCGCATCAAGGGACTGTTGGCCGGAAATCAGCTTGAAATGCCCTCGACTGGCGGCATCACGGATCAGGAGATCGTGCACGCTATAAAAACGAATGAGCTGGAGGAGAACGTTTTAGACCAAAGCGTGGACCGGCTGCTCACTTTAATCTTTGATACCCGGTCTGTTGATACGAAAAAGGCAGTGGAGACGGAGCACCATCACAAAGCAGCCGTGGGAGCGGCGAAGCGTTCAATGGTTCTGCTTAAAAATGAACAGGATATTCTACCGCTGCAAAGCGGACAGACGATCGCAGTTATCGGTGATTTTGCAGATGTGCCAAGGTATCAGGGCGCGGGAAGCTCACTAGTTCAGCCGACCAGTTTACCCAGTCCGTGGGAAGCCCTGCAAAAAACATCATTAACTCTTTCAGGCTATGCGAAGGGATTTAAGAGGTTTGGGGGGAGCAGCACAAAATTGAAGCAGGAAGCCGCTTCGCTTGCCAGAGAATCAGACATTGTTCTGCTCTTTCTCGGTTTAGATGAAGGAAGTGAAGCGGAAGGCATAGACAGGTCAGATATGAAGCTTGGAAATAATCAGTTAGAGCTGGTGGACGAGCTGACGAACATTCATGATAACGTGATTGTGATTCTTTCGGGCGGCTCTATAGTGGAAATGCCGTTTGCCTCAAAGGTTCAGGGAATTATTCATACGTACCTTGGGGGGCAGGGCATGGGAGAAGCTTTGGGTGACGTTCTGGAGGGTAGCTGTAATCCAAGTGGAAAACTGGCGGAAACGTATCCTGTTCATTACAGCGATGTCCCTTCAGCTTCGTACTATCCTGGACGGGAAGCAACCGCTGAGCATAGAGAGAGCATTTACATTGGTTACCGTTATTTTGATACTAAAGAAATTCCTGTTCTTTTCCCATTTGGGTATGGGCTGTCCTACACTAGTTTTGAATACAGCCAAATGCATGTCAGCAGCACACATATTTCGTTGACGATAAAAAATACAGGCTCCCGGGCGGGGGAAGAAATTGCCCAGCTTTACGTTGAACCATTGGATTCACACATCTTTCGGGCCCGAAAAGAACTGAAAGGGTTTGTGAAGGTGCATTTAGAGCCCGGAGAGGCCAAAGAAGTAACGATTCCGTTTACTGAAGATCAAGCCGCCTACTATAACACAGCCATTCAGGCGTGGTCCCTGGAAAGCGGCAGGTATACACTGAATATTGGAAGTTCTATTCAGGATATAAGGTTGTCCCATACGATAACGATTGAAGGGGACGATCACGCTTCGCCCTATAATAAAGAGAGGCTGCCCTCGTACTATAGAGCAGATGTGCATCGTATAAGGGACGAAGAATTTCATGCTCTTTTAGGCCACACGCCGCCTGCTTCCAAATGGAACAGAAAGAAAAACCTGGACCATAACGACACGCTTGCCCAAATGAAGTATAAAAAAGGGTTAGGGCAACTGATATATCTTTTAATTGTGTCGATAAAAAAAGGATTAATGGCTGCGAATAAGCCCTTACAGGCGAACAACACTATGTTTATCATGAATATGACCTTCCGGCAGATCCCCCGGTTTACAAGCGGCAAAATCAGCAAAAAAACGGTCAGCCGTGTATTAAAAATTATTAATTTAGGATAATAGCCAGGCGAAGTTACGTTGCTGCTTTATTCAATATTTTTCTTAATGAATATACGGCCTTTCTCCAGATCAGCCTTTACGGCTGGTCTTTTTTTGGCTTTTTGAATGAAAAATTTGAGCTGTCTGGATGATTATGAACATGATAATAGGGGAATTTAGGAAGGAGAGAATTTTAACCGTGGGTGACGTAGAAACATCGATCTGTAAAGACCGTTAAAGTATGCCGTGGCAAGAATTTATAAAGGTGGAGAGAATACTAATGTTTTCGCTGACAGCTCTGGATATTTCAAGAACCATGTTAATAACCGGCCTCATTTCTGCCCATGTATTTGGGTTTCTATTTGTCGTTTATATTTCCAGCCCGTTTACTAAAAATAATTTTCGCAAGAAGAAAAAATAGAGTCTTCTTGGAAGAGCGAATGCTTTGCATCACCAAATAATTGGGCACAAAAAAACGTGAATCAAATGATCCACGAAAAAATGCGTTTTTTAATTTTTTAACCGATGAAAAGCCTGTCTGCTCTGATTAAAAAGTAACCGGCAGTGAATCCAGTCCTTCCAGATCCATGTTGGCGTGCCCGGGGTTTTACCATCGCTGTAAAAGGGAGAAACGTATAAATCATCGGAACGGGCAAAAAGGCTGAGCTGTTCTTGATTCCAGGTTGATGACATAAAGTGAACCTCCGCTTATAGAAATTAAAAAGAATGAAAAGGCGGGACATTCTCTATTCAATTTTCTGATTACCTTTGGCTTGAATCCTTGAGTCGGGTTCTCCCGTTTATGATATTAAAGGGGAAGCTTACCATGGGATAATACCTTTATCATTAAGAATCTTGCCGTTATAATTAGTTTCACTTAAAGCGTATTTCACGACTGTCTGAGCTCCTTCAGCAGGTGTCTTTCCGGCAGAAGGGTTGCCATTTAAATCAGTCGAGGTGAAGCCGGGGGTTACCCCTATAACTTCCGGTCCTTCGGTTTCAAACTCTTTTCCGAAGGTAAGAGTTAAGGAATTCACTGCCGTTTTTGATGAGTTATACCCCAGTATATTAAGCGGAGGGGCCTCTCCATTATCAAACATGGTTTGAGACGCCATATCGGTTGTTAAATTAACAATTTTACCGCCCTGAGCCTGCTTTACTAACGGTGCGTAAGCCTGAATCATTTGGAACGTGCCAAAAAAGTTAACTTCAAATGTCTTTTGCAATGTTTCTAAATCGACTTCACTGGGTGAAAGGTTAAAATCAAGAGCGATGCCAGCGTTATTAATGAGTAAATCTAATTGTTCCGTTTTCATTCGAATTTTGTCTACAGAGCTTTGAATGGACATGGGGTCAGAAATATCGACTGGAATTAACGAAACGTTCGAAACCCCCAGGGATTGAACGGCCTGCCGGCCAAGTTCTTCGTTACGGGCACCTAAGAAAACGTGATAATCCTGCTCTGCCAGCTGGCGGGCGGTTTCATATCCGATCCCTTTATTTGCGCCGGTTACGAAAGCAAATTTGGTCATCTTCCATTCCTCCATTGATTTATTTAATAAGATCTATTAATAAGAATACCTCGTCCACCTCATTCGGGGTCAAGAATTTACGCTTATACTTTTACTCATTCTATCAACGAGACAGGGTGTTCATATTTCTTTTTTCAAGCGTACTGGAAGGGAAAATTCTAGCCGGTCACGAAGAAAGGGCTAAAGCAAAGATAAAAGCCTGGACGCTTACGAATGATAGGCAGAAAACCAGGACATTAAGGTAGTCAAACTGAGGTGGGGTAATTCGTTTAAATATGGGGGGCGATTCGATTGTTTAAGAAGAATGAAGAGGGAAAAGAGCAGCGTTTTTACATCAAACAATCAAAAAGTTTGTCTAAGCTTGGGGAAGTTTTTATTGTTGTCGATCGGGACACGGGTATTAATTACATGTGTACAGTTGCGGGAACGGGGAGCAGTCTGACACCTTTACTCGACAGCGAAGGAAATCCTGTACGGGAATGATAAAAATATTATGAGATTTTTCATCCGGATCATTAAAGGAGGATCTTTTTCTTTCTGTGTATACGAAATGGACAGGTTTCAGTAACGGGCCCCCACTTCCCAACTATTTACATGCAAGCTTTTCTAGTTGATATATTAACCCCAAAAGTAATCGTGCTTTTCATGAGTTTTTTCCGCAGTTCGATAAACTGAAAAAGCCATCTCCATATTTTCACGGAGACAGCATTTTCTTCTTTGAGTAATTATTCTTCGCCCTGGCCGGTGTTTCTAGCCCACCGGTTATCGCCAGGAACCATTGGAGAGGCGTATGACGATGAGGCGTCCGTTTCGATATACATGTCCTGCAGATACTCAAGACTTTGATGCAAAATGACTTCGATGTGGCGATAGTTTCCGTTAACTTCATTGGTGTAATTCGAGACAATATAATAATCGCCATTGGATAATTGATACACGAGGGATTGCTCGAAGGCATCAAATGTCAGCACGTCATCGGTGCGATTAAAAATGTCGTTCATGTGGTCATGGTACTGCTGAAAAATTGTTCGGCATTCGGATGTGCCGCAAGGCTGACGCTGTTCCTCCGAAATATAGCTTTCGGTACGGAGGGGATGCTGGCCGTTGTGGTTTTCTTCCTGGATGGATGGTTGATACCCCAGACTGGCACCGCCGACGACAGCTACATGGGCGGCTTCGGCTGGCGTTTCCAAAGTAACGGAAACTACCGATGCAAGTAGAAGACTGGAAATTGTTGTGGTGAGCTTTTTCATACGCGCTCTCCCCCCTTTTCGAAAAATGTTGCTTCAGTATAAACGAAAAGAAAGGATATGAAAACCAATTTTTGTAATAAAAGGTAAAATTATTTATTTTTTATCCTTAATAGGAAAAGCTGTCTTTATATTGCTTGAGCTCTACGTTGACGTCGACATCTAAAATACCTTCAATTGCGGCTAAATCGGCGTTGATAAACGAAACCAATTCCTCATTGGTCGAAAAATATGCCTGTATCATGAGGTCGTGATTACCGGAGAAGGCTCCCACGAAACGAACGGCTTCAAAGGTTTGGAGTTGAAGAGCGACGTGTGCTGTTGCTGTCCGAGCCTGGTATTGACACCGACAATGGCCTGCACGTCCAAACCAATTTTTTTCGGGTCAGTATGAACGATAAAGTCAAAAACTCCGTCATCAAGCATTTTGCGGATCCGGGCGCGAATCGTTCCTTCACTTACATTTAATGACCGGGCAATATGGGAATAGGATTCTTTGGCGTTGTACTGCAAAGCCCGTAGAATAGCCCAGTCGGTTTGATCGAGTGATGGCATGGTGGAGGGCCTCCTTGTAATTATGTGCTTGAATATTATCATGGCACCTATAAAATACCTATATTATACAAGGAAAAAAATCCGGGAGGCAACGAATAATTTTTATGTTCTTATTTAAAAGGGAATTATTGGTATAAAAATGAGGCGGACTGTGGTATTTTAAAAATAGAAATATATACCAATTATTCTAAAATAGGCACGATTTGGCTAACCATCAAAGATCCCCATCTACAGCCCCACTCAATTTTCATAGTCGGTGGAAACGCTTGATTGTTTTCTTTGAAGGTAAAAGAAAATCCCAATAGAAATAGCCAAAATAAGTAATAATAATATAAATAACCAATTTGGCATATGAATAATATGGCGCAAATCCATAAGAATTAAAGCAAACGATATAGTTCCAAACAATTTATAAAACAGTCTTAATATCCTCATGATTTCCTCCTTAAACGACTAGCTTAAAATTCAAAAACTTAAAAATAGATGAACTGATACATGAAAATGCTCATAGCTACTCTCCAGAGCTTTTTTTATTTTTTCGTATGCTATTCAACAACCTATTTCCTGCAAATGAGCCTGTCAGTGTGAAAAAAAAGCGATTATCATTTCAACGATATAAGAAAACGACGCAAACATATCTAATGAAATGAAACTAATCGTTGCCAATAAACCAGTCAATAATCCTATTTGCCATTCGTTCATCATAAAAGTTTCTCCTTTATCCACTATATAATGTAAAATAATTCCTTTTTGTATTCTACTAGGAAATAGCAAAAAGATAAATGGGCGCTATTGCTGGAGCATTGGACGTTTAAAATTCATTGATACTCTCCGTTTATTTTGTCGCGTTACGGTTTTAGGACGCGCATCAGGAATGGACAGCACGTTCATCCATGAGGTCTTTGAATAATGTGCTAAAATAAATGAAAAGTTAACAGGGGGATAAGTATGGTTTATATCGCTCTTCTACGCGGGATTAACGTAGGTGGAAAAAATAAAATGGACATGAAAACCCTAAAGCAGACATTTGAAGCAGCCGGAATGAACGATGTGAGGAGCTATATTAATACCGGCAACATCATTTTTTCAAATCACAGCCTGTCAAAAGAAGAGCTTCCCCTTGTGTTGGAAGAAGCCATATACAAAAATTTCAGTTTACACATTAAAGTAGTCGTACGAAGTATCGATGAGATTACACGGGTCATGGAGGCTATTCCAGCCACATGGAAAAATGACAAAGAAATGAAAAGCGACGTGTTGTTTTTATGGGAAGAAATCGATGAGGCTTCGATACTTGAACATTTGGTCATTAAGCCTGGTATTGACACAGTGCAGTATGTTCCGGGAGCGGTTCTCTGGTCCGTGGATAAAAACGAGGCAACCAAAAGCGGGCTGACAAAAATCGTCGGAACAAAAAGGTACAAACAGATAACGGTGCGAAATGTTAACACAGTACGAAAGATATATGAACTCATGAAGGGCCAGGCAGATTAGTATTTTTTTACCCGTTCCACACCTTTAAAGTATAGTTTTTTTAATGCAAGTAACATGAAAGTGAAAAGGGGATCACTTATGAAGATAATTTTTCTGCTTATGAGTTACAGACTCAAAAGCGCCCTGGTTTGAGAATTGGTCTTATACGTATGTAAAAGCACGGATTGATGATATGTACTTTTAGAGTAGTTTTCGAGGGATGGCATGCTTCCAAAAAGATTCAATGATAGGTTTTGCTATAGGTAATTTAGAATATTGGGAACAGAGTGTGGTCTATTAATTAAATGAATTATGCGTGGTTCAAAGTCATAAACGTTCTTACATAGGGTCTGAACTGATGCAAAAATTAGAAAAAGATCTAAAAGCAGAAAGCGTGCATCAAATGTATTTATCCACGGTTGAAGAAGAAAGAGGCCCGGCATCCTTTTTTCATAAACAAGGCTATAATACGAACGAAACAAGAATTATCATGGAAAAAATTTATAAAGATACTACGTCCTGGGATAACAAAAGGAGTGTTTATATGGAAACCATATACCTTGCCGGCGGCTGTTTATGGGGCGTGCAGGCATTTATAAAAACGCTGCCTGGCGTGGAATTTACTGAGGCGGGCAGAGCGAACGGAAGCAGTCATACTCTTAACGGTGACTATGATGGATACGCTGAATGTGTAAAAACGGAATTTGACCCGGACGTGATAACCGTCAGGGAATTGATGGAATATTTATTTGAAATCATTGAGCCATACAGCTTAAATCAGCAGGGGCCGGACGTGGGGGAGAAATATAGAACCGGCGTATATAGTGAAAGCCTGGAGCATTTAGCAGAGGCGAAGGCGTTTCTCAGGGAGAGGAATGATTACGGGGCTATAATGGTTGAGGTATTGCCTCTTGCCAATTACATCAAAAGCGCCGAAGAACATCAGGACAGGCTGGATAAATATCCCGACGATTATTGCCATATTCCGGAAGGGTTATTGCGTAAATATAATCGGTGAAACCCTTCTTATCGGTCAGGCAGCGGGGAAGCTAGAACGCTGCGTAAAAGCCTCCCAGGAATAAAACCGCGACGACAGCAGCTATCACGGTAAAACATAAGTACGTGAAGGCGATCGTTAAGGCTTTCGGTCTGGTCGTATTTGCCGCAACCTGGATCGTGCTGACGGCAACGACAAATACCCAAACAAAAGAAAGCCATTCCAGTACTATATAGACACTCGTAAATATTGACGAAGTACTTCCCTGCGCAAGAAACAGGAACAATCCAATAAGTGCAATTGGCAGCAGAAATAGAGAAGGAATAACAGTTAAAATATTCACCCAAAAAGCTTTTTGATAGGAGAGGGGATGATTATGAATGCTGCCCGCGCCTTTCAAAATCAAGGGTAATATAAGAACAGAAATTCCCGCAAACAGAGTCTCCGACACTAAAAGCCAGAGATTATCGGAAAAGATTGGAGATTGATTAGTATCGGGGAAAATATAATTCGTAATAAAAGTATGTAAAATACTGCTGCCCAGGATAATGGCTGCCACCAGGGGGAGCCGGTAATGATCTGTTAAAAAAGCGAATTGCTTCCGGGGCTGGAAGGGAAGCTGAAGGATGGATGTAAACATGAAAAGCCCTCCTAACACTGTTCAAAATAATATAAAAGATAAAAGGCAGACATCCATCAGCCTAGCATATGATATCACCATGAGTGCTGAACGTGCCTGCCTCATCAACGACATTTTATACTGCTGATAACTGTTTATTGAAGAGGGGAACCAGCAGCAGCGTAATAACGAACACCACTCCAATGAACGATCCCCAGTACAACACCGCATGATCAAACGGGATGTTTAACGCCCTTATGGAGAAACGATGAACAACTCCTGCCGTAATAAAAATCAGGCAATTAGCCAATGCCAACATTAAATAGCGCATAGATTCAGACTCCTTCGACTTTTATGTAAATTAATTACATTTAAAACAATAATATACATATATTAAAGTGGCAATCCTTTATTAATCGGTGTTGAAAAGTTTCTCAAAGATATAAGTCTTTCATTTGGCGATTTGGGTAGATTGCATGACTGGATATATTTGTTAAAGTAAAAGTTCAGGAAGGTTTTTAGACTTTTATTGTGGGATACGCGAACAATTACTAAGAAAGAATTTTGTTTGAGCTGATGGTCAACCCAGATGTAGATGCCGGAGCCCACGGCAGCGGATATCGCTGAAGACACAGGCACATCGATATAATGAGTACCGGTTAGTATCAACAGGCTTAATACGATAGCTGTAAGGCCGTGAATAATGAGCCAAATCATCAGTATATATTTTAACACTTTGAGCATTTTCATCGTGACTGCTCCTTATAGTCAATTTCATGAATCTTTTTGCCCGAAGACAGTATAGGCGATGACGATCGCAAGGAAAGCGATCATGGCATCGCTGGAAAATTCGAGTAAAGGCGGTAAATCAGGAAAAAGAACGTTTAAAACAAATAAAACCACAAATGTTAAAATGCCTGCCAGTAACCCTGTTCTCCAGGCGAAGCTCATTTCTATTTCCTCCTTATTGGCAAAATCCAGAATCTTACCAGGCAGCATAGCGCTGGAGCATCTGCACATCGTATATGAAAGCGAATATCAGAAGCGCAAGACATCCAATACCGATGTAATAATTTTGATAGTCTTTTTTGGCATGAAACCGGTACAGCAGATAGAGCCACAGGGAAAAGGGGACGAGAGGAACGGCGACCATGCCCATGGTTCTGAAAAATTGATTGATGCTGCTGAAAATGCCAAGGGTGAACATTGATACCAATCCAAGGCCATATACCAAAAACATGCCGGAAAGCAGCAGGATGGCAAGATTCCATTTTTTCATCGAATAACCTCCATTATTTCTGCCCCTGAAGCGAACAGTAGGCTCAGGCCAAGGACTGTACATACCCATAAGGCGAGACGCAGATCCCAGCGCCCGAGGTGAAGATGGCCTACATAGCTGACCGTCCATATGACGCTGAAGGAAAAGAAGAAAAGAAACGCAGAAGGGCGGAGCGAACTCGTAAAACCAATTCCAAATAAACCAAACCCGATCAATCCGCATACAAAAAGGAGCAAAACAAAATATAATACATGTACAGTAATACGCATGGCCTCTCTCCTGTGATTGTAATTATTTCCATTTTTGAACATAAGAACCGAAAATACAAGCCCTATGATGATTGGAAAAATTACTATTGTTTTTTCAAAAAATGTAACTTATGGTAAAACTATATTGTTATACAAGGTAGCAGAATGTTTCTTATGCTAACTCGCCCTGGCGTTAATGCGTACGGGAGGTTTTTGACCAATTTACTAGCATGTAATACAAGGCAGGTGAGCAAATGAATGAGCGAAGTCAGCTGTTGAAGGGGATTCTGGAGGGATGTATTTTAGCTATTATTTCCCGTGAAACTGTCTATGGCTATGAACTGGCGGTCAAGCTGCAGGAGCAGGGGATCGATGTTAAGGAAGGGTCCATTTATCCGCTCCTGCTGCGACTCCAGAAGGAAAAGCTGATTCACGGGGAAATGAAGGCTTCAGGCAGCGGTCCGAACCGGAAATACTATACGCTGACCCCGGAGGGCGAAGCTTCGCTGGAGGCGTTCCGGGAAAACTGGAATGCCCTGAAGCAGCCCGTCGATCAATTACTGGACAAGGAGAAGTCGTAAGTGAGTACGCTGGTGGAGGAAAACAACGAAAAGCGGGAGCAGCTAACTAAAGAGAATAAAAAAGTATATGAGGATATGCTGGTATATATCCGTCTCTCATTTGATAAGAGTGACCAGGAAACCGAAGAGGTGCTGATGGAATTACTGGATTATCTTCTTGTTCTGCAGGCAGAGGGCAGGGACAGTACGGAGCTGTTCGGCTCCGATCCGAAGCAATATGCGGAAGATATTGTCGGCGAGCTGCCTCAGACAGTGCCCAAAGAAATGATGACGTTGTTTGTAATGGGCATTTGTTATTTTTTAGGGGTGTATCTGTTCTTTAGCGGAGTACTTCAAACGATTCTTTCATATGGTTTTCATCAAATAGAGCCATTCAAGTCATACAGCCTGGGTAAAGCTGCGATATTCATTATCCTGGAGACGCTCATATTATCGGCTGTGGCCTACAGTGTGTTTCGCTATATCAAGTGGTCCTGCTTTCGGAACATTTCGAAAATAAAGGAATTTCTATTATCAAGTGTCATGCTAGGTTTTATACCAGGAGGAGCTTTCTTTGCCATGTATTTCTGGCTGCCTGCGCTAGGGCCGACCGTCGCTATTCCAGTGTACTGGCTTGGAATAGCTGGCGTGGTTTTTCTGCTGATAGGCGAGCTGTTGCGGAGAAAAACGTAGCATACAATCATAAAAAAGACAGAACGATGAAGTTCTGCCTTTTTTTAGAATATATTTTTTCTTTCGGCGGTCAAATCAGGGCCCTGGATTAGATAGCTACGTCTCTTTGAGTGAAGCTGACTAATGCAATCATTATAAACAATAACGTGTAGCAGCTCAAGATAATGATTGAAAACCATGGGCTGACATCAACGAACTGGCGAACATTATCGCTGATGAAAACCGTAAGATCATTATTGGCAAACAGGCTGTAGGACGCGAGTCTTTCATTAAGCTGTGCCAGTAATTTGGTGGCGGTGGTTCCGAAAAACATGCTGAACACACTGACGCCGATGGCCATAGCATTACTGCGAAACAGAGAGGCAAGCATCACGGCAAATAGCGTCATGACAGCTGTCTGGATGAAGCCAAGACCAAACGTGCTGAGCATGTGAATCGCTGCGTTTCTCTCCAGCAGGTCTTCGCTGCTGTAAAGATAAGGTGCATCGAGTGGCGAAAAGCCAAACACCAGACCGCCTGTGATGTATACGGAAGCGAGTGTAAACATAGTGAGAAGGGCCGCAAATGTCATTCCGGAAAGGTATTTGCCTATGAGCAGTTTCCATCTTGGGATTGGCCGGATAAATAAGAGCTTCACCGACCCCGTCTGAAATTCGCTGGCGACCAGCGTCGATGTAACAATAATGGAAAACAGGGTAATAAACGAGATCATTATTGTCATTTCATCTACATAATTCCACTGCCCGTATGCAGCAAGTGGAGGAATGTTCTCCTGCAGCCGGTATTCATATTCAGCAGCGAGCTCCGGCGTTAAAGAGGCTCCGGTCTGCTCCCCGCCTTCCTCGTACTGCGTTAGTGCCTGTTCATAATCGGTCCGCCACTGCGACTCTTCCTCGACTCCGTTCCATCTGCTGAGCAGGGCCGCGCCGATAATCATCAGCACCACCAGTCCCCCAATGATCCAGGTGCTTGTTTTGTGCATCCATTTTATGTTTTCATTTTTCCAGATAGCCCACATCATGCTTACACCCCTCCATTGGTTACTTTCAAGAATTGGTCCTCGAGTGAATGGTGATGCACGGAGACTTCGTATATACGGATGCCGTGCTCGACCAGTGTGGCTATACAATGAGGAACATCGTCGGGCGATAGAGATACCCGGAGAGAGGAAGCGTCCATCACGGTCGTCTGCTCCTGTGTAAATGGTTTTAGCACCATGGAAGCCTCACGGGGCTGATCGGTAACAATGGTGACAACCTGCTTTTGATGGTCTCCCTGTATAAAGGACTGGACCGGCTGGACATCCACCAGGTGTCCCTGGTGAATAATCCCGATACGGTCGCACATCTGCTCCATATCCGATAGCTGGTGGCTGGAGATGAATACTGCCATTTGCTCCTGTTCAGCGAGCTGCCGCAAATATTGCCGGAGTTCCCGGATACCCGCGGGGTCCAGTCCATTTGTCGGTTCATCCAATATTAACAGCTTTGGCTGGTGGAGCAGTGCCTGCGCAAGCCCCAGGCGCTGCTTCATGCCAAGGGAATAGGTCTTTAGTTTTCGCTTTAAGGCGTAAGCAATACCCGTCCGTTCGGCGGCATCCCAAATGTTGTTGGCTGAAGCATTACCGGCAAGCCGGGCATAGTGCTTCAGGTTTTGCTCGCCCGTTAAGTAATCATACATTTCCGGGCTTTCAATGATGCCGCCGACGTGAGAAATAGCGGTTAAAGAATTGGTCCGCACATTCTCGCCAGCGATATAAATGTCGCCCCCGGTGGCTTTAATCAAGCCAAGAATCATGCGGATGGTGGTCGTTTTGCCTGCTCCGTTTGGCCCGATAAATCCAAACACCTCTCCGGCGTACACCTGTAAATCAAGGGGATGGACGACGGTTGTTTTTTGAATGGACTTGGTGAGTCCTTCCAACTGCAGTACGGGATGCTGGTTCATGATTAAACATTCCTTTCCCTGGCATAAATGTGCTCCATCCATCCGGCTGTATCAACGCCGAAACGCTCGCGTATCGCTTCGCTGTCTTCAAGGTCCAGCACGTGCTGCTGCCGGAGGACGAGCACCCGGTCGAGCAGGGGATCCATTTCACTCACTTCGTGCGTACTGATCAGGACGCCCTGGGCTTCGACATCAACAAAGGATACGAGGCTTTGGATGATGGAGCGCCGTACGATGGGGTCGAGTCCCGAAAGCGGCTCGTCGAGGAGAAGCAGCTCGGCTTCCCGGGCCAGCGTAATCACAATTTTTACCCGGCCGCGGTTGCCCTTGGAGAGCGTTTTGATTTTTTGCGCAGGATCGAGATTCATAAACGACAGCATGTCATAAGCGCGCTGTTTGTTGAAATCAGGAAACTGGGAAGCCTGATAAGCAATTAATTGGTCGATCCGGAAAAAGGCGTACATATGGTCGTTTTCCGATAAATAGGCGATCCGGGAGCTGTCTTTTCGTGAGACCGGCTGTCCGTTATAAGAAACCGATCCCTTGTCCGGACGCAGCAGCCCGCCGGCAAGCTTGAGAAGGGTTGATTTACCGCTTCCGTTTTCGCCGACCACGCCTGTTACTCCCTTGGAAGGGATTTCGATCGTCACGTTTTCGAGAGCAGTGCGGCTTAAAAATTTCTTCGTTACCCCGTCAAAGGTTATCATGGTCCTCATCCTTTCGGTAGGAATCAATGCCCTGGCGAATTTCTTCCTTGCTCATGCCGAGGCTTTCCATTTCGTTCATAAACTCCTGAATCCGCTGCCGCATCAGATGCTGCTTTAACTGCTGAATGGTTGCTTCGCTTTCGGTTACAAAGGTTCCCTGTCCCCGTTTCATTTCCAACACTCCTGTCCTTTCTAATTCACTGTATGTCCGGGATACGGTATTTGGATTCACACCAAAATCGACAGCCAGCGCCCGGACGGAAGGAAGCTTCGTGCCAGGCGGCCATTCGCCCCGGATGATGTTTCCGTGGATCGTATCAATGATTTGCTGGTAAATGGGCCTGGAGTTATCAAATGTGTAAGCCATGAGCCTATACCTCCGCTTTCTTATCAATCAGCTGAGCGGACAGGATAAAGAGGACTGCGCCAACCACGGTATGAAAAAGAATGACGCCGGCATATAGGTTGAGATTAAAAAATTCCACATTCACCAGTCCGGTGAGCGAAAACTGGCCCCAGCTGGTGATCGCCTGATACACATCACCGAGTCCTGAACTGGCAAGGAGGCTCAGGAGAAACACGGCAGCTACCGCCAACACGATTTGAAGCCCTTTACCTATGGTGTGCCGAAACGCAAAGTCAAACGAGTAAATAAATAACAGGTAAACACTGAAGTAAAGAGAGACGAGAAGCACAAAAACCGAACAAAGCAGGCATAAAGCGAGCACCTGCAGCCATGTTATCCCTTCCTCTAGCAGGCCGAAAAAGGGAGGGAGGCCAGGGGTCAGCCAGGCAGCAATAAGAAGCAGAAGGCCGTTAATAAAAAGCGAAATAGAAGCGCATGCGAGGCCGCTTGCATATTTGGCGCTGAGCAATTTAGTCACCGGCTGCGGCTGATAGAGCCAGAGGTGCAGCTGACGGCGTTCGAGCTCCAGGCTGACAATCACATAGATGGGAAGATAAACAAAATGGGCAAGAATACCTGCGCTGAGAGAACCTAACACCACGCTTCCCACCGTTTCGGCAGGGTTATTCGAATTTACCGAGAAAAAATTTCCGCTGTTCATAACGATGGCGAAGATGACGACGAAAAATATCAGCGCCAGGCACCAGTAAAAGACGGATCGCGTCAGCGCAAACTCTTTTTTCCACAATTGTAACCAGCTTGTCATAAAGCACAGCTCCTTTGTATTAGTGTATTAATTAAATAGTACACTGGTACAAAAGAAACGTCAACAATATTTATAACGGAGAGTCATTTCTTAAAAATCTTTTAATAAAGTTCAATTCTAACGATTTAGCCGAAAAGGGGAAGGGAACAGAAAAAAGTCAGCAATACTAGCCGATGGAGGGATTGGATGAAAAGTACAAAATCCGTTCTTTATTTGTATGGAATATTTTTATTTGTTTCATGGAACCTGGTGCTTCTACTAGACCAGACCCATTACGATGCAACGTACAGGATAGAAGGTATTTTGTTTATGACTGCGGTCGTGGCGGTGCTTTTTCTGTGCAATTTCTTTTATCACAGGAAAAGAACAGAAGAGTAGCAGCGCAGTATTGCATAACGATGGTTCCCCTAGGCAGAGAGGGGAACCATTTTTTAATATAACAACAGAATAAATCATCAAGAAAATCGGGGTTGCGAAACGTTCAGGAAAGCCTTATCATAAAGTAAATAATTAATTTGTTTACACTACAAATTAATTATTTGGGCAAGTGATTAATCCAAAGAGGGTGAACATATGCTAACGACGAAAGACCAGTTTTATTTATCTGCTCAAAAGAACAATATGCTTATTTTTGAATCCGATGTGCAGGAAATGTACTTTTGCGTTTATGTACTCGAAGAAAAATTGTTCCGCGTTACACTGACGAAGGGACAGCCGGAGATGGATATACATACATGGGCAGTGGCCCCGGGAGACACGGAGATGCCGTTTGAAGGACTCGACCGGAATCGAATCACTGATTATTTTTCGCTCCCGGCCTATGAAACGTCAGAGAATCCTGAAGAATATGTAATTGAAACGGCTTCACTTAAGCTGATGATCAATAAAACGAAGCTGCACTGCAGCTGGTTCGACAAAACAGATGAAAAAGAGAAGCTGATTGCCGAAGACCGAAATACCCAGGCGTACGGGTTTCAGATTGCTGAAACGGCGCCGACAGCCCACTACTTAAAACGAAATGAAGGAGAGCGTTACTACGGCCTCGGGGAAAAAACAGGAAATGTCAATAAGTACGGGGAGCGCTTCCGGATGCTGAACATTGACGCAATGGGCTACGATGCCCAAAAAACGGACCCGCTATATAAGCATATTCCGTACTATATTACGCATTCGCCGGAAACCGGAGTGGCTTTTGGACTCTACTACGATGACTATAATGAATGCGCTTTCGACATGGGCCGGGAAAAGGACAACTACCACGGAAAGTACCGTTTTTTTCAATCCAGCTCTCATTTTCTGGACTGCTACTTCATTCTCGGGCCAACGACAGCTGAGGTCACCCGCCGCTTTTCCTGGATGACTGGCCGTCCGGCACTGATGCCAAAATGGAGCATCGGCTACTCCGGGTCAACAATGACCTATACCGATGAAGAAAGGTCTCAGGAGCGTCTGATGAACTTTGTAGAAGACTGCCAGAGACACGACATGCCGTGCGAGTCCTTTCACCTCTCCTCAGGATATACATCCATTGACCATAAACGGTACGTCTTCAACTGGAACTATGAAAAATTTCCGGATCCGGTAAAATTTACTGAAGATTTTCATGCGAACGGCGTCCGCATCATTGCCAACATTAAACCGAGCCTGTTGATCGATCACCCAAAGCATGAAGAAGTACTTAACAACGACTACATTGTTCTCGACAAAAAACACCGGCCGCTCCTGCAGCAGTTCTGGGACGATATGGGCGTCTATCTGGACTTTACCAACAGGCAGACCATTGAGTGGTGGAAAGAAAACGTGAAAAAGGAACTGCTTGCAAACGGGATCGACGCCACCTGGAATGACAACAACGAGTTTGAAATCTGGGATCCTGAAGCAGTGGTTCATTTGTTTGGCCAGGGCGGAAGGTTTCAGGACTACCGCGCAATTTTCCCGATGCTGATGACGAAAAGCTCGCTCGAAGCCCAGACCGAGTTTGACAGTGAAAAACGCCCGTACCTGATCAGCCGGGCAGGAAGCGCGGGCCTCAGCAGGTACGCCCAGACGTGGACCGGAGACAACTACTCTAATTGGGAAACGCTCCAGTACAACATTAAAATGGCGATCGGCTTAAGTCTTTCCGGCATTTACAATTTCGGACATGATACGGGCGGTTTCTCCGGCGACGCGCCGGAGCCGGAGCTTTTTCTGCGCTGGATTCAGAGCAACATTTATTATCCGCGGTTTACAATACATTCCTGGAATGACGACCAGACGGTGAACGAACCGTGGATGTACCCGGAGATTGTCGACAAGGTTTCCGACGCCATTCACTGGCACCAGAAGCTGTCCGGGTATATATTCTCGCTTCTTCACAAGTCGTCGGCCAGCTACGAGCCGGTGATCAAGCCAACCTTCTTTGACTTTGGCGACGATGCAGCGACGCATGTCGAAAACGACGAGTTCATGCTGGGCGAAGAGCTGCTAGTATGCACCATTGTACGTCCGGGAGAGCGTGAACGTGAAGTGTACCTGCCTGCTCATCCGCACGGGTGGTACGACATGTATACCGGGCAGTGG
This sequence comes from Marinococcus sp. LNHM3E3-2.2, assembly GCF_056034385.1. Taxonomy (NCBI): domain Bacteria; kingdom Bacillati; phylum Bacillota; class Bacilli; order Caryophanales; family Bacillaceae; genus Marinococcus; species Marinococcus sp. LNHM3E3-2.2. The sequence goes on from NZ_JBQLIC010000001.1 coordinate 374,413, forward strand.
TACGAAGGGGGACGCAGGGTCACGGTTCCTGCTCCGCTCGAGTATACGCCGGTAATGGTAAAGGGCGGCAGCCTGCTGCCGGTGGAAAACGAAGCCGAAAGCCGGATCGACATGCATGTGTATCCGGGCCAAAACGGTGAACAGACATCGTTTACGTATTACGACGACAACGACAAGCGTCACGATACCGACGAGCTTTCGATTACATGTACCATGACGCCTGGCGAAGGCGGTATTTACATTGAAGTCCTTCAGGAAGGGTCGTACAGGAATGGTTTTACGTCTATGCACTTCCAGCTTCCGGAGGATGAAACGAGGCAGGTTATTATTAACGGAAAAGCAGACACGTGGTTTTCATGGAAGTGAGTATCGCTGAACGTTAATTAAAGGAGGGAAACAACAGTGAAAAAATGGATAAGTCTTGCTACGATGACGGCCCTGATTGCTTTGACAGGCTGCCAGAGTGCAAGCGGGGAGGAAGAACAGACCTTCACGCTCGCACACAACCAGCCGACGGACCATCCGGTGCACCAATCGCTTGAACGGTTTGCCGAGCTTGTGGAGGAAAAATCGGATGGAGACATGAGCATTAAAATTTACCCGAACGGGGAGCTTGGAAGCGAGCGGGAAGTAATTGAAGGGACTCAGACCGGCGCCATGGATTTCAGCAAGGTGAGCGGGAGTGCCCTCGAAAGCTTTGAACCGGCGTATTCCGTCTTCAGCCTGCCGTATTTATTTGAAAGCCAGGAAAGCTTTAAGCGTGTCATGAACGATGAAGAAGTGACCAGCGACATTTACATGGAATCTGCTGACAAAGGGTTCCGCGGGCTGACGTATTATGATGCAGGTGTCCGCAACGTTTATACGAAAAATACGATGCTCGAAACAAGCGAGGATATGAGCGGCTTAAAAACGAGAGTGCAGCCGAGTCAGACGAGTGTACAGATGATCGAAGCGATGGGAGGCACCCCAACGCCGATGAGCTACGGGGAAGTATACACCGCGCTGCAGTCAGGTGTCATTGATGCCGCCGAAAACAATGCGACGGCGCTTACGAACAGCAACCACGGGGAAGTGGCGAAAAACTATTTCTACACCGAACACGCTATCGTTCCCGACGTGCTGATTGCTAATGAAAATACGATGCAAGACCTCTCAGATAGTGAACTGGAGGTCATTGAAGAGGCTGCAGAAGAATCAACCAGCTATCATGAAGATCTTTGGAATCAAACAGTAGAAGAAGCCAAGGCTACGGCCGAAGAGGAAATGAACGTAGAGTTTTATGAAGTAGATAAACAATCGTTTATTGACGAGGTTCAGCCGCTGCATGAAGAATTCCAGAACGATCCGGACACCTCTGATATTTACAATAAAATAAAGGAGGCCGAGTAGGATGCAAAAGGTCAAAATGATTCTCGACCGTGCGCTATTAATTGTTAACGCCGTATTAATTACCTGCATGGCTTTACTTTCGATCTGGCAGGTGTTTACCCGGTACGTCCTGGATGCGCCGAGTACCACAAGCGAAGAAATCATCCGCTTTATGCTCATCTGGTTTACGCTGCTGACGGCTGCTTACGTGTTTGGACAGAAAAAGCACATTGCCATTGTGTTTCTGGTGGAAAAGTTCCGGGAACGTTCGCAGCGCTTGATTAACCTTGCGATCAATGTCTTATGGGTGTTTTTAGGGATAGTACCGATGATCATCGGCGGCATCATTCTGCTGACGTATACATACTCGGAAACGGCCCCGGCAACAGGGATGTCCATGCTGTTTGTCTACAGCGCCGTGCCGGTTTCAGGCGTATGTATCGTTATGTACGCGCTGATTGATATGCTTCGTGGCAGCAGCCGGATCGGCACTGCCAGTGAGGGGGAAAAAGGATGACAGTTACAGCCGGAATTTTATTATTTGCATCGCTCGGGATACTGCTCGTGTTCGGAGTGCCGATTGCGCTCGCGATTCTGCTGAGTGCGATGGTAACCATTTCACTTGTCATTCCATTTGACGTCAGTATCATTATTACCGCCCAGCGCCTTGCGACAGGCGTAGACAACTTTACCATTCTGGCGATTCCATTGTTTGTGCTTGCAGGTATTATTATGAACAACGGAGGCATCGCGTTTAGGCTCATTAACCTGGCAAAAATTATTGTGGGAAGGCTGCCAGGGTCGCTCGCCCATACGAACGTCGTCGGAAATATGCTGTTTGGCTCGATTTCGGGCTCAAGTGTCGCAGCGGCGGCTGCGATGGGGAAAATCATGACCCCGATGGAAATGAGACAGAAATATTCCCTGAGCTATTCTGCCGCGACTAATATCGCGTCGGCACCGGCAGGACTTTTAATTCCGCCGAGCTCGATGCTGATTGTGTATTCCCTGGTCAGCGGAGGAACTTCGATTGCAGCGCTGTTTATGGCCGGCTACATTCCAGGCATTTTATGGGGCCTCTCTGTTATGGCGATTGCGTACGTATATGCCAGAAAACATAAATATCCAGTATCCGAGAAAGTCAGCTGGAAGAATAAAATGTTTATCATCTTTGACGCAATTCCAAGTCTGCTTTTGATTATCATCGTTATCGGCGGGATCGTTGCCGGTATTTTTACCGCCACCGAAGGCGCGGCGGTAGCAGTCATTTACGCACTGCTGCTGTCGCTTTTATACAAGCAGCTGAAAAAAGAGCAATTTAAAAACATTTTCAAGGAAACCATTGAAATTACCGGTATGATTCTGCTTTTAATTACGGCATCATCCCTGTTTTCGCTCGTAATGAGCTATACCGAGATTCCAGCAGGGATCAGCAGCGCGCTTCTTTCAATCAGCGCGAATACGATCGTAATTCTTCTGCTCATCAACGTGATTTTGCTCGTCATGGGAACCTTTATGGATATTACGCCGGCCGTGCTTATTTTCACACCGATCTTTTTACCGGTCGTTACCGAGCTTGGCATCGATCCCGTTCACTTTGGCATTATTATTGCGTTCAACCTTTGTATCGGCAACATTACTCCTCCGGTCGGAAGCGTATTATTTGTTGGTACAAGTGTAGCTAACGCAAGACTCGAAAGCGTCATCAAAGCGCTGGTGCCGTATTTCATCATACTGATTGTCATGGTGCTAGCCATTACCTTTATCCCGCAGCTCAGCCTGTTCCTGCCTCAGCTGTTTGATCTGATGTAGCTTTATATTTATTGCTTTTTGATAAAGGAGGCGGAGTGGTCCACGTGGTGCACGCCGAGAAACTTTTTGAACGCAAGCGCTGCGGCGCCGAGAGCGCAGGCATCTTCGTTCAGGCTCGAGACTTTCAGCTGCTCGTAGTTGTTGAACTTGGACTGCAGAGATGCCTCGACCCGGTCCAAAAGCTCCGGCTTAGAGGCAAACAGCGGGCTGTTAATGATGATGCGCTCCGGATTGAAAATGTTAATCACATTATTTACCCCGATTGAAAGGTAGAAAATGTAGTCGTTAATCACCTGTTCGGCGTTGGCCGTTTCCAAATGCTTCTGCACCTGCTCCTGGGTATGAAAGTCTGTACCGTTATCGTGAAGCATTTTAAAAAACGCTTTATTGGAAGCGTACAGCTCCCAGCAACCATGATTGCCGCAAGGGCAGGGCTTGCCGTTTGGCTCAATAATCATATGGCCGATTTCACCCGCAAAGCCCTGATGCCCGCGGTAAATGACCGAATCCTTGACCATGCCAAGCCCGATGCCGGAATACAGGGTCAGGCAGAACAGGTCCGGTACGTGTTCTACGTAAACATGTTCGGCATACACTGCCAAGTTGGCGCTGTTGTCCACATGAACGGGGGTGTCAAATGCTTCTTCGAGCCGGGTCTTCACGTCGAGATCCACCCATTCCTGCTTCGGGGTGTAAACGATCTGGCTGTCGTTATTTACGATGCCGTGAATACCGATGCCGATTCCGGCAAGGGGAGCATCAGAGGTGCCGCTCCGGAATACATCAATTTCTGTCTGCAGCTGTCGAATTAATTCTTCAAGCATGCTTTCAAAATGATATGTGTCCAGATGCAGCTGCTTTTGATGAAGCCGGCGGCCCTTCAGGTCACAAAAAATGATATTGGTGCTCAGTTCATCAATATCAATGCCGATCGTAAAGCCGGCTCGTTCGTTCATTTCGATAATAATGGGCTTCCGGCCGGGAGTCTCGAGTGCTTCGGTTCTTGTTTCAATCACGAGCCCCTGCTCGAGCAGATCATTAATCTGCGTGGAAATGGTTGCTTTATTTAAGCCGGTAATTCTTGCAAGCTCACTCCGGGAAAGGGAAGCATTCTTCACGATTTCCTCAAGAATCAGCCGTCGGTTTAAGTTTCGGATATAGTTCCAGTCACCTTTATGCAAGGTAGATCCCTCTTTCTATTCGTGCTGCGTATGGTAGTAATACGAATGCTTCTGTGTTAAAAGTATAAATTTAATAGTTTGCATAGTAAACAAATTAATTAGGAGATGAGACCATGACTGCATTTATTCACGAAGATTTTTTGCTTCAGTCACCAGTGGCACGCACGCTGTATCATGATTATGCGAAGCATCTGCCGCTCATCGATTATCACAATCACCTGCCGCCAGGCGAAATATTAAACGACAAAAATTTTGATAATTTGGCCGAGATCTGGCTGAGCGGAGACCACTACAAGTGGCGAGCCATGCGGGCGAACGGGATTTCGGAGGAATACATTACCGGAAACAAAAGCGACTACGAAAAATTTCTGGCATGGGCAGAAACGGTGCCGAATACGCTCGGGAACCCGCTGTACCACTGGACGCACCTGGAGCTGTCCTCATATTTCGGCATCCATACGCTGTTAGACAAGAACACGGCGGAGGGAATCTGGAACGAAACCCGGGAAAAGCTGCAGTCACCGGAGTTTTCCACCCAGTCGCTTCTCCAGAAGGACAGCGTCGTGTTCCTGGGAACGACAGACGACCCGGCAGACGCGTTAACCACCCACGAGCAGCTCGGGCGAAGCGATTTGCCATTTGAGGTCTCTCCTTCCTATCGCCCCGATCAGGCACTGCATCTGGAAAAGAACAGCTTCCCAGGCTGGGTCGGGCAGCTGGCAGATTTGACAGGGAAAAGCATTTCCTCCTACGGCGAGCTTTTAGCCGCCCTTGATGAAAGAATCGAAGCTTTTGATGCACTCGGCACCCGCAGCTCCGATCACGGGCTGACCGAAATGGTGTATAAACCAGCGAGCGAAGCGGAAGCAGCAGCCGTTTTCCAAAAACGATTGAACGGAGAGGCGGTTACGGCGCAGGAGGCAGCCCAATACAAAACGTATACGCTGCTGCATCTGGCTGAAAGGTATGCGGAAAAAGAATGGGTAATGCAGCTCCACCTGCATCCGCTCCGCAATACGAATACCACTATGTTTCAGAAGCTCGGCGGGGACGCGGGTTTTGACGCGATTCATGACCAGCTGCCTGCCCGTCCGCTTGCTGCATTTCTTGATCAGCTTGAACAACAAGGAGCGCTTCCGAAAACCGTACTGTACAGCGTCAATGCCAATAACAACAATACGCTCGCGGCAATTGCCGGCAGCTTTCAAAACAGCGACATTCCCGGCAAGGTGCAGGTGGGCACCGCCTGGTGGTTCAATGACCATATTGACGGAATGGAAAGCCATATGAAGTCTCTGGCAAATATCGGCTTAATCAGCAATTTCATTGGTATGCTGACCGATTCGAGAAGCTTTTTGTCATTTTCACGCCATGAATATTTCCGGCGCATTCTATGCAATTTAATTGGTAGTTGGGTGGAAGAAGGAAAAGCGCCGCATGACTTGAAGCTATTACGTACGTATGTCGAAAATATCTGCTACTATAACGCGAAAAAATATTTTTCAATTTAAAGGAGGAATGAATGATGGAGATGAGCTTTCGCTGGTACGGGACCGAAGACCCCGTCAAGCTCGAACAAATCAAGCAGATTCCCGCGATGAAGGGGATAGTGTCTGCCATATATGATCTGCCGCCGGGCGAAACGTGGCCGCAGGAGAAAATCCGGGAAGTTAAAGAAGAAATCGCACAGAGCGGACTCGTATGGAACGTGGTGGAAAGCGTCCCGGTCCATGAAGACATTAAAATGGGTAAAAGCACGAGAGACAGCTGGATTGAAAAGTATCAGGAAACGATCCGCAATCTTTCCCAAGAAGGCATTAAGACCATCTGCTACAACTTTATGCCGGTGTTTGACTGGACCCGCTCAAAGCTCGACGCACCGCTTCCTGACGGCTCCCATTCCCTCATGTATGATGAGGACCTGATTCAGCAGATTGATCCGCTTGACGGAAGCCTGACACTCCCCGGATGGGATTTGTCCTACCAGAAGGATGATCTGCGGGTCATTATGGAGGAATATAAGGAAATAACCAAAGAGGATCTGATGGAAAACCTGATTTACTTTCTGGAGCGCATCATTCCGGTTGCGGAGGAAGAAGACGTGCTGATGGCGATCCATCCCGACGATCCACCCTGGGATATTTTCGGCCTGCCGCGCATTATTACAAACGAAGCCAATGTGATGACGATGCTGAAGCGTGTCAACAGCAGGCACAACGGGATTACCTTCTGTACCGGCTCCTACGGCGCGGACCGGGATAATGATTTAATAAGCATGATTGAACATATGAAGGACCGCATTCATTTTGTACATGCCAGAAACGTACGATGGACAAGCGAAAAATCGTTCCAGGAAACGTCGCATTCCGTGCACGACGGATCACTCGATATGGTCGGCGTTATGAAGAAGCTGATCGAAGTAGGCTACGAAGGCCCGATCCGGCCGGATCACGGACGGATGATCTGGGGCGAAGAAGGCCGGCCTGGCTACGGTTTATATGACCGCGCGCTCGGTGCGGCATATCTTAATGGCATTATCGATGCTGAGCGGGAAAGGAGATAAACGATGCAAACACCATTTCAAATTCCACTGGAGGATAAGGTTGTCGTCATCACAGGCGGTAGCGGCGTGCTCGGCTCTGTGATGGCAGAGGCGCTGGCTGCCAATGGAGCCAAAGTGGCAATCATTGCCCGCAACAAAGAAAAGGTCGAAGAGGTGGCCGAACGGATCATCGAAGGCGGGGGAGAAGCCGCCGGCTACAGCGGCGATGTAACGGATAAGCAGGCGATGGAGACCATTTACGAAGATGTAAAAAGCCGGTTCGGGCCGTGTGATATTCTCGTGAACGGAGCGGGCGGTAATAATCCGAAGGCGACGACCGGACAGGAATACTTCGATCCGGAAGCGCCAGACAGCGGAGGCACGTTTTTTGACCTGGATCCTGCTGCGGTGGATCAGCTGTTTTCGCTGAACTTTCTCGGGGCACTGATTCCGTCGCAGGTATTTACCCGCGACATGGTGTATGACCGGCCGGGCTCGATCATTAACATTTCATCGATGAATGCGTACCGGCCGCTCACAAAAATCCCTGCCTACAGCGGGGCAAAGGCGGCTGTCAGCAACTTCACGCAGTGGCTTGCCGTCTATTTTTCCAAATCCGGCGTGCGGGTAAACGCCATGGCACCGGGCTTTTTCCTGACGGACCAGAACCGGGAGCTGATGTTTTCGGAAGAAGGCGTGCTGAGTGCGAGAGCGGAAAAAATCCTGTCCCAGACGCCGCAGGAGCGCTTCGGGGAGCCAGAGGAGCTGGTGGGCACCCTGCTGTGGCTCGTTGATGAAAAATCCTCGGGCTTTGTGAACGGCATTGTCGTACCAATTGACGGTGGGTTTTCCGCTTATTCTGGAGTATAAAGGAGAAAATAATGAGAGTATTTCATATCCTAAATCAAATGATCGAAAACAAAGTAGCGGTCGTCGTTCGCGGCGACAGTCCGGACCAGGCGCTGACAACCGCAGATGCCTGCGTGAAGGGCGGTTCTAAAACGCTTGAAGTCACCTTCACCGTGCCGGAGGCCGATGATGTGTTGCGGAAGCTGCGACAGAAGTATCCGGACGTGGTAGTCGGGGCGGGAACGGTCCTCGACAGCGAAACCGCCCGGCTCGCCATTGTCCGGGGCGCGTCGTTTATCGTGAGCCCGTCCTTTGATTCTGAGGTGGCGAAGCTGTGCAACCGCTACGCGGTGCCATATCTGCCGGGCGTGATGACCGTTCGGGAGGCCACGGAAGCACTCGCCTACGGCGCGCAGGTGGTGAAGCTGTTTCCGGGAGAAATGTATGCGCCCTCGTTCATCAAGACGATCCGCGGACCACTGCCGTACGTGCAGCTGATGCCGACCGGCGGGGTGGACCTGGATAACGTACAGGACTGGCTGCAGGCCGGTGCCATCATGATAGGGGCCGGGGGATCGATTACCGGACCGGCCAAGACTGGCGATTACGACGAAGTCACCCGCCTTGCCGCCGAATTCCAGCGGCTCGCGGAGGAGGTGTAACCGATGGCGCGAATCCTGACGATGGGCGAAATCATGATGCGTCTCACTCCCCCGTCCCACCAGCGGCTGGTCCAGACCAACGATTTTCACGTGTATTTTGGCGGGGCCGAAGCCAACGTGGCGATGAACATGAGCCAGTTCGGGCACGAGACCGCGTTTCTGACGGCGCTCCCGGCAAATGCGATGGGGGAGGCCGCCAAACGCCGTCTCCGTACAGCTGGCGTCAACACGAACATGATTGTGGCTCAGGGCCGTCGTCTCGGGCTGTACTACGTGGAAGCTGGCTATTCAGTCAAGCCCGCGGAAGTAATTTACGACCGGGAGGATTCATCTGTGTGGGAGCTTACAGATGCTGATCTCGACTGGGAGCAGCTGCTTGCCGGGGTAGAGGTGTTTCACGTGAGCGGCATTACGCCCGCGCTTGGCCCGGCTATGCATAACCTGACGATGACCGCCGTACAGGAGGCTTCAAGTCGCGGGGTGCATGTGAGCTTTGACTGCAACTTCCGCGCGAAGCTGTGGTCCCCGAAGGAAGCGAAAGCCTCCTTTGAAGAAATTTTGCCGTATGTGGATGTCTGCTTCATCGGCCATAAGGATTTTGTGTATCTGTTAGGGATGGACGGGCACGAAGCGTTTTCGCCGGAGCAACTCGAACGGTTCTATGAAGAGGCCGCCCGTACGTATAATATTTCCCTGATGGCAAGCACGCACCGGACGGCGGCATCGGCCAGTTCGAACAGCCTGACCGGCTACTACTATAATGGAAGCGGGCTGCATGCCAGTGCCACGCATTCGTTTGATCTGCTGGAGCGGGTCGGAGGCGGCGACAGCTTTGCCTCCGGCATTCTGCACGGGGTACTGCAGGAGGACTGGGGGCCGCAGCAGGTCATTGAATTTGCGACCGGTTCAAGCGTGCTCAAGCACATGGTGTACGGCGACAGTAACCAGTTTGACGAGGCCTACGTGCTTCAGTTTGTACAGAACCAGGGAAATGATGTGAAACGGTAAAAATCGGAAAAATAAACGGCCCACGTTTCTGCTGATTTTTTAACGTAAAGTGGTTTGCCGATGTAAGCGGCTTTGAATCATAGCCTGTTCAGGATCCGGCCCGGTGCCGGGTCCTGAACAGGCTGTTTTTTGTAACAGGCCCTGCTTTAAAACATCCATCGTCTTTAATATAGTGGTGCAGGGCATGGGTCCACAGTCTTTTTTTAAAGACAGCCGAAGGGATGATGCCAAAATTTAATTAACCTGACTCTCCCAAACAAAAAAACTAAAGTTATAATGGATGATATATTAAGGATGGATGAACCTGAAAAAAAACAGATGAAGGGGGGATAAAGCGATGCTCAATGAAAGACAGATAAAGCTGCTGCAGAAACTATTGCTTCATTCGGAGGCTTTTACGCATATTCAGACGATGGCAGAAGAGTTACACTGCTCGGAAAAAACCGTACGGAATGATATGAAAACGCTGCACTATTTTCTCGGTGAACACTCGGAGGCCAAGCTTCTGCGAAAACCCGGTCTCGGCGTTCAAGTAGTCATTACGGAAGAAGAAAAACATCATATTTTAAGCCTTTTACATAAAAGATCCTCGCATGAAGAGACCGATCACCTGGTGGAAATAGGCTACCGTCTGCTCGTCGAAGAAAAGCCCCAGACCATACAGGGGCTGGCAAAAGAATTCTTTATGTCAGTCAAAGAAATTAAAGAAAGCATGGCGGTCATTTCGGACTGGCTGGCAACGTTTGGGCTTGAACTGATATCGAGACAGCGGCTCGGCCTCACCATCGCGGGAGACGAATTGAAGCGACGAAGTGCTGTTGCTCATTTATCTGAGCTTGTAGCAAAGGATAAAACGGCTTCGGACTCGCTTGTCCGGCTTTTCCCTCAGCATGAGGTCAGCTTTATAAGAAAAGCAATTGCTGACAGGTTAAACGCATGGAACTGGGAGATATCAGCCGAAAAACGGGAAAGCCTGATGATCCATGCGCTCATCATGATGAAGCGTGTGAGGCAGTCTTCGACAATTGTGATGAAGGAAAATGAGCGAAAAGAGGCTAGAGATGCCGGGGAATATACGATGGCGGAAGAGCTCGCAGAGGTTATCAAAGACAAGTTGAAATTATCGCTTCCTGAATCGGAGAAGGTATACTTTACGCTTCATTTGATCAGCTGCTCGGATTCCTACTTTTTGCGGAAAAACAGCAATAAAGAAGCATTAATGAAAGGTATGCTCGAACAGCTCACGACCCAGCTGCAGATTTTGACGATGACCAATTTTAAAGAGGATTTAATTCTTCTAGAGGGGCTGAAGGTTCATTTGCCTTCGACCATCCATCGCGTCATGCATGGGTTTGCGATCAGAAATCCGATGCTTGAGGAAATAAAGAAAATGTACCCCTATATGTTCAGTATGGTGGTGATGGCGCTTGAAGAAGTGAATGACAGCTATGGCATTTACATTCCGGAGGATGAAGCTGCCTATCTGGTGCTTCATTTCCAGGCGTCTGTTGAACGTCTTCAGAAAAAACGGGAGCAGAAAAAGAAAGTCCTGATCGTTTGTGAACTGGGAGTCGGTATGTCCCATCTGCTTGAAGCGAAGCTTGAACAGAACTATAAAGGGATGGAGGTGATCGGCAGCATCGCAGCGCAGAAGCTTGATGATATGCTCGAAACCTATTCGGTTGATCTCGTTTTATCCACGAGAGAACTGACGAACCAAAGGGTGCCTGTATTGGTTATCTCTCCATTACTCCAGGCGGAGGACCGGAGGAAATTGGATAACTATCTTCAATACGAAGAGCAAAAGCCGTTGTTTTCCAGCTCCATGGCAGATTGGCTGAAAAAGGGGGAAACAGCGATCGGTATAGAGCCGGTGCACCGGTACGAGCTGATCGAGAAGCTCGGCCGGGAGCTCGTGAGGAAGGGCACCGTGTCGGAAGATTTTCCACAGCGGGCGGTAATGAGGGAAAGAACATCCTCCACGTCGCTTGGCAACGGGATTGCGATTCCGCACGCCCCGCCGGAGGAGATCTACGAGTCATCGGTGTCTCTTGCAATTTTTAATAAACCGATTGAATGGGGAAAGGAACAGGTGACGATTGTTTTCCTGCTTGCGATTGCCGAAAAGGACCAGGGGAGCATACGCTCGCTTATGCATATGATTTCGAGAATGGGCACGGATGCGAGCATTCTTGAGCAGCTGAACCAGGCACAAACGCTCGAAGAAGTAGAGAGCATCTTTAATAATCATTCGTATTACCGGAGCAGCGGTAAAAATGAATGATTATTTTTTGTAATTTCCGTTTTATGATGAAAACAGAAATTACAGAGGAGGGAAACGGATGAAGGTACTAGCGGTCACCGCCTGTCCGGTTGGCATTGCCCATACATACATGGCGGCTGAAAATCTACAGAAAGCCGGAAGCGAGCTTGGCGTTGAAATCAAAGTGGAAACCCAGGGCTCCATCGGTGTGGAAAATGAGCTGACAGAGCAGGATATTGCGGAAGCAGACGGCATTATTATTGCCAGTGACAAGGAAGTCTCCAAAGAGCGTTTCGGCGGAAAGCCTTTACTGGTGGTAGGCGTGCAGGATGGGATACGCCAGCCAAAGGATTTAATTGAGCGAATTATGGAAGGAAATGTATCCGTTTACAAAGGTGCGATGCCAAATGCGGAAACAGTGAAAGCCAAAAAGAAAGATAAGGAAAACCCCGTGTATAAGCACTTAATGAATGGTGTTTCCTATATGATTCCGTTTATTGTGGTCGGGGGGCTGCTTATTGCTATTTCTTTAGCTTTAGGCGGCAATCAGACGCCTGAAGGGATACAAATTCCTGAAGGTTCCTTCTGAAAGCAGATTGAAAATCTCGGGGCAGCCTCCTTCAGTTTTATGGTTCCTATACTGGCCGGCTTTATCGCAGTAAGCATTGCGGACCGGCCGGGACTGGCTCCGGGGATTATCGGAGGCTACATTGCCGTTAACGGAAGCTTCTACGGAAGTGAGGCCGGGGCCGGATTCATCGGCGGTATTATTGCTGGTTTTCTCGCCGGGTATATCGCCCTCGGTATTAAGAAAATCAAGGTGCCAAAGGCCATACAGCCTGTAATGCCTATTATTTTCATTCCGATACTTGCTTCACTAGCGGTCGGACTGCTGTTCATTTTCATTATCGGAGCACCGGTTGCGGGCATTTTTGAAGGATTGACCCAGTGGCTTGAGGGCATGCAGGGGGCCAGTTCCTTTCTACTTGCACTGATACTGGGCGGAATGATTGCCGTCGATATGGGTGGACCGTTTAATAAAGTAGCATTTCTATTTGGAGCTGCCATGATTGCCGAAGGAAATTACGAAATCATGGGGGCCATTGCTGTAGCCATTTGTATTCCACCGCTTGGCATGGGGCTTGCGACATTTTTAAACAAAAGGAAATACCAGCAGGCCGAACGCGAAACAGGAAAAGCCTCGTTTACGATGGGTCTGTTTGGGATCACGGAAGGGGCCATTCCATTCGCGGCCCAGGATCCGCTTCGGGTAATACCGAGTATCGTTGTCGGTTCGATGACTGGCTCTGTTATTGCTATGCTATCAGGAGTCGGCGACCGGGTGGCCCACGGTGGTCCTATCGTTGCTGTGCTCGGCGCGGTGGATAACATTCTCATGTTCTTCGTAGCTGCAATTGTCGGTACCATCGTGACGGCGCTGCTTATTAACACCCTGAAACGGGATGTAGCGTACGCCGGGGTTCCTGAGGAAAATAATTCCACGGAGGTCGCTGAAAGAACTTCTGCAGAAGCGGCTCCTGCTCCGGAAACGCATCATAATAAGGATAAGCAGATTACTCAGTTAAAAGATATTATGACGCCTGATCTTGTAAATACAAACCTGCATGGCCAGACGCGAAATGAAGTAGTGGATGAAATGATACACATGCTCGACCGGCAGGGGATAGTGGAATCAGAGGAAATGTTCAAAAACGCGATTCTGGCGAGAGAGGAAGAAAGCAGTACAGGACTTGGAATGGGAATTGCTATACCTCACGGAAAATCGGATACTGTGAAGGAGCCTGCGGTAGCCTTTGGAAGACAGACGCAGGGCGTCGACTGGGACAGTGCGGATAAGACAGAAGCCAATCTAATATTTATGATTGCTGTCCCTGTAGAGAGACAGGGAGAGGATCATCTGAAAATACTCCAGATGCTGTCGAGAAAGCTGATGGATGATTCCTTCCGGGAGCAGTTATTAAATACTGCATCTGACGAGGAAGCTTACGAACTGTTAAAAACGATCCAATAATGGCAATTAAATAAGTCCAACCTGAGAAAAGCATCCTGACAGCAGGGTGCTTTTCTCATTCTATTGGCAGCCGTTGCGACTTTTTATATTTACGCAGAAATATTTGTTTGAAAATTGTGAAATCAACGTTTGAAGCATAGCAAAAAAGGATATAGTAAAACCAACTATGCTTCTGATAATTGGTTGCATAGTACCCGCCCCGGAGAAACACATCCTATTTTGGAAAGAAGGCGGAGAAATGAAAAAGGTTGCTGGATCCATGTTAACTGGTGCGCTGGTGTTTAGTTTAGCTGGAGGAGGCACAGCGTTGGCCGACAGTCATGATACGGAGGAAGGCGGCTCGGAAGACAGCGGGATGGTAAGAATTGTTCACGCTTCTCCTGATGCACCCGAGGTTGATGTTTACGTTGATGGAGAGGCTGTAGTCGAAGGGGCGGCCTTCAAGGATGCAACTGATTATTTGGAAGTACCGGAAGGTGAGCGCGAGGTAGAAATATTTGCTGCTGGTGAAGAAGGCGAAGGCGATCCTGTATTGTCCGGTACACTTGATGTGGAAGAGGGCGAAGCTTACACAGCAGCAGCCATAAACACGCTGGAAGACATTGAGCTGAGCGTGCTCGAGGACAATCAGGAAGCAGCAGAGGGAATGGCGAACGTAAGAGTCGCACACTTTTCTCCTGACGCTCCAAATGTTGATGTCGCGGTAACAGACGGAGACATTTTGTTTGAAGACGCTCCGTTTACCGGAGTGACGGATTATATGGAAGTGGAAGCCGGATCCTATGATCTCGAAGTACGTCCAACAGGAACCGAGGATGTAGTACTCGACCTTGCTGGAACAGAGCTTGAAGAAGGCATGAACTATTCCGTGCTTGCGGTTGGTTTTGCAGAGGGCGATCCGGAACTTGATGCAATTATACTGGCAACCCCTTCCAGTGAAAGTATGCCATCTGAAATGCCACAGACTGGAGCAGCTGGAACAGATAACATGATGATGTATGGATTGGCTGGCCTGCTGGCAGCTGGTCTCGGGGTTGGGTACTATGCACGCCGCCGCGCGGGCGCTTCTTCATAGCATTCTCTTCGCTATCCTGATTCTTTTTTTAACCGGAAGCTCAGAGGAATTTACGGAAGCTGAAACGGCATATTCAGAAGCGTCAATAGAAGGGGCAAAAGCTTCGGAAATCGGGAAGCGGACAGAAACACAAACAGTTTCATCAGCTCAGTCGATTTCACCGGCAGAAATCAGAATAAGCTCAATTGATCTAAAAGCGGCAGTGGATGATATGGGATACACGGAAAACGGCGGCATGGAAGTACCGGATAACGGGGAGGACACCGGCTGGTTTTCGCCGGGGTTTAAACCGGGACAGCAGGGAAATGCGGTCATCGCAGGCCATGTGAATGACCGCTCCGGTCCTGCGGTATTTTACCATCTCGATAAACTCAAGAAGGGAGACTTAATCGAAGTAACCGGTGATAATGGAGAAACGATTACGTTTGAAGTGGAATCAGCCGCATCTTATCCGTATGACGATGCTCCCATCCAGCAGATTTTTGGCGCCTCCAGCGAACGGACGCTGCAGCTGATCACATGCACTGGAGAGTTTGACAATGACGCCGGCACTCATCGGGAGAGACTGGTGGTCACCGCCTCGGTGGTGGATGAATAGTGAAAGCCTGCTTTTGGTTAAACAAAGCCTGAATCGTGGACACAGTAACCAGTGTCCACGATTCGGGTTTTTTTGTGTTTAACGACAGTTGTTCTATTTTGGCAGGTTACACCCGGTGGCAGGGAGGGGCGCGGGTAGGCATCGAAGAGAGAGCAAAAGCAGATAAAAAAAATATAGTTAAACAGCAGAGATTTTTGTATGATAGAAAAAACAGAAGGAATATTTTTCAAGCCAGAAATAGTTTCCCAACCGCAGTACTACCTTTTGCAGAATAGAGCGATGTGAAATGACTTTTCTATCATGGTTAATGCGGAGCATGACGCCTCCGCAGATTCTTGCCTCGGGCTTTCTTGTTGTCATTACCCTGGGGACGGCGCTGTTAATGCTTCCTGTATCCGTCACGAGCCCGATCAGCGTAATTGATGCCTTGTTTACGGCAGCCTCTGCAACGACCGTAACCGGCCTGGTAACGGTCAGCCCGGGAAACGGGTTTACGGTGTTCGGCCAGACCGTAATTATGGTCATGATCCAGCTTGGCGGGCTTGGGTTTATGGCGGTTACGGTGTTTATTGTGCTTCTGCTCGGTAAACGCATTGGTCTGCGCAGCCGGCTCCTCGTTCAGGAGTCATTGAATCAGCCGGCGCTGGGCGGAGTCGTGAAGCTTGTGCAGATTCTCGTCATTTTTTCTTTGAGCGTGGAATCGCTTGCAGCCGCCGCACTAGCCACCCAGTGGGTGCCGGAGTACGGGTGGAGCAGAGGCCTGTACTACAGCGTGTTTCACGCGGTCTCCGCCTTTAACAACGCCGGCTTTGCTCTTTGGGACAGCAATCTGATGCAGTACGCCGGCAATCCAGCGGTGAATATTGCGATCTCTTCCTCGTTTATTATCGGCGGTATCGGGTTCACGGTACTGTATGATGTGTGGGAAAAACGGAAATTCCGCACACTGACGCTCCATTCGAAATTGATGATCGTCGGTACACTGGCACTGAACGTTGCAGCCGTGACTATTGTATTTTTGTTTGAATATATTAATCCACAGACAACGACATCACTTTCGCTCGGGGAGCAGCTGTGGACATCCTATTTCCAGGCGGTATCGCCGAGGACTGCCGGATTTAATACCGTCAACATTGCCGATATGCAGATTCAGACAATCGTATTCATTATGATGCTTATGTTCATCGGTGCCGGCAGCGCTTCGACAGCAAGCGGGATTAAACTGACAACATTTCTGGTAATCATTCTGGCTGCGGTGAAGTACATTAAACGAGAGGAAGATCTAACCGCCTTCCGCCGCCGCATCGCTCCGGCCATTATTGAACGGGCGCTCGCGATTACTGTACTTGGATTTGCCGTAGTGTTTTCGGGGATATTTATTTTATCGCTCACCGAGCAGGCTTCATTTGAATACATCGTATTTGAAGTGTTCTCAGCATTTGGTACGGTCGGCCTTACAATGGGACTCACCGAGGACCTCAGCATGATTGGAAAAGTAGTAATTATCCTCATTATGTTTGTCGGCCGGATAGGCTCAGTGACGCTCGCCTTTTCACTGGCCAAGCCGAAAAAAACGCACGTGCGTTACCCGCAGGGCGATATTTTTACCGGATAAATCCTGCAGCCTGTAATTTAAAAAAGCAGCCGTTTCCCGAAAAGCTTCGGTGGGCGTCTGCTTGTACGTGTGCTCAAATACCGGGACTATAGTTTGCGTAAAATTTGCACATAAAACAGAAAAACATATAATTTAAGGAATTTTTATGGTAATATAGTCATTCGTTTATAAAAAGGAGGTGAAAAAATGTATAGTTTCTTGAACTTTAATAAGATGATTACACCGATGATTATTAAAATAATCTTTTTTATCGGGGTGGGCCTGTCGGTTCTGATTGGGATATTCCAAATCGGCGCTGGTGTTACCAGTGATTTTGGCGGAGGCTCCCAGGTGTTGCTTGGATTGATAACTCTTGTGCTCGGACCGTTATTTACCAGAATCTACTGCGAACTGTTGATTGTGTTCTTTAAAATGCAGGAGTCGCTGCATGAAATCAATACGAAGCTTTCAAAATTTGAATCGAGCAATCCCCGGGACTTATAACATATTCATTTTATTATTCCTGCGAATGATTGATATGATAAAAATCAGAAAAACCGTGTCTAAAAAAGACGCGGTTTTTCTAGTATTTGCAGATCAGCAGCTGAATTTTACAGGTTTGTTAATTTGCCCGTTTTTCCTCCCAGAGCCGCTTGCGCTCCTCAAAACTCACTTCCTCATACACCTGATGCAGCATCCAGATATAACCAAAGGTATCCATGAAAACAGCATTTGCTACGCCGTGATCAGGCAGATTCGTGACCGGCTGTACTTCACTGCAGCCAGCGTTGATGGCTTTTTCGTAGGTCGCCTCGATATCTGGAACTGTGATGTTGAACCAGAGTGTTTTTGGGTCGTCCGGGGTGGGAGCGGTCAAATGGAAGGCCGGGTTTTCATCCAATAGATGGAACGGGACATCATACAGAGTGAAAAGTACTTCATTTTCACCCCGGGGAAAGTCTGATACCTCCATTGTTTCAATCTCAAGTATTTTTTCGTACAGCTCCAGGGCTTTTAAGCTGTCAGTTACTACCATATCGATTTCAACACCAGTCATGGCACGCACACTCCCTTTACAGAATTATAAATATTTTTCTTCAAATGGGTGTTTCAAACGTGCTACTGATTTCTACTCATGGTATTAAAATCCCTGCCTGTTTCAATCTATTCCTGAAAACTTCATTGCTTGATAAGGGAAAACTGCAGCTCCCAAAAATATTTGTAATTTTTACAATTAAGTGACAAATTAATATTTCAATCACATTCCAAAAATTGTATGATAAGTATGTAGGTAATTTATCTTAGTTGCAGTTGGGTAAAATATCATGAGGGGGTTCCAGGATGAAGAGAATGCTGCTTTTGATAACTAGTCTGGTGTTTTTGTTAGGGGCTTGCGGCGGGGGATATGACGAGCAATACATTTATGATGAAGCGACAAGATTAATTGAGGATGAAATTCATGAAAATGGTTATACATTAAACCAAATTTCAGGCATTGAGCATACAGATATTTATGCTGAAGACGATGGTAAAACGTATTCGGTCTCGGGGAAGGTATGGGTGCAGGAGCCCTACGGTGAATTTGCCTATAATTACACATTCGATATGGTGGACCAGGGGGAAACATGGTCGACCGAATCAGAGTATTACTAAGTCTCAAATCAAAAGTACTACCCGATATCGAGTATAGTGATTTATGAATTACTGATGACAGTTAAAAACTCATGATCCTTCCAGAACGAAGGGTCATGAGTCTTTTATATGTGTGAATCAAGCTTCCGCCGGTAATCCCGTGTCAGCCACCATATCAAAATGAGAAGTAGTACAACCATGGCAGCAGGCACGAGCCACCGGCCGCCATCATTCTGCGCGGCAGCAAGAATGGTTACACTAATAGTGCTGACCGGGGCCATCACATAATAGGGAAGCCCGTCGTAAAACCATCCGTATGGGAAAAAGTGCGCGCCGGTAATGACGGCAAAAATTAGTACGGTATCAGTGGGACTGGCCGCTATGGCCCAAAAAATCAATGGAAAATAGGCTAACTGCGCAAGGTTCAGGCTGAGACCGAGACTCCCGAGCGGGTTTTCATCAAACTTCCATTCCGCCCGCAGGAGGCGGGAGAACAGTATCGCCAGTGGAAGCATCAGCCCTGAGGAGCAGAGCATGAGAATGTTTTTAGTGTATAAATCGAAGGAAAGGACAAAAACAATTGTAATCAATCCCCAAATCAAGACTGCAGCCATTAAAAAAGCAATACCTTTTTTCCCGTTTACCGACACATCTTTTCTGCAAGCTTGAACCTCCACAGCTTCACCTCCGCTACGCAATATAATGAATTTAAGCTTACCACAAAATGTCTTTTATGGGAGGTGGGACAGCAACCGGTCCGTTAATTTTTTATGTGAAAATACTATTGAATGTTTCAATTTGTCATGAAAAGGAAATGAAAAACCATGTATATAAGTTATGTAAATAAAGGAGATTTTCAGCATGACACAGGATCCACGTAAACAGTATTATCATGACGATTATCCAAAGCAGTACCAGGACCCGCCTGGTGTGCAGAAATATATGAATCCGCAGCCGGACTGCGGCGAAAGCAGCTATGAGGGCACCGGACAGCTGAAGTGGCGAAAAGCGCTCATTACCGGCGGCGATTCCGGCATCGGCCGGGCGGCGGCGATTGCGTACGCCCGTGAAGGTGCTGATGTGGCGATCAACTATCTGCCAGACGAGGAGCCGGACGCCCAGGACGTAAAAGAAATGATTGAACAGGCCGGGCGTAAAGCGGTTCTTCTGCCGGGAGATCTGAGAAGCGAAACGTTCTCCCGCGAACTCGTACAGTCCGCAGTGGATGAACTCGGCGGACTGGACATTCTCGCGCTTGTTGCCGGCAAACAGCAGGCCGTGAAAGATATTGCAGATCTTACTACGGAGCAGATTGTTTCCACGTTTGAAACGAACGTGTTTTCCATGTACTGGATGACACAGGAAGCACTGCCGCATATGCCGGAGGGCGGATCGATCATCACAACGACGTCCGTGGAAGGCTACGATCCGTCGCCAATGCTTCTGGATTATGCGGCGACCAAAAGTACTATCATCGGATTTACGAAAGCACTGGCCAAGCAGGTAGCCTCCCAGGGCATCCGGGTAAACTCGGTCGCGCCGGGACCGTTTTGGTCTCCGCTCCAGATTTCCGGCGGCCAGCCGGCTGAAAATATCCCGAAATTTGGGGAAGAAACGCCGGAGACACCGCTTGGACGTGCCGGTCAGCCGGCGGAGCTTTCCGGCATCTACGTATTCCTCGCCTCCGATCAGGCAAGCTATGTGACCGGTCACGTATACAGCGCGACCGGCGGCTTGAACGCAAATTAATAAATACAGACGAAAAGTACCCATTTCCCGGATTAGCGGGAGATGGGTGCTTAATTTTTAGGAGAGTTTTTCCTCCTGGGTCTCCGGCTCCTCTGCCTGCTTGCGGGCAACGTGGGAGCTGCCCCACTCGTGCATCGCTTCGAGTATCGGCTCCAGGCTCCGGCCGTATTCGGTAATGGAATACTCTACCTTGGGCGGAATTTCCGGATAAATGACGCGCTGGATAATATCTTCATCCTCGAGCTCGCGCAGCTGCTTGGTGAGCATGCGCTGGGTGATGCCCGGCATTTTTCGTTTTAATACGCTGAAGCGCTGCGTGCCGTCATTAAGGAGATGCACAAGGATGACAGGCTTCCATTTTCCGACTAGGATACCGAGCGCCTCCTGAAACTGGCAGAATTCGACTTCTTTTTTCATTAATGCCACTCCTTAGTATGATTTTACAAAGCAGGTATGTAAGTATTTTCTTGCATGCAATTCAGTATGTACATACTACCATGTTCCACCATGAAAGCGAACTTTTTTGCTTACGCTCTTTGAAATCCGTCATTGGTACCCTCAAGGGAACTATACCACTTTTAAGTGCGTACTTGTTTTCGCGAACGGAGCGACTAAAATAATAGGAGCAGAGAAAAATTAAACATTTAAGAAAAAGAGGGATAGCTGTGAACGTATTACTAGTAAAAGCAAATAACCGCCCGGATGGCATTTCCACGAAAATGTACGAAACGTTTCTGGAAAACGTCCAGAATGCGGGCGCATTGAACGTCGAGACCTACGACGTGTTTGAAGAGGATACCCCGTATTTCGGCCAGGACTTCTTTGACGCTTTCGGACGCCTTGCGACAGACGGGGAGCCAACCGAGATGGACCGCCGGGTGCTTGCCGCCAAGCAGAAAGCAAAGGACGCCTTCAGCGCTGCTGATCTGGTCGTATTTGCCTTTCCGCTGTGGAACCTGACAATTCCTGCTAAGCTTCAGACCTTTATTGACTATATCGCTGAAGCCGGCTACACGTTTAAATACAGCCCGGAAGGTGCGTTGATTCCGCTGATGCCAGAGAAAAAAGTAATCTTTCTGAACGCCCGCGGCGGCGTGTATTCCGCTCCGGAAATGGCCGGCATGGATATGGCGCTTGCGTACATGCAGAACATTTTTGGCGGTCTGTATGGTATGGATATCGTAGATGAAGTAGTAATCGAAGGCCATAATGCCAACCCGGACCAGGCAGAGGAAATCATCGACGCTGGACTCAAGGAAGTTGCGGAAGCTGCTTCCCGCGTAGCGTACCAAAAAGTATAACGAATCAATCAACCCGCCCGGCAGGAAACTGCCGGCGTTTTTTTTGTGGGAAAACATAGGAGAGGTAGGCAGAAAAGCAAATCTTTGCTACACTTTTTGTAATATTTTAGGTTATAAAAAGTAGAGGGAAGGACATGGAAACGGGGCACAATCGAATACGTACGACGCTGATATTCTTGTTTGATGGTCTGAAGCTGTGCTTGTTTTTACAATGGATATGTATGCTCGAGCCTGCTTTTCCCTCTTTCTTATTTCTCTTCTGGCATTATTTGGGGCTGCTGAAGCGTGGCTCGAATGGCATTTTGCCAGAGAAGCAAAAGAATATATTGTAACTGGTGTAACTATTTTGTATTTTATTGTTTCTTACCTTGCACTGGAGCTTCTATTTTAGTTGAAACGTATTCAGTAAAGCATAAGTTCTGCCAGAGCGATTATGCCGATTAATGCGGAAACAATGCTGATAAAAAAGGAATGCCAGTGCTTGCGTTCCTGACGGATATTGCGCTTTTCTTCTATGCCATCGAGCAGGGACAGAAGCGCAAAATGGAAACCCAGTGCCGGGAAAACCCATGCCGTTTTTTCGGTACCGATAAAAAGAATAAAAAGGAAAAGTGTAAAAACGGTGACATAAATCTTAGCCTTCAAAAACTTTTCCCCCTGCATCCGGTAGTTGTTTCTTCGGTAGGGAACCCGTGTTTTCTTTCGCATTCTATTATCAATAATTAGTGTAAGAAGAAAAATAATGAGAATGATCATTGCTGTAGTCACGATAGGAACTCCTTTTTATTAGAAATCAACTGGAAAAATTAAGGCTGTTTCAAGTATACATATATCTCTTTAACCGTACGAAGAATCAATATAACTGGTCATATATTTTCCCTTAAGGAGGTTTTTCAATGAGTGTCCGGCAAATAATACTTTTAGCTGCATTAATCATATCAATCACTGTAATTATGGGCATGAATTATTTTGAAAAGGAAAACCTGTTCATTATGATACCGCTCGCTGTGCTGGCCGTAATGGGATCGGGATGGCTTACAGCTGATGTTATTAAAAATAAGCGATGTGTGAAGAATGAAAGCTTATGACGATGTTTACAGAAGCAGTGACAGTTCTTTTTCTATTATTAATCCCGGTAGTGCTCGTCTCCTTCGCTTTATACGCAGTGCTTGAACCGGCGAACTGGAAAATGCATGTGCTGATTACAGTCGGATATGTGCTCATTGCAGGTGTGGTCTCCCTGGTAAGTGCAGTTATTGCGGGGGCGCGAAGCGGGGAATTTGAATCAGGGGACGTCATTTATACTTTTACTACAATTACTGTGTGTATGATCGTCGGCCTTGGCGGCTATTCGCTGTTTCGGGAATATTTATAACGGAGCGTTCCTGCTTTTAAAAATAAAGGGAAATATCCATATTTATGTGCAAATATAGAGGCGGAAAAGGCATTTTATCGTGAAAATTTGTTTGAAATATTAATAGTTCGGAAAATAGATATGTATGAGCAATTGCTTTTTTAAGCGGGAGCATTTATAAAGTACAAACGTTACTAGCCAATTCAACTATCAAAGGAGATGATTACATGGCAGAGAAAAACGAAAATAACAAGGAAAATAAAGGCTACGGCTGGGTAGCTACAGGCAGTCTGATCGGCGGATCCCTTCCGCTTATCACACGTAAGATTAAAAAAGGCCTGACGCCGGATGACGATGATAAAGGCAAGAAAAAGGATAAAAAGAAAAAATCGAAAAAACCGCGTTATATTTTAAACAAAAAGAAGAGCACACCGAAAAAATTGGCGAAGCAGAAAAAGCTCCTGAAGAAAAAAGCAAAAGGCAAGCTGCCGAAAAAGCTGAAGAAATAGTAACTCTGAAGCATCCTTTCCTATCGCCGGGAGGGATGTTTTTTCTAAATTTTTTTTGCGGAAAATAGTTTAATATCCATAATGAGCGTATATAATTAATAATGAAAACACCATTACTTCGAATAAGGAGGAATGCATGATGGCAGATTTAACACCTAATCGCCGTAATCGTGGGTTTTTCCCGGACCTGTCCCGTGGTTTTGGATTTGGAGATTTGCTGAATGACCGCTTTTTGGAGCCGCTTCAGGACATGAACAAGTTTAAGCTGGATGTTCGTGAAGAAGACAAAGAATACGTAGTCGAAGCGGAGCTCCCTGGCTTTCGAAAGGAAAATATCCGGGTGGAATATGAAGCACCGGTGCTTTCGATAAGCGCGAAGCGGGAGGAAAAGCAGGACATTGACCATGACGACTACGTGCACAGAGAACGCAGCTACGGCGAATTCCGCCGGCGTATAACACTTGAGAATGTTAAGGATGACGATATCCAGGCTTCTTTTGAAAACGGCGTACTGAAGCTGCAGCTTCCAAAAGAAGAAAAACGGTCTGTAAATAAAAAACAAATCGATATTCAATAGAAATATTACAGACAAACTGTAAATATTCGTTTTTGCACTTGAATATGCTGAAAATACTGGCACAACCGTGTTAAATGCTTTGAATCAAGAAGAATTACCTGCCTTCATTTTGAAGGCGGTAATCTGATTGTAATATTTTGTGACAAATTCTGGTGGGTAAACCGCTGTTTATATCTTCTTAAAGCTTCGAAGCAGGCCCTTGGGTCTGCTTTTTTTACATAAAATGAAAGTTTATTAAGAGGAGATTACAACTAAATTAATGCTGTTGATATTTTCAGGACCCCGCGTCATAATCGGAAGCGTTGTGTTTGAGAGAAAGCACATAAGTAATTCAGCAATCAACTACATTTAACAACCAACTTAATTCATGCAATAGTGACGTAAAGGTAAGTAATCATATAGGCAAACAATTCATTGGGCATCGTCATCGGGACGAAAAAAATATTTTTACCTCGGAGGTTGAATCAACATGATGAAAAAAACATTATTTGGAACAGCAATTACAGCAGGCGTCGTATTCGGAGCACCACAGGCAGCGGACGCATCCATCAGCGACCACGGCCAAATGGACAGAGGAGACGTTAACTCTTCTGTTGCGGAGCTTCAGGACACGCTGAAGGAAAAAGGCTATTTCCACGGAAACACCGGCTCCACATTCGGACCTAGAACAGAAAGTGCTGTCAAAGACTTTCAGGCAGATAACGGCATTTCTTCTTCTGCCGGCAACTACTTCGGCGTAGCCGGTCCGGAAACACAGGCAGCTCTCGGTGGATCCAGCTCATCTGATTCCTCCAGCGAAGAAGTAGCAGGCGCTTCGACTTCCGAGTCCTCGAACAGCACAAGCGGTGGCGACACAATGACCATGGAAGCTACGGCATACACAGCTGAATGTGCAGGCTGCAGCGGCATCACGGCAACTGGCGTTAACCTGAACAACGACCGTGACGCGAACGTTATCGCTGTGGACCCAGACGTTATCCCACTCGGTTCTACAGTGAAAATCGAAGGCATGGGTACGTATGAAGCAGCAGACACTGGCGGTGCGATTAATAACGACCGCATTGACATCCACGTGCCGACTAAATCTGACGCTTATTCCTTCGGCCGTCAGGACGTCGAAGTAACAGTAGTCGACTAATCAATAGCACTAAGCAGAAATCCTCTCCAGAGCTGGAGAGGATTTTTTTGTGTCACAGTTCAATAGGTTTGTATCATAGGAAATTTTTGTTAATAACAGTATAATATTTTATACCGAAAATATTATACTGGAGGCACGAATGTGAGTGATCTATGCAAAATAATGTGTGTAGTCGGAACCCGGCCGGAGGTTATAAAAATGGCTCCGCTCGTACATAAAATTTCAGGAAATGAGCAATTTGAATTGACCCTGGTAACGACCGGTCAGCATAAAGAAATGGTTGAGCAGGCGCTGGAGCTGTTTGAGCTGCAGGTGGATGTAGACCTGAAGGTGATGGAGAAAAGCCAGACACTTACAGGTATTACCTCCAAAGTACTGGAGCGTCTGGAGCCGGTCATGCAGCGCGAACAGCCTACTGTCGTTTTGGTGCACGGGGACACAACGACGACGTTAGCTGCCAGTCTGGCGGCTTTTTATCAAAAGGTAGATATCGGGCATATCGAGGCCGGGCTTCGTACATATGATAAATATGCGCCGTATCCGGAGGAAATGAACCGACAGCTGGTGTCGAGATTGGCGGATTGGCATTTTGCACCGACGGAATTAGCCAAACAAAATTTACTGGCGGAAAATATTGATGCTGCGGGCATACATGTGACCGGCAACACGGGCATTGACTGCTTAAGTTTCACATTAAAGAAGCAGTATAAGCATGAACTGCTGGAGCATATAAACGGGCATGATTTTATACTGGTTACCGTGCACCGCAGAGAAAACCTCGGCGTTAATATGAAGAATATTTTCCTGGCCCTGCACGATATTCTCGACTTTTTTCCGGATATTCATATCCTGTTTCCGGTTCATAAAAATCCTGCTGTTCGTGAGCTTGCTGAACAAATGCTTCAAAACCATCCGCGGATCCATTTAACAGAGCCGCTAAATACGGTTGATTTTCATAATATTGCCTCCCGTTCGATGCTTATTTTGACAGATTCCGGAGGCGTTCAGGAGGAAGCACCCTCCCTGAATAAGCCGGTGCTTGTGCTCAGGGATCAGACCGAGCGCCCGGAAGGGGTTGCTGCAGGCGTGTTAAAGCTTATTGGAACAAATCGTGAAGCCATTGTTCAGTGCGTCGTGAACCTTTTAACCGATGAACAAAGCTATCAGCAGATGGCAGGCGGCATTAACCCGTATGGCGATGGCAGAGCCGCAGAACGAATTATCAGCATGCTGGAAAAGCACTACGCTTCCGCGCAGGCTGCGGGGAGAGAATAATATGAGAATTATTCAGTCTATGGTGCTGTTGTCCGGTCTTATGGCTCTGTCTATGCTGGCGCTGATATGGTTCAGCAGCTCCGTGCTTAGTTTGATGGTGACATCTGTCATCGGCCTGCTGCTGGGGGTCGTAATTTTACTTCCCACACGGTTGATTTTTCCCGCTGCCCTCGTGTCAGTACTGGTGTATGGATTTTTTCTGACGGGGTGGAGCATGTTTTTTGCTGCAGCGCCTCCCCAGGAGGAATTAATTCTTCATCATATTCTTTTCAGCATCTTTGTTATTTCGTTCTGGCTGTTTTTCGTTTCGGTGAAAACAGCTGTGGAGGAAAACCATTCGCTGCGCCAGAAAGTAAGGGAGCTGGAAAAATACCAGGGTGAGCTGATGATGCTTTCCAACAGTGAATTTAACAATCAGGCGGAATTGTTTTTAACAGGTATGCAAAGGCGCCGGGAGCAGGGATTTCTCGTTGAAGTCATGCTCCGCAGCTCTGTCTACACGCAGGATGCACTGCAGGAGGTTATGAGCGGCGTGTTAATCGATTCGATCCGGAGCCGGTTTGATCTGGTAACCAATAACGGGGACCAAAGCTTTACGATGTTTTTGCAGAACACGGATGAAAAGGGGCTGCGCATTGTGCTCGAGCGGATTAACGAAAACTGCAAGGAAAAGGTATCAATGATAGAACCACCGTATGAGCTGCGTTACGCCGAAATACAGAGCTACAGTCTCGAAGCAACGCGGGAGCATTTACAACAGCAGAAGGCGGGGGCCTGAAGTGACAATATTTTTTATATGCGTGATGAGCTTTTTCTGGGCCCTTTTGCTGTATTATTCGTGGCTGGCGGTAGGCGGCGTTATTCACAGACGGCGGCTGTATCCTTATAAAGAACTGAATGACTATCCTTCCGTTTCGATATTTATCCCTGCCCATAATGAAGGTGTGGTTATGAAGGAAACGCTGAAGGCGATGAATGCGCTGGATTATCCCGGGGAGCTTCGGGTATTTCTGCTTGATGACAATTCATCTGATGAAACGGAAGAGATCGGCCTTGCTTACAGCCGGATGTTTTCCCGTATTCACTACATTCAGGTTCCCCCGGGGGAGCCGAAGGGAAAGTCGCGGGTGCTGAACTACGGCCTGAGCTTTATCGACACGAAATATTTTCTTGTGTATGATGCCGATAATCAGCCGGAGCCCGGGGCGGTTAAACAGCTGGTGGAGGCTGCGGAACAAACCGACAGGGCAGTAGGAGCGGTAGGCTATGTGAAAACGATCAATGCCAGGAAAAATTTACTGACGCGGATGATCGCCCTTGAGTTTCAGGTGTTTCAGCTGCTGATGCAGAGCGGCCGCTGGTACTGGTGGAAAATGGGGTCCCTGGCTGGTACGAATATGCTGCTTGAAGTAGACGCGATGAAACAGCTTGGCGGCTACGATGAATATGCTCTCGCCGAGGATGCGGAATTAACCATCCGGGTGGCGGCGAAAGGATGGAGACTCCCGGTAGTGCCGGAGGCTAAGACGTGGGAACAGGAGCCGGAAACGATCTCCATTTTTCTGCGTCAGCGCACGCGCTGGTTAATTGGCAACATTTATCTGCTCGAAAAATCGTTCAAGGATTTTTCGTTCTGGAACAGAACGACCATGCTGCATTCGGTTCAGCATATTATCACCTACCTGTTTTTTGTGCTCCTGTTGTTTTTATCCAATATTTTATTTGTGCTCAGTCTTTTTGATGTTTTTACCACAGCGATTACAGTTCCGCTTTTGATGATCTGGTTTATGAGCTATATTGTTTACACGAGCCAGATTTTCAGCGCCCAGGTGCTGGAGCGGGATGTGACGACCAGGCAGGTCGCCGTAGGAAGCGTGATGTATTTCACCTACGCTCAGCTGTTTTTGATTTTGCTCGCTAAAAGCTTTTATGCCTATGTGGGAAGCCGTCTGCGCCATAAAGTGATTAAATGGGACAAAACGGAACGGTTTAAAGGCGGGAGCTCGTGACACGTAAACAATTAATGATAGGGATAGCCAGTATTATGATGGCTGCAGCGGTGTTTGCTTTCATCAACGCGTACAATCAGACGGATACGGTAGTAAGTACGGTGGAGGAGCAGTATCGGGGCGACAATGGCTTAATTCAGAATTACCCGAAGACCGGCGGGGCGGAGTATTTATCTGAAGCGGAGGGTCTGTATTTGGAGTATCTGCTGCTGACCGGCCGGGAGGAACTTTTTCAGGACGAAGCAGAACGGCTGGAACCGCTTCTGCAAAAGGTTCCTTCCGGGAAGCTGGTTCAGTGGAAGAAGGGGAGCAATACATTCACCAATGCGTTGATTGATGACGTTCGTATTGCCTCCGTGCTCGATCAGGCTGGCGCCGAGTTTAATAATAGCAGCTATACGGAGCTGTCCAGGGCGATTCAGGACGGCCTGAGAGCCAGTAATTTTTCGGAGGGAAGCTGGCGGGATTATTACGACTGGCAGGAGCACCAGGTATCACCGGAAATTCATTTTAGTTATTTTTCCATTGAAATATGGAAGCAGTTCGGGTGGCCGCTGAAGGAACTTCAGATCATTCAGCGTGCGGAGGACAGCGGCAGCGTGTTTTATCTGGAATCGTATAATGCTGTAGAGCAGCAGCCGGAGGCGTACAACCTGGAGGAAGTGAATATGATTGACCAGGTGCTGATTATGCAGCAGATGAACCCGGAAGCACCTGAAAAGGAAGCGCTGGCACAGTGGATTGATGAAAAGTACGAAGAGGAAGGTAAAATTTACGGCCGTTACGACCGGACCTCAGAGGAACCATCCGTTAATTATGAGGCGGCAAGCGTGTATGCCCTGCTTTTAATCCAGGAAATTGATAATGGCAGCATTCAGGAAGCAGAAAAATGGGAGAAGCCGTTGAGAGAGCTTTACGAGGCTTCAAGCCCAGCAGAGGATACCCATTTTTTCGATTACATGCTGGCAGCAATTGCGCTCGAACGGCTGGAGCAGGCACAGGACAGTAGATAAAAAGAAAATATTACCAACTGCCTCTGACGGATGCTTTACCGTCGGAGGTTTATCTTTAGTAATGACTCAGGGCACCTGCTGCTAATCTTTCCCTTGTAACATATATTAAAAAGCAGGAAAAACGTTTAGAATATGATAGAGACCAAAAGAAAAGCTTTAATAAAATCGTTATGCCGGAGGAAAAAGATGATACATATCAAACAGGCCGGACCCTCACATGTCTCCGGCATTATTTCTGTCTGTACGAAAGCGACCTGGGCGACGTACCGAAAGCTGTGCAGCGATGATTATCTCGATCGGGTGTGCCGGGAGTTTTATAATGAAGCCAGAGTGCTCGATGAGGTGAAGCATACAAGCCTCGACTGGGGCGGCTATTTTACAGCTTTGGAAAATGAAACAGTAGTAGGGGCTGCGGGCGGTGGCATGACTGGGGAGAAGGAATCCGAACTGTATGTGCTGTATCTGGACCCGGCCCGCCGGAATGAGGGTATCGGCACGAAACTGCTCGGCGCGGTAACCCGCCAGCAGCAGAAATGGGGATCGGCCGAGCAGTGGGTGTCGGTGCAGAAGGACAACCAGCTGGCGATTCCCTTTTATGAAGCCAGAGGCTTTACGTACGAAGGAGAGCGTATCGGGTATGCGAACACGGAAGACGAAGATTATGTATCGCTCCGGTACAGGCGCGCTATTTAAATAGAAGAAAAACAGCTGCGAACCGGGCAGCCCAAGGAGGAAGAACATGCTTATCATGCTCATGGTGCTGGGCTTCGCCGGTGTATTGACAGCGGTCAGCTTTATTCCCAACAGCCGGGTGAGGAAAATTGCCGTTTACAGCAGCTATGCGTTGTTTCTTACAGCGCTCGCGATTTTAACGCTGGGATAGCTGTGGCGAAATTTAAAAAGACAGTCGTTTTGTTGTACTATATGTAACTGTTTTGGTTATAATTAACAATAGAAATGGAGGAATGACAAATGAAAGCACTAGTAACCGGAGCAACAGGCAAATTAGGATCCCAGGTGATGCAGTCGCTGCTGAAAAAGATGCCGGCTGATCAGCTGGCCGTCAGCGTACGGAACCCGGACAAGGCCCAAGATTTGAAGGAAGCAGGGGTGGACGTGCGCCGCGGCGATTTTGACGATCCGCAAAGTCTGGACGAAGCGTTTGCCGGCGTGGACCGGCTGCTGATTATTTCAACAGACGGAGATAATGATACAAGAATCCGACAGCATACGAACGCGGTGGAAGCTGCGGCGCGGGCGGGTGTTTCCTTTATTGCCTACACAAGCATCGGCCATGCAGAAAGCAGCACGATGTTTTTGGCTCCGCCGCATCGAGCAGCCGAAAATGCAATCATTGAAACCGGCATTCCGTACGCATTTCTTCGCAACAACTGGTACCTTGAGAATGAAGTGCCGGGTATTCAGGGAGCCATGAACGGGGCGCCGTGGGTTACTGCTGCCGGGACCGGCCGGACAGGATGGGCGCTGCAGCTCGATTACGCAGAAGCAGCGGCTGCGGCTCTCGCTGGAGAAGGTGTACAGCAGTCGGTTTACGAGCTTTCCGGCCGCCCGCACACCCAGGACGAACTCGTAAGCGTACTCGGAAAAGAAATTCCAGTGCAGCATGTGGATGACGATGAATACGCGGAAATCATGAAGGAAGCCGGGATGCCGGAGGCGGTTGTACCAATGCTTGTAAGCATCCAGCAGGGCATCCGCAGCGGATCGCTCGACATTGAAAGCAATGATTTTGAAAAGCTGCTCGGCCGTCCGGCCACGCCGATGCATGACGCGCTTGAACATCTCGTGCGGACACTTCCAGCCGAGTCTTAATTACGACAACGCCTCAAGCTGTACGCTTTTGGAGCGCGGGAGCTGATAGCAGCCTCCCGCGTTTTTTCGTGAAAAGGGAAAACGCGGTGCATCCGCCGATGACGATGGCGCTGCCTGCCGCCTGCGCCCAGGTGAGGTGTTCGCCAAAAAGGATAAAGGCAAGCAGGGCGGTAAACAGCGGATTAAAGTTTAAAAACAGCCCGGAGGTTGTCGCTCCCAGATGCTTCACACCTATTCCCCACAGCACCATACAGACAATCGTGGCAATGATGCTTAAAAACAGCATCGATCCGATAAATGCGGCATCGATCTGATGGACGGGAATCTGAAAGCCGTTGACTGGAAGCAGCAGGAGTACGCCGAACAATCCGGAGTAGCAGACCGACATCATCGGAGACACCATGGTGGTCGCCCAGCGGCTGCAGATTGAGTAGAGCCCAAAAACCAGAACTGCCGCAAGCATCCACACATCGCCGGAGGCAAAAGAGAAGCCAGTGAGACTTCCGCCGCTCACGACGAGCAGTACGCCGGCGGTGGAAATGAGCATGGCCATGATCTGTGCGCCGCGCAGCCGTTCACGGAGAAGAAGCGCTGAAAACAGTGCGATCGACAGCGTATTCATCGTCGAGATAATGCTTACGCTGGTGGCATTGGATGAATCAAGCGCGGTAAACTGCAGAATATTAAATAGTGCGACGCCTGTAATTCCCATCAGAAGCAGTGGTACAATCGCTTTTCTGTCAGGAAGCAGGCGTTTTTCTGTGAACAGAATGATGGGGAGCAGGCAGAAAACAGCAATGCCGTAGCGCAGAATCGTCAGCGTCACGGGAGAAGCGTAGGCGGTCAAGCCTTCGCCAACGATGAAATTGCTCCCCCAGCATAGGCTTGCGAGCAGCAGCAGTGCGGTGTATTTCATGATTGTTCCCTCCCGTAATATTGTACGAAATAAATGTATCATGTAAAATGATTGTATAAAATATTATTTTGTATAAATTGATAAATACAAAATATTTATTAATAAAACGATCATGAAAAAGAATTTATTTTTGTTTAAGGAGAAGAAAGCACTTGATAAACGAATATTATTAAGGAGGAAAACGCATGTTAGACGATGTGGACGTACATATTCTTGATTTACTGCAGACGGAAACGAGGCTCAGCAACCTGGAGCTGTCCCAGCGGGTGAGCCTTTCGGCGCCGGCGACTCACGCCCGGGTCAAACGGCTGGAGCAGGAAGGATATATTGATTCGTATACGGCGATCCTCAACCAGGAAAAGCTCGGGTATGATCTTTTGTGCACGGTATTTATGAGTACGAGCATTCACCAGACGCAGGAGTTAAACGAGCTCGAACATCGTTTATCGGAAATGCCGGAGGTGATGGAGTGCTACTGCATGACCGGCTCGTTTGATTATATGCTGAAAACGATCCACCGCAGCCGCAAGGAGCTAGAGGCGTTTATCCGGGAGCTGAACCAGCTCGGCGTCTCCCAGCTGCAGACGAGCATCGTGCTTAGGGAGGTCAAGGCTTCGACGGTGCTGCCGCTCAGGAAATAAAAATAGATTCAGAGATTAATATAGAAAAAACGGAATAGCCAAAACCGAGCAATTAATACGTTAAAATGCCTTTAAAAAAAGCGGATATGTTTTCGTAGTGGGGCTGCATAGAGCGGAGGAGAATAGCAATGATACCGGATGGTTTTCGAGAGTATGATCCGATTAAATACGCTTCAACAATTCGAGCAATTCAAAAAGGCTTTTCAGGAAATGGGAAGTTTATTCTGGATGATAAATATTTGCTGAAGACTTTTCCGGTCGGGAGGCTTGAGGAACGAAAGCATGTATTCAAAGTGTTGAATACGCTTGAAAATTATTCTTCCTTTATTCCACGTGCAATAGATATCGGAAAACGGAAGTTAGATGATGGAAATGAACAGGCGTTTATGCTGATGACATATCTGCCGGGAGTTGATGCAGAAGCAGTGCTTTCTTCTCTTTCCCAAAAAGATCAGTACAAAGCAGGTTTTGAAGCATCCAAAGAGCTTGCAAGGCTGCATGAGCTTGAAGCACCACCTGAATATCCTGATTGGAAAACGGTGAAAACAAAAAAGATCGACCGGTACTTCGAGCAGTTGAATAAAACAGGGGTGGATCAGGAAACGGGGCATCTGCTGTATACTTATATCAAAAAGCACGAACATTTAATGGCAGACCGCCCAAATAGATTCCAGCACGATGATTTTCATCCCTCCAATCTGTTAATAGCAGGAGGGCGGTTCCAGGGAATTATAGATTTCGACCGGATGGATTGGGGTGACCCGGTGCATGATCTGCAAAAAACCGGCTTTTTCACGAAAAATGTAAGTCATGCGTTCAGTAGGGGAAGTATCGATGGTTATATTCAAGCAACAGAATTTGATGAAAACCTTTTTTGGAGGCTGTATGCATTGTATTCAGCCGTTCATGTCGTATCAGCGATAGTATGGGCATACCGGGAAAGTAACGTGCAGCATGACAAGCTGCTCAGGTACAGTAAAGAAGTTATTCAGGACCACCATTATTTTGATAGAAATATACCGGAATGGTATTGGAAATAGAGCTTATAAAGTTACTCGCTTTAACTGTTCTTTTTAAATCCATCAGTCAACGGAGGAATTCAGATGCATACCGAAGATTTTATCAGCATTAT
Organism: Marinococcus sp. LNHM3E3-2.2; assembly: GCF_056034385.1. NCBI lineage: Bacteria > Bacillati > Bacillota > Bacilli > Caryophanales > Bacillaceae > Marinococcus > Marinococcus sp. LNHM3E3-2.2. The sequence goes on from NZ_JBQLIC010000001.1 coordinate 408,479, forward strand.
GATCCATCAGACCGATTTGAAATTAACGAGCTTTATTAAAGAAGAACTGCAGGCGTTTAATCTTACTCCGGAGCAGAACCTTATCATGATGCTTTTGTGGGAAGAAGACGGCCGCACCCAGAACGATATCGCCCGCAAGCTGCAGAAGGATAAAACCAACGTTGCCCGGATGGCTGCCCAGCTTGAAAAAAAGCAGTTCGTACGGCGGGCGGCGGGGACTGAGGACCAGCGGGCCATGCAGCTGTTTGTGACAGAAGAAGGAAGGCATCTTCAGGAAAAGGTACGCCCGGCGGCCGAGCGTTTCAACGCTGCCGTGACGAAGGGAATCAGCATAGAAGAGCTCAAAGCGCTTGAACAGACGCTTGCCAAAATAAATAAAAATGTTTCGGGGAGTCTCTGGGGGGAGTAGGGGCTCTCGGAGTAGATTCTTTGCAGGAGCCAGAAAAATATGTTGTACTAAAGATGCAGATTAAATGAATTGAATATATTTTTTGAGTAAATAGTTGCTATGCATACTAAATTGAAAGTGAGGGATTATTCATGGCGCATCAACAGCATTTGTTTCAGCGCCGGATCCGTGATAAATGGACGGTACAGTACGAGGAATTCGGTTTTCCTTCCATTCAGAAGGGGTGGGTGCTGCCGGTGGACCGGTGGAAGGAGTTTGATCCGTTCATTTTAATGGCCGAGGACTGGTTCAAGAAGGGCACGTTCCCGGATCATCCGCACCGTGGCTTTCAAACTGTTACGTATGTGGTGGACGGAAGGCTTGAGCACATTGACAACGGCGGCGGCCGCGATATTCTCGAGCCCGGCGACGTGCAGTATATGAATGCCGGCTGGGCGGCCCGCCATGCAGAGGACGGGGTGGAAAATGATATCGCCCATACCCTGCAGCTGTGGCTGAACCTGCCGAAGGACCAGCGAAATACCGATACCATCTACCAGAATGTATACGGAGAAGAGGCTCCGACCGTACAGATTGACGGCGGAAATTTAAAGGTTTTTTCCGGGACCGTCGCCGGGGAAGAAGGGCCGCTGAACTCGCTCGTCCCCATCACGCTGACCGAAATTAATTTATCGGAGGGGGCGGAATACGTGCATCATCTGCCGGAAAACCATAATGCCTTTTTATACACGCTCTCCGGCAGTGCCGATGTGGCGGATGGTACCGTCAACAAGCATGACGTGGCGACGCTCACCTTCGAGGATAACGGAGATCCGGAAGCGCTCTCGACGCTCCGCATTAAAGCCCATAAGCGCCGGACGAGACTGCTCGTGTATTCCGGTGAACCTATCCGTGAAGAGATTGTACCGTACGGTCCGTTTGTGATGAGCAGTATGGAAGAAATCAGGCAGGCGTACCGGGACTTTCACGAGGGAAAATTCGGCCCGCCCGCAGAGTAAGCTGAACAGAGTGTCATTCAATATGAAGGAGATGGAGCAGAATGGATGTACTGACAGCAATTCATTCACGCCGCAGTAACGGACTCGTAGAAGAAACTGAAGTACCGGAGGATATCATTGCGCAGGTGCTCGAAGCCGGCACCTGGGCGCCGTCTCACCACAAAACGGAGCCGTGGCAGTATTTCGTCATGACCGGTGACGGGCGCAGGCAGCTCGGGGAAGCGATGGCCGCCATTGCCGCGGAAGGTATGACGCCGGAAGAAAAAATGGAAAAGCAAAAGAATCTCGAAAAGCAGAAGGAAAAGCCGATGCGTGCACCGGTCGTGATTGCAGTGGCAGCCGAGCCGTCTGAGGAAGAGCGGGTGGATACGCTTGAAGAGTACGGCGCAGTATACGCCTCGATCCAGAACATGCTGCTCGCTGCGCATGCCCTCGGGCTGGCGGCCTTCTGGCGCACCGGGGCGCACTGCTATCATCCGAAAATGAACGATCTGTTCGGCCTGGGGCGGCGGGGAAAAGTACTCGGACTGATTTATATCGGCTATCCGATGCGGGAGATGAAGAAAGGGCACCGGAAGCCGGTGGAACAGGTGACCACCTGGATAACGGAATAATAGCGGCATATAAAAAGCAGGCAGCGGCTTCCTCCCGCTGCCTGCTTTTTGTTATTTTTCATCGTGCCTTTTGTTCAGCTGCTGACGCAGATTCAAACGCTGCTGTAAGTATTCCCGAAGAGAAATTTCTTTTTGGACCCATTGCTGTTTTAGAGCATTAAGCTGGTTTAAAAGATGATGTTTGTTCATGCGATCCTCCTGCAACCATATTTCAATTATATTGTATCCGCTTAACAATTATTTAAAACCTCGAATTATATGTGAAAATGAATGAAAATTATAAAAACACAATATTTTTAGTTTGAGTATTGAAACCGCCTGGGAATATGGTAACAAATACAAGCCATAGCGGCGGAAATGTCGGGAATCCATAAGCCTGCAACATAAGCCAAAAAGTACTAAAGGGAGACCTCTGTGCTTTTTGGCTTTTATTTTATAAAAATTTAAGAGGTGAAATGGATTGAAACAATACAGCCATATCCTGGCAGCGCTTGATGTGCTCAGTAACCCTAATGTTGATGCCTTTGACGAAGCGTGCCGTGTCGCGGTTAAGCACGATGCCGACCTGACGCTCGCCTATGTGTTTCATTATAATGAATATTCCTCGCTCGGATGGATGGACCCGATCGGTATCAGGCGGCTGCACGCAGAAGCAGAATACCGGCTTGAAGCGTACCGGAAAAACGCCGAAGAAAAAGGCGTACCGCGGGTAAAGACCGTCCTGGACAATGGAGTGCCGAAAAAACGTCTCGTGAACCAGCTCTGTGAAAGGGTTGACCCGGATCTTATCATTCTCGGGCAGTCCGGCGGCAATGCCCTCGGCCAGGCGATACAGGGAAACACCACCACAAAAACGGTGGTGAAGCACGCTCCCTGCGACGTTCATGTCGTTGACCCGGCGATCGCTTCGATCCAGCGAGCGCACACCGCACCGCTTCAGTAAAACAAAAGATCCCCGGGGGGAGTAATCCCGCCGGGGATCTTTGTGCGTCATTAAAGAGTGTATTGGTTTTTATCGTCCCATTTTTGTTTAATCACTGGAAGGTCACTAACGGTAGTGATGATAAGCTCTTCATCGCGAAAGGCGTTTAAGCTGGCGAGCAGTTCATCCTCGGAACAAAAATAAACGGGTTCCGAGCTGCCGAAGCGTGAGCGGATATCGGCGGCTGTTCCTATGTATACCTGGTTTTTGGGACGTTGAAGTACATATGCAAAATGGTCGATGGCAATGACCTCCTTTATAGGGACTTATAGTAAGAATAGCACGTCAGGGGTGAAACAGAAAGCAGAATGCCTGGAATTTAAATAGAATATGAACAGTAAAGAAAACGGCTTGAGCCTGGCGGGAGCCATAATCAAGCCGTTTTTGAGTTGTTTCAGGGATTTACGTTTCATTGGGCCTTGGAGAAATAAAGCAGAAAATGCCTAAAAGAAGGGCGGAAACCGCTATAGCCCAGTACGTAAACAATAAGCTGACGAGAGTGAGAGTACCGAACCAGATTTGAAAAAAACGGCGTTCGTTCATAGCTTCACCTCTTATGTGGAATTTAGAGCCCGGGATTCATAAGCTGCAGGGCCGCTGAAACAACCTCCGGGCGGCTTCTTTTCCCGTCGGGGTCTGGGCAAGCCCTCCTTCAGCAGTCTCTTTCAGGCTGCCCGGCATGTCGCGGCCGATCGTATGCATCGTCTGAATAACTTCATCGCAGGGGATGCGGCTGGTTATGCCCGCTAAAGCCATATCGGCCGCTGAAAAAGCGATGGAGGTGCCGATGACGTTTCTTTTCACGCACGGCACTTCGACGAGCCCGGCAACCGGATCACATACGAGTCCGAGAAGGGACTTCATTGCTATTGCGGTGGCGTGGGCTGCCTGCTCCGGGGAGCCATGCTGCAGCTCCGTAATCGTGCCCGCAGCCATGGCCGTCGCTGAGCCAATTTCCGCCTGACAGCCGCCTGCCGCGCCGGAAATAAAGGCGTGATTCGCAAATACGTAACCGATGGCACTTGCTGTGAACAGCCCCATCGTCAGGGTGTCATCATCGATGCTGCGGTTATCCTGGAGAGAGACCAGAATGCCCGGTAGTATACCTGCGGACCCGGCCGTGGGAGTTGCGACGATAAGGCCCATTTTTGCGTTGCTTTCCGACGTGGCCATCGCTGCTTCCATCGCCGTGCTGATGACCGGTCCGGATAACGGGTCGGTGTTTTGATTATACTGATGCATCCGGTAAGCATCACCGCCCGAGAGCCTGCTCTCTGTTTCCGTAATGTCACTCACTCCGTCCCGGACCGCCTGCTTCATTACCTGCAGCCGCTCCTGCATGCGTCCGAAAATCTGCTCCCGGGAAAAATTGGAGCGGCGAACCTCACGGCGCAGCATCCACTCGCCAATGGAAATGTCCTGAGCCATGCATTCCTGTACAATACTTTCAATGGTATCGTTCATATAAATGACGCCTCCTTTTTCGTGCGGGCTGCAATCGATAAAATATCCGGACCCGTTCCCAAATTAATGCTGGTGTCATGACCGTTAATTCCATAAATGCAGGCCACTCCGCCGCCGATGGAGGCGCCGGATACGCGGACGGTTTCTATGCCGGACGATGCCTGAAGATGTACAGTGTTCGGGTGGCATCCGCCTGGAGTGCCCGGACAGAACTGGAAGTCGTAACGAAGGCCTTCGTCTTTGGCCAGCGCATACGCACTCCGGACGTTGGTGTCGTGGGCGGATAATCCGAGCAGGCCGCCGATTATGGCTTTGTCCGAGCCGTGTCCCTGATAGGTGGAGGCGAGAGAGCCGTAGAACGTGATTGTCACATCTGTGACCTCTCCCAGCCAGTCGTGCACAAATTTCCCGATCGATACGACCCCCGCTGTGTGAGAGCTCGAGGGACCGACCATAATCGGGCCGATAATATCAAAACAGCTGTCAAACTCCATAGCGATTCCTCCAAATTTGAATTGAAAACGATTACATTAATGCAAAAAAAGACAGAGAAACGGCCTGAATCGCCGTTTCTCTGTCTGTGTGCCTGAAAGATTTCATTCTTTGACAAGAATTTTCTTCTTCGGCAGGTACGCATACCTTCTCCAGAGGTGCATCCTGTACTGGTCCTGGTACCTGAGAGTTTTTTCTTCCCGGCTGGTGGGAAGAATTGCTCCTTCGGTGCTGTAATATTCTACAGGCTCTCCCAATACATTCATCTGCAAAACCAATATTTTGTTACTTTTAGTGTAAACATCCGGTCTGGAAAAGTAAACCTATTTTTTGACAGCTGGCATGAGAGCGATATACTGGATGCAGCCTGTTAGCCTGGAATAATAAACCAATTTACCGAAAGAAATGAAGGGATGCGACTATGAGCGAACAAATTATTCTGCGCCCCGTCATGGCAGAAGATGAAAAAGACATTAATATTCTCCGGCGCCAGCCTTCTGTCATGCATTATACGCTGGGACTCCCTTCGGAGCGAAGAACCTCCAGCCAGTCATTTATTGAAGGGCTGACGGCGAACGATCATGTGATTGTTGCCGAGTACGGCGGCCGGGTCGTCGGTATCGGCTCTCTGGAGGTGCTGAGCGGTAAGCTGCATTACTACGGCATGACTGCCATGGCGGTGCACGATGAGTTTCAGAACCGGGGGATCGGCAGCCGTCTGCTTGATCATCTGCTGGATATCGCCGATAATTATTTAGGCTTATTCCGGCTGGAGCTCGATGTGGTGGAAGAAAACACGCGCGCAGTACAGCTGTATAAAAGCCGCGGGTTTGAACCAGAAGGTACGCTCCGTAAAGCCCATTTTGCCCGTGGCGCGTTTTACAATGTGCTGGTGATGGGCCGGCTGAACACTGCGTTGTTCCCGACAGACTGAGAACCTCGTTGGAAAATTAAGGAACCAGGGAGATTGTCACTTCCAAAAATTAGATTATTATGAAAAAATAGAAAAGAAGAGCTTACAACAAGAGTGATTAAAGGAGTGTATGTATGCAACAGGAACCTGCCGGTTTTGGCAGCAGGCTGCTCGCTATTGTTATTGACGGCCTCCTGCTTTCTTTCCCCATTCTTCTCATTAGTATGCTGGCCATGCTATGGATCAACCCCGATGAAGTGAATGTCGATATATTTTCCGGTGCCGGATCGCTTCTATATTCCATGATTCTGCCGATAGTATGGCAGGGCCAGACGGTCGGGAAGTATGCCATGGGCATTCAGATTGTGAAAATGGACGGAAGGAAGCTTGGCATCGGGGCAATGCTGATGCGCGTGCTCGTAGCTAATATTTTGTACGGAATTACTCTATACATACTGATGATCACGAGTATAATTATGGTGCTTGTCCGTAAGGACAAACGGGCCCTGCACGATTTTCTTGCGGGCACCCGGGTGGTGAAAAAAAGCCGGTAGCTTTACTATCGGGATGGTAACGCCAATCATGCGAGCGGAGGAAATACATGATAAAAAAGATCTTTTCTGCCGGGGCAGCTGGCATATTCATCCTTTTAAGCGCCTGTTCCGTACCTTCTTACTATACGGAGGAAGAGGAAGAGGTCCCTGGAAATATAGAAACGGAATGGGGAGAAGAAGTGCCGCTTCCGTTGTTGAACGATGCACCGGTTTCGAGGGCGCAGATTAACGAGAATGAAGAGGGGGAGCCCGAGGAAGTGGAGATTTGGTACAGCGAGGAAGAAGAGGACGAGCTTCTTCCTTATTTTCAGGACGCGGGCAACCGGCACCGGTATGAAGAGGACTACAGTACACGGCTTGTGTACGGCATCAACAGCAACGACATTCACATTATTTTAAATTACGAAGCGGGCGATCAGATGGTATTCGGCGCTCACGATGACGTGCTCAGTATTGGGGGACGTCCGGTGGGCCGGGATATCCAGAGTGGGCCGATTACGTACACGTTTTACGCGAAGGGAGGCACCTATTCCCTCTCCTATTCAGAAGAGGCCAGGGCGGACACCGACGCGCACCGTGAACAAATTAAAGCCTTTTTACAGAACAGCGGCTAGGTTGAAGTCACGTTGTCTTGAGGAGGGAAGAGCCGTGGACTTGCTTATGGATATGCTGATCGTCGGCGCTCTGCTGATGATTGCTTTCAACATAAAAGCATTTGGTAAACGTTTGCTTCGTGTAAAGAAGAAACAGATGGATGAAGCCGCATATGAGCAGTTGAAAGCCGAAATCAAAGAAGAGCTGAAAAACGAATGGGAAAAATAAGGCAGGGACCTCCGGGTGTCTGCCTTTGTGTTGCTGGCGGCGTTAGTCTGTTTTTACAAAAAGGTACGGCGCGGGCTTTTCTTTTAAGCAGTTATGGTTCATGATTTATAAGAGAGAGATTGAACACTTTGCAAGTTCACGGAGAAAGAAGGAAGGATTTATGCGCCGGAGGACAAAAAACATATTAAGCATGCCGCAGGAATACAATAATCAGTCGCTGAAAAAGGATATGGCTGCGGGCTTTACGATTTTTATTATGATTGTGCCGCAGGGAATGGCCTACGCCGTTCTCGCCGGCCTGCCGCCGGTGATGGGGCTGTATGCCTCGCTGCTTCCGCTTTTAATCTACGCCCTGTTCGGCGGATCAAAGCATCTGGCTATCGGGCCGGTGGCGATGGCGTCGATTCTTGTTTTTTCCGGGGTGTCGCTGTACGCTGAGCCGGCGACGCCGGATTACGTGGCACTCGTGCTGCTGCTGACGGTCATGGTCGGGGTGATGCAGGTAGCGCTTGGCCTGCTGAATGCCGCCGCGTTTGTGAAATTTATTTCGCCGAACGTAATCAGCGGTTTCACCTCGGCGGTGGCGATTGCGATCGGCATGAGCCAGCTCGGGCAGTTTATGGGGATCAGTGTCGGCAGCCAGACGCAGATTATCCCGCTTTTGCGGGATGTGATCGTTCATCTGCCCCAGGTACATATCCCGACCCTGCTCGTTGGAACCTTGAGCCTGCTGGTTCTGATCGGGGGCCGGAAAGTAAAACGCAATCTCCCGGTTTCTCTGATTGTCGTCGTACTAAGCATTGCGGCAGTCGGGATTTTCCGCCTCGACAACCAGGGAGTGAGTGTCGTCGGGGAAGTGCCCCAGGGCCTTCCGGATTTTACCGTGCCGGGCTTTAACCTTGCGGATGTGCAGGTGTTAATCCCGACTGCCCTGACGATTGCATTGATTGCGATGATGGAGACGCTTGCGATCACAAAAACGCTGAGCGATAAAAACGATTTTGGTGTGAACCTGAACAAAGAGATCCGGGCGATCGGGTATGCCAATATTGCCGGTCCGTTTTTTTCCTCCTACGCGGTGACCGGAAGCTTTTCAAGAAGTGCCATCAGCTACCGTACAGGAGCAGCTTCGCAGGCGGCGATGATTATTACCGCTGCCGGGGTGCTTGTCACGCTTCTCTTTTTCACGTCTTTATTCTACTTTCTGCCGTACGCGGTACTTGCAGCCATTATTCTCGTTTCGGTCGCCGGGCTGATTAACATCCGGTCACTAAAGGACGCCTTCCGGGTGAAGCCGGAGGACGGATGGATATGGGTGGTGACGTTTGCTGCGACGCTTCTCGTCGGCATTCAGTGGGGGTTGTTAATCGGTATCGGTTTTTCCATCCTGCTGCTGCTGCGCCACATTTCCCGGCCGAACATCGTGGAGATCGGCTATGAGGAGGATACCCACAGCTATCTGGACCTGCAGCGGTTCCCGAATGCTAAGCGGGTGCCGGGTACGGTGCTCGTCCGGGCGGACACGCGTATTCATTTTTCGAACGTCGGCTATTTTGTGAAAATGGTGGAAAAAACGATTCAGGACCGCCGTAAAACAGAGAGCGGCGGGCTGAAGGCCGCGATTGATATGTCCGGGGTGAATGACATTGACACGACCGGCATCGGCGCTCTCGAACAGATCATTGAAATGTTCCGCCGGGAGCCGGACGTGCAGGTATGGTTTGTCGAGCTCAAGGGACCTGTCCGGGATCTGCTGCTGCGGGCCGGATGGGATGAAAAATACGCTGAAGCAATTAAATACCAGACCCTCGAAGGCTTTCTGGAACACGAGGGCAACGTCCCGTTTAAAACACCCGCGGAGCCGAAGCAGGACTCCTGGGACTACATGATTTAACAAAGAACGAGGCCGGCAGGGAAGAGGATCCTGCCGGCCTCGTTCTGGTCTCAGGAATATTATATACTCCTTGAAAGACTGCTGTGTTAGGGTATATAGCTATATACCTTGAATTTAAAAAATTCAAAAAAATCGTTTAAATCATAATAACCCCGGGTAAAAATCAATAGATTTATAAAGGAGGTATATACATTGAGTAAAGATCGCGATAATGAACGCGAACAAGACGAAGAAAAAAACAACGATAAGCAGAATACAAATGAAGACGGAACACTCACGACCAGGCAGGGTCATCCTGTCCGGGACAACCAAAACTCGAAAACCGTCGGTAATCGCGGGCCAACAACGCTTGAAAACTATGAATTCCTTGAAAAAATCAGCCATTTTGACCGCGAACGTGTACCGGAGCGGGTAGTGCACGCCCGTGGCGCAGGCGCCCACGGCTATTTTGAAGCGTACGGTTCCTTTGGCGATGAACCGATTTCCAAATATACACGCGCAAAAATCTTCCAGGAGGAAGGCAAGCGGACACCTGCGTTTGTACGCTTTTCCACTGTTATCCACGGCGGGACTTCCCCAGAAACACTCCGTGATCCGCGCGGATTTGCCGTGAAATTTTATACAGAGGACGGCAACTGGGACCTCGTCGGCAACAACCTGAAGGTCTTTTTTATCCGGGACGCTATCAAATTTCCAGACGTCATTCACGCATTAAAGCCCGATCCGGTAACGAACGTGCAGGACAGCGAGCGGATCTTCGACTTTATGTCGCAGACGCCGGAATCAATGCACATGCTGACGTTTTTATTCTCCCCGTGGGGCATTCCGGCCAACTACCGGCAGATGCAGGGCTCCGGGGTGAACACGTACAAATGGGTGAACGAAGACGGAGAAGCGGTGCTCGTGAAATATCACTTTGAACCGGTTCAGGGCATCCGCAACCTGACCCAGGAAGAAGCGGACAGCATCCAGAGCAAAAACTTCAACCACGCCACCCAGGATCTGTACGAAGCGATCGAGGAAGGCAATTATCCGGAATGGGAGCTTCGCGTGCAGGTAATGAGCGACGACGATCATCCGGAGCTCGACTTTGACCCGCTCGACGATACGAAGCTGTGGCCGAAGGAGCAGTTCCCGTGGATCCCGGTCGGCAAGCTCGTGCTTGACCGCAATCCGGAGGACTATTTCAACGAAGTGGAACAGGTGGCATTCGGTACCGGGGTCCTTGTCGACGGCATGGATTTCTCCGATGACAAAATGCTGCAGGGACGTACGTTCTCATACTCCGATACGCAGCGGTACCGCGTCGGTGCGAACTATCTGCAGCTGCCAATCAACCAGGCGAAGAAAAAAGTCGCCACCAACCAGCGCGGCGGACAGATGTCGTATAAAGTCGATAATGACGAAGGACAGAATCCGCACGTGAACTACGAGCCTTCCACGCTGAATAATCTGAAGGAAGCGGAGATGAGCGGCAAGCCGCACACTCCTTATACCGAAGGAGAAGTGAAAAAAGAAGCCATCGACCGCCAGAATCCTTACCGGCAGGCGGGAGAAACATTCCGTAAGTTTAAGGAATGGGAAAAAGATGAATTAATCAAAAACCTCGTTGATAACCTGATTCCGTGTAAAAAGGAAATTCAGGAGGAAATGATTGCCCACTTTAAAAAGTGCGATGAGGATTACGGCCGCCGGGTCGAAGAAGGGCTGAAAAACAGCAGCTCCTCTGACGGCGCTGACCAGGACGCCACGCACGGAGGACCGGCAGGCGCCACGAAAACAGAAGAAGGCGTCAAGCAGGCTGAAGAGCATGGTATTCCGTCGGACCCTTACTAAGAGGGAAGCCTAAAAACAATAAAAGAGCTGAAGCTGGAGATCATCCTCCGGCTTCAGCTCTTTATTAATTTTCCGTTATTTATTCGAAAAGCGGCTGGCCGTTATCGTCGTCAAACGTATGGAAGCATGGCGGCGTCTTCGTGTTGTGGCTTAGATCATATGAGGCCCACGGGGCTTTCAACACACGGGCATCAGACAGAAAACATACAGGAGTCCCGTTCACCGCGAATGGATGAAGCGCCTGAAACAATTTGTCGATGCTTTCAAACATGTGTACTTCCTGTCCGTGAAGGTAAGGATCCAGGCTCACCGCTGTCCCGATGATCAGCTCCTGTTCATAAAAAGTATAACCGAATACGATGGAAGACATATTTTAAATAACTCCTTTAATAAAGTGAAAAGGGCGTTCCAATCCATAGAATGGAAACCCTAAAAAGCATTTTTTCTTTTACCTGAATCAGGTGCAGAGAAAAATGAATATTATTCAGTCAGCTGTAACTATAAGCAATTCTATACAGGGTTAATCCCCGTATCTGAAGAAATACCCCTTTTTTATAATAATTACTCATGCCAAAAGTGCTAATTTAAAACGATGTAGGCTGTAAGCTTTGTCCTAAGTAGTAATCGAATACACTGCAGAATTTATTAAAGACGTACCGTCAGCGGACCGTTCATCATTTTTAAATATGCCGTCCAACTGAAAGCCGGCCTTCTCAAGCAGGGCGGTGCTTGGATAATTCCGCTCATCTGTCCAGGCTTCGATCCGGTTCATTCCCAGATCCTCCAAAGCGTAACGGACAGCTTCCATGACAGTCTCGAGTGCAAATCCTCTGCGCTGATAAGGGTCCAGGATCCAGTAGCCAAGCTCACAGCGCGGAATGTGCCAGTCAATTTCCTGAATAACAACGCTTCCGACGAAGGAACAGTGCTGTTTTTCGAATAAAAGATAGCGCAGCTTCTGCTTTTTGGAAAATTGTGCGCAGGCTTCCGTTAAAAAGGCTTCAGTACCCGCAGGCGTTGGAGGCTCCTGAAAGGCGCTCATCCAGGTTTTAAGACTGGAATGGGACTGCCGGATGCCCTGGAAAACAGTGTCTGTATCCCTGGAAGGATCCGGAATTCTCATCAGCAGCCGTCCGGTCTCCAGTTTTTCCTTCATAATGTCACCTCCTAAAACGCGGCAATGCAAACTTTTAATCCAATAAAAGGAAATTAAATAAAATCATACCATAGAAGCGAGTGTAAAGCATCAAAAGCTGAAGCATTTTATCCTGGTCTGAATTTAAAAAGTATTCGTTTACAAATGTTTGCAGAAAAATCATTCAAGGTATAAGAACAAAGTAATTGAAAGTACAGAAGGTGACCGGACAGTCAGAGGAATGATTTAACACACAGGAGGCTTTAACTATGGAATATATTTATCTTGGAAACTCTGGCCTGCGCGTGCCGAAGTATATACTCGGAACCATTCCCTTCAGCGGAACGAACGGCTTTGAAGCGACCGGAAGCATTAATGAAAAGGACGCCCGCCGTATCGTGGATATATCGCTTGAGGCAGGCATGAACATGTTTGATACCGCGAATCTGTATTCGAAGGGCGATGCCGAGCGCGTTTTGGGGTCTGCCATTAAAGGCCGGCGGAACGAAGTGCTTCTGACATCCAAAACCGGCTTTCATTTTGATAATGATCCGAACGCTTTCGGTGCATCCCGAAGCAACATTCAAGCGTCCATCGATCGGACGCTGGAACGGCTGGGCACCGATCATCTGGATGTATATTTTGTCCACCTCTGGGACGGCCGCACGCCGGTGGAGGAAACCGTGGAAACAATGACCAACCTCGTGAAATCCGGAAAAATCCGGTACTGGGGCGTTTCTAACTACAGCGGATGGGCGCTGGCAAGAACGTTTACCGTCGCAGAGCGTCCGGGCTACATTCCGCCGGTCACTCAGCAGATCTACTACACGCCGGAGGCTCGTGAAGCGGAATATGAGCTGCTGCCGGCAGGCCGGGAGCTTGGCGTGAGTTCAATGATCTGGAGCCCGCTTGGGGAAGGACTGCTGACGGGGAAAATCGGGCGGAACAAAAAAGCACCGGCGAATACCCGCCAGGGCGGCGGGTGGCCGGAGCCGTGGATTCAGGATGAAGAACGCCTGTATCAGGTGATTGACGCGCTCGAGGAAGTAGCCGAAGGGCGAAACGCCACCGTGCCGCAAATCGCCTACGCGTGGGTGAAGCATCGCCCGAATGTCGGCCCGATCGTGATCGCAGCCCGCAACGAAGAGCAGCTGCGCGAAAATCTGGCTTCGGCAGATATGTATTTAACGCAGGATGAGCATGACCGGATCGAATCCGTCGCGCGTCCGGCACCGATTTACCCGTTGTGGCACCGGACAATGGGCGGCTTTGAGATGGGGAGCCCTTCCGAAATGCCGTATCTGGAAGGATACAAGAAGTCGATGGGGATGGATGAACAATAAAAAAATGTACCGGCATTAGAATATCCGATGCCGGTACATTTTTTTTATTGTGCTTTAAATTACTTAAGCTTGAATATCTTTTAGGGAAGAAAATCTATCGGGCGGTTACAGAAAATCCGCTATTTTTAACAGAAAAGATGAATTATTGATATTTTATGAATTATAATTAATAGATTATGAACGCGAAATGTAGTATGTTTATAAGGACAGACTAATACATAAGACAAAGGAACATCTGCGATGAGCATGAATTATGAACGGTTCCGTTCGCTGTATGATCGGGAGATAGAGAAAATGGAACAGGCTGAAAACGAAGATCTGGTGCAGCTGTATATGGCACAGAACCGCTTTTTCGACTGCATCTTCCGCAGCCGCAAAAACGAGGCCAAAAAAGAACTGGCAGCCATTTACCGGATCATTTTGCTGGAGCCGGAGGACGACAAACGCCTGCTGGTGCTGAAGCAGTATTACTTCTTTCTGATTGGCGGCTTTCTGGACCGGTACACCCAGACATTTTCTTATAATAAAAAGGCGCTTGCCGCCTCGGTAGCCCTGATCAATGTCATGGAAGAATGGGAGCGGGAAGAGGATTTTTATGAAGGAATCAACGTGCTGGTAGACGGTATGCTTGATACGACCTGGAACGATGATTTCCAGTCCTACAATAACCCGATTATTTCAAGGTTTATTACACTCGTAAATCAGCAGATCTACCAGGAATTGAACACGGAGATACTGGCCAATCAGCTCGGCATCTCCCATAGTCATATTTCCCGGCTGGTCAACGAAGAACTGGGGACGTCTATTCCGAACTACGTGACTTATAAACGGACCGAGGAGGCGGCATACCTTCTGCAGGCGACCGCCCAACCGGTGAAATCAATCGCTGAGCGCCTGCGGTTTTCGAGCGCCAGCTATTTTGGGGTGTGCTTTAAAAGCATTCATGGCTGCACGCCAAGGCAGTATCGTATATTTGCAGCCCAGCGGTAAAAAAGGTTAACGCAGCTAATAAGGATAAAGATAGGAGCGGTCAGCCGCTTCTGGCAAAGAAAGAGAAAGAGGGAAAATGAATGCGCACGCAGGATTTAAAACAGGCGGTCATTACCTGCCTGGAAGCAAATGATGGTGAAATGGAAATGTCTGCGCTGGTGAGGCAGGTAACCCGCAAGCTGTCATTTCCCGTACACGCCAAGGAACTAGACGATTGTGTCAATGGATTAGAGCAGACTGGTGCTGTCAAAAAACTGAGATCTTCGTCAGGGTCAGCAGCGGTAGTTTTACGAAAAGACGCATCCAGCATCGCTGGTTATTTTATAGAAAGCATACATAAGAGCCGTCTCTAACTAATAGAGGTGGCTTTTTTATATTATTGTCATCTAAGTATTTAACTTTCTAAGGAAGGAAGTTCCTTCGTCTTAATAAAGTCGGTTTGCTTCTCATAGTTCATATAGAAGGAGCGGCACAGGTTTGAACGCATCCGAGCTTCATGCAGCAGACGAGGAATTGCTTGCCCATTTTTCCATTGCGCTTAACTATACTATATGATTTGTTTTATTTTGCAACTGTTTTTTGAATTTTTGTATTTTCAGTTGAAAAAATAATCGATATGTTTTATATTTCAACATGTAAGCGCTATTATATATACTGTTGCAAATTGCAAAAATAAAAAGGAGGTTGTATAATGCGTATTAAAGCGAATATGGAGAAAATTCCTGGAGGCATGATGGTAGTTCCTTTGTTACTTGGGGCCCTGATTAACACCTTTTTCCCTGGTATGCTGCGTATCGGAGGTTTTACTCAAGAACTTTTTGTTGACGGCGCGTTAGTGCTAATTGCATTATTTTTACTTTGTGCGGGAGCGCAAATAAACGTAAGGAACGTAGGAACCACGATAGGTAAAGGTGTCACGTTATTGACAGTCAAATGGGCGGTAGGGGCTGCTTTCGGCTTGATTGCTTATGCTTTTGCCGGTACGGATGGTTTATTTCTAGGGCTTGCCCCTTTAGCTATTATCGCAGCCATGACAAATAGTAATGGTGGATTGTATGTAGCGCTTGTCGGGCAGTACGGCAAAGGAGACGACAGGGCGGCCTACTCCATACTGGCGCTTAATGACGGCCCTTTTCTTACGATGGTGGCGTTATCGATTTTTGGTGCAATGGGCTTTGTAGACGGTTTATTTTCGGTCATTGATTTCGTTGCGGTGCTTTTGCCAATTGTGATTGGGGCGGTTTTAGGAAATCTGGATGAAGAAATGAGAGACTTTCTGGACTCTGGGAGCAACATGCTGATTCCGTTTTTCGCCTTCGCGCTGGGTATGGGAATTAACTTTGCGGACATTTTAGCGGGGGGACTCGGCGGCATCGTCCTTGGATTTATGACTGTATTTCTAACCGGAACCGCTGGCTACTGGGTGTTCAAGCTGTTCAACTGGAACCCGATTGTAGGGGCTTCGGAGGGCTCCTCAGCAGGTAACTCAGTTGCGACTCCGGCAGCGATAGCTTCCGCCAATGCCGCCTTCGCCAGTGTGGAATCCGTGGCTACCGTCCAGGTGGCAGCCAGTGTCGTGACTACTGCTATACTATTGCCTATTTATGTAGGCTTTCTTGTAAAGCGTTTGGAGAAAAAAGGAAAGCTTCAAACGTATCTTCAATGATATTTAACGTAAAATGAGAGGATTTCAAAACATGAAGTCCTCTTATTTTTGCCAGACGAGGTGATCTTAATATGGATATATGTATAATCGCTGATGATCTAACGGGAGCGAATGACTCGGGGGTACAGTGCGTTCAATACGGTTACCGCCCCTCTGTTGCCATTAAGGCAAGCGATACAAGTGATTTTGTGAATAAAGAAGCACTTATCATTGACACAGATTCGAGGGAAATAACCTCCGAAGAAGCCTACCGGACGGTTAAAGAATCTGTCGGGCCAATTACTGTGAATCCCCCGGCATTAATGTATAAAAAAATTGACTCTACGATGAGAGGGAACATTGGACATGAATTGGACGCGCTGTATGATGCGTTTTTACCGGATTTTATCCTGCTCAACCCTGCTTATCCCGAGAATGGAAGAACAGTTAGAAATGGAAATTTATATGTAAATGACAAAGCTTTAAAGGAAACCGGCATATCTACTTTTCCTAATCAGAGCGTCAGTTCTTCAAAAGTTACTGCTCTTCTTCAATTGCAAAGCAGTTATAAAGCTTATCATCTAAATGAAGATGATCTATACTCCGGTGAACTTGCAGAGCTGCTTAAACGTCTGAAAGGGGAGGGCGTGGTATATCTTAGCTTCGACGGGGAAACGGAGGAGCTGATGTTAAGCCAGAGCCGGGCGCTTGCAGCCACCGGGAACGATTTTATCTGGGCTGGTTCTGCCGGCCTCATGAAATTTTTACCTGATGTTTACGGATTAAGCGGGAGCGAAGCCTCCTCTGAAAAAGCAGAAAGGTTAAATGAGTGTGAGTCCGTTTTGGTTGTAGCTGGAAGCCGCAGCGGTATAACTCAAAAACAGAAAGCCCGCCTGGAGGCGGATTACCCCGGGTGGTCGGTACCACCGGAAATTTTTTTGGATCCCGGATGGCAGTATGATCCTTCCATCAAAGAAATTCTTCGGGCTGTTTCAGAGCGTAGTCATCCAGTAATGCTTATTTCCACGGATACAACTCAAACGGCTGTAGAGAATGTTAAAGAAAAAGCGGAAGAAATAAATATACCGATGGCGGAAGCCACGAAAAAAATTGCTGAAGGATTGGGCAGGTTAACACGCATGATTTTCGATATTGAAACGTTTGATTCGATCTTAATGACGGGCGGGGACGTAGCCAGATCGGTGTGCCTTTCACTGGAAAGCATAGAATTTGAATTGTTTCAGGAATTTGAACCTGGTATCCCCCTGGGAAGACTGCGCGGATATTATAATCCTATAGCCATTACGAAAGCAGGGGCTTTTGGTACGGAAAATACGTTCATTCATGCGATCGAAACACTGAGAGGAGAAATTTTAAAATGACAAAGCCAGTTATTGGGATTACGATGGGAGATGCTGCAGGAGTAGGACCAGAAATTATTGTAAAAGCTCTGGCAGGTGCTTCTGTTTATGAATATTGCACGCCAGTGGTCATCGGTGACACCGGACGTCTAGAGGACGTAATAAAAATTACGAATACCGGCCAGACAGTAGTGTCCATATCGGATCCTTCAGAGGCGAAAGTGGATCCTTCAGTAATTAATTGCCTCCAGGTAGGGGATTTAGACCCTGATCTTCCCTTTGGTCAGTTATCGTTCGAGGCGGGCAAGCATGCATTTTTATATTTGGAAAAAGCAGTGCAGCTTGCCATGGAGAAGCGTATTGATGCTATCTGTACGGCTCCGTTAAATAAGGAAGCTCTTCAGGGAGCAGGATACAATTATCCGGGACATACAGAAATTCTTGCTGATTTGACAGGCACGAAGGATTATTCCATGATGCTTTCTGCTCCCAATCTGAAGGTTATTCATCTCACAACCCATCTGGGGTTGAAGGATGCCATTGAAGCAATAACGCCCGAACGCACGTATAACGTCATTCGTCTCGCTCACAGCACACTCTCAAAGGCCGGCTTTTCCAATCCTAAAATTGCTGTATGCGGTATTAACCCACATGCTGGGGAGAACGGTTTGTTTGGATATGGAGAAGAAGAAAAGCAGCTGCTCCCTGGCATTCAGAAGGCTCAGGAGGAAAATATCAACGTGGAAGGGCCTTATCCGGCAGATACGCTGTTTTTTCGTGCAGGCCGGGGCGATTTTGACGTTGTCGTAGCATGCTATCACGACCAGGGCCACGCTCCAGTGAAGGTTCTTGGACTTGAAGCTGGAGTGAATATTACGGTTGGTTTAAATTACGGGGTCATACGAACCTCGGTCGATCATGGGACAGCTTTTGACATAGCCGGAAAAAATATCGCGGATGAGCGGAGTCTTCTTGAAGCGCTCACTATCGCTGCGGAGCTGGCACCTAAATAACTTGTTCTCCGAATCTTGCATTTTCATGTAAAATATGAAGAAATTGCATTAAAGGGAGTAAGAAAATGTTGAAAATAGGGATTATAGCTCCGTATCAAGGCTTAAAAGAAGTAGCAAACAAGGTCAGTGAAGCTCACCAGGAAGTGATTATAGACGTACAGTTAGCTGATCTGGAAGAAGCTGTAGAACCTGCCCGCCAGTTTGAGGAGCAAAACTACCATGTATTGATCAGCCGGGGCGGAACGGCACAAATTTTGCGTGAACGAACTTCTCTTCCAGTAGTTGAAATAGATGTTTCCGGCTACGATATACTGCGTACGCTGCTGCTCTTCAAAGACTCTAAAGAGCCTATAGAATTAATCGGGTTTCCCAACGTCTGCCATGGGGTGAATCAGGTGGCGGAACTATTGGGTATATCCATTTCCTATCAGGTTATTCACAGCTCTTTAGAGGTGCATCAGGCAGTAGAAAATGCTATCAGCCGAAACATACAAGTTATTATTGGAGATACAGTAACTTTGACGACAGCCCGGCGTTTTGGACTGGAGGGGATTATGATAACCTCTGGGCCGGAGTCTGTGGAACAGGCTGTCTTTCAGGCAAAAGAAGTTGGAAGGCTAATGCTTTATCAGGACTCGATGAACAGAAGCTATCATCATTTACTGGAGCATTTACCGGAAAATATTGCTTTAATCAAAGATACCGGGGAATTAATATTTGCCAATCAGTCATTTTTAAATCTCTTTCGATTGACCTCGTATGTAAATCAAAATGCTGAGAAGAGCAATACATTGCAGAGCTTGCATCAAAAAATGCTGAATTATTCTTTTCTTCAGGAGACGTTCGTTTTTGAGGGACGCAGTGTAATTGTAGAAGGAGAATTTTTAGTTGAAGGAAAAGAACGACTGTATTTTTTGAAAATCAGTGATGAAAACAGATACAAAATAGAACAAAATGGTTTATCCATTCAGCCGTTACAATCAGACATTGTTTCCTTTGGCCAAATTTCTACAGCTGATGAACGAGTACGTTCCGTGGTGGAAAAGGCGAAAAAGTTTACTGAATCCGTATATTTTATCCAAGGGGAAAATGGGACGGGTAAGCGTTCCATTGCTACCGCGCTGCATCATTACCGTAATAACTATATTGAAAATCAATGGGAAGTAAGACTGGACGAAGATTTCGGCGAAATTGCGATGAAGCGGCTCGAAGCTATGATTGTATCGGGAAGTGGCACATTTTACATTAAAAGTTGGGAGGCTCTTTCAAAAGATAGGCTTGAACAACTTTTTCAAATTGCCTCTGCTTCCGCCTCTGTAATTATATTTGCTGCCAGGCAAACTGAGCTGCCTTTGCTTCAAGAGAAATTTCAAAAAGAAAGCCTGGTGCTTTCACTGCCTCCTTTACGTGAGAGAATCGAGCACTTACCGGAATATATACGCACATTCATTGCCAGAAACAATTCAAAACACGGGAAACAGATTGTGGGAGTGGAAAGCGGCCTTTTGTTAGAATGGAAAGCCTATCACTGGCCGAGGAATCTGCATGAACTGCAGGAACTGGTTGAAGTGGGTGTACGGAACTCCGACGGTCCGTATATTTCCAGAGAAGCCATTCTGACTAATGCTGAATCCACTGATGGAAGGGGTGAAGTGCTGGATCTGAATCAGCCACTGGATAACATTGAGAAACAAGTGATCAACTTAGTGCTTCAGGAAGAAAACATGAACCAGACCCGGGCTGCCAAACGATTGAACATTAACCGATCAACATTATGGCGTAAGCTCAAAAGCTGAAGATTAAATGGAACGAAATAAGAATAAGTAAAACACCTCTAACGTCGTTTTCCAAGTGAAATCGGCAGATGGAGGTGTTTTTTTATGGAAATGAAATGACAGGAAGATTATGACGTAAAGAAGGGTAACCCCTTTTTCTTGCTTTAAATCCCGCTTCCCGGGTTACACTGTACGCATCACTCATCTATAAATTTTAGAGAAGTGAGAATAAGAGAAAACATATTTATGACAAGGTGGGAATCAGCTATGAAAGCAAATATCATGTACGAAGCGGGCGATGTCCGTGTGGAAGACGTACCGAAGCCAGAGGTGCAGGAGCCGACGGACAGCGTGTTGAAGGTTGTTGCTGCGTGCATCTGCGGAAGTGATCTGCATCCGTACCGTCACATGCATGCCCATGATCACGGGGAAGGCGAGCCGATGGGCCACGAAGTAATTGGCCGCATCGATGAAATGGGCTCCGGCGTCACAGGTTTTAAGCAGGGCGATCTTGTCGTCGTGCCATTCGCGTATGGGGACAATACGTGCCCGTACTGCCAGGAAGGGCTGCAGACGTCGTGCGTGAACGGCGGATTTATGAGCGGCTGCCAGGCAGAATATGTACGCATCCCGCAGGCGCAGGGGAGCATGTTTAAGCTGCCGGACCACATCGATGACGATTCACCGCTGCTTCCTTCCCTGTTGACCATTTCGGACGTTTACGGCACCGGCTACCATGCAGCCGTTATGGGCGGTGTGAATGAAAACACGACCGTCACCGTGGTGGGTGACGGAGCCGTCGGACTGCTTGCTGTGCTGTCTGCGAAAAAGCTCGGCGCACCGAAAATTATTTTAATGGGACGCCATAAGGAACGCACCGACCTCGGAGTGGAATTCGGTGCCACAGACGTCGTTTCAGAGCGCGGGGAGGAAGGCATTGCCAAAGTCCGTGAGCTGACAGACGGTGAAGGGACCCACGTCGTACTGGAGTGTGTCGGGCTGATGCCGGCCTATGACATGAGCGTGGGCGCTGTCCGTCCGGGCGGTGTGATCAGCCGTGTAGGCGCGCCGCAGTATGAAGAGGCGCCGGTCGGGTTTACAAGTCTTTTCCGTCACAATATCACATTGACGGGAGGCCCAGCTCCGACCCGTGCCTACATGGACGAGCTGCTGCCGGACATTCTCGACGGCACCCTCAATCCGGGCCGCGTGTTTGATGTCACCATGGGAATCGAAGACGTTCCGGAAGGCTACCGGGCGATGAATGACCGTGAAGCACTTAAAGTACTGGTGAAGCCGTAAGATAAGCGAATAACCGCTAAAGGGGAGACACATTCATTTGTGTTTCCCCTTTAATTGTTCTATGAAGAGCTATTTTTTTGCATCACTGGTATTAAACATATATTTCATCATTGGAACATAAAACGTTACCCGGCCAGTAAATATACGCCTGGGGATTTATATTAAGGAAGCAGCATTATAGTCCTTGGATACAAGTATAAACAAGATAGTTATTTTCAAATTAATCATCTTCACGTTTTCTTTACATGTTGGTGTCATTATATAGGTACGTCTAGATTAATTTTTAATCCGTTCACGAATTGGTAAAAATTCATTGATTTTAAAGTATTTCTATATACCCTATTAGGGTATATAATAAAAATAGGAGGAGGGGTAACTATGATGAATGGAAGCATGGCGGTAATGTCTCTTGGCATGTGGATTTGGATGCTTTTTCTCATCGTGCTTGCAGCTGTGGGTATCTATGTTATCGTTCGATTAGCAGTAAAATCGCAAAACAGCAGCAACGATACTTCATTAAGTACACTTCGACAGCGTTTTGCCAACGGGGAGCTGACGGAAGAAGAATTTGAGCAAAAAAAGCGTGTTCTTCAAAACAATAAATGAATGCCGCCTGGGAGCCTTTTTCATCATGGAAGAGGGCTCCCCCTCATTTCGCTTCGGGATATTGTTATACCTGGACCGGACGCATGGCCCGTTACATAGGGAAGGGATGTGAAAATTTGCGCAGGATGCTTCGAATGTTTTCCGGACATATTACCATAAAATTAGCAGCTATTTTGTTTTCATTGTTTTTAGTAGTATTGATCCCTCTCGCTTTCGTCATCCATGAAGTGATTTCCGGTTTTTTCTTCGAGCATGAAGTGGAAGAAATGAAGCAGAGCGTTTCTCATTACGAATCCATGTACGAAGAAAATGGCACGATTGCGACCGGAGTGCTGAAAACGTTAACGAAAGACCACCAGGACGCCTATGTGTTAAATAACTCCTTTCAACCAAGCCGTCATGTTGGAGAAAATACCGGTGATTTTACTTCCGGTATTCCGGACGGGGAACGGGAAGAAATACGTGCTGGCGGGACGGTCGAACGGGAATATACCGACGAAGCGACGGGGGAAAAGTATTTTGTAGTCGGCAGTGCCCTGCAGGACGGTGGCGCTGAGTCAGAAAGCATTTATCTTTTCTCATCCCAGTCTGCGATAGAAGGGGAAATCCAGGAGGTCCAGCGTCTTATTACGCTCGCAGTCATCGGAGCTTTCCTTCTTGCGTTTGCCTGTATCATTATTCTTGTGCGGCGGCTCACACTTCCTTTATTGCAGATGGAACAAGCAACCCGGAAAATCGCAAAAGGGGAACTGGAGGTAAGGGTCCACCATCCGCCTAAAGACGAGGTAGGATCACTTGGTACAGCAATTAATGATCTGGCTGAAGATTTAAAACAGTACCGGGATGCCCGGAGAGCTTTTTTAGCGGATATCTCCCATGAGCTACGGACGCCGGTCACATATATTAAAGGCTATTCCCACATTCTGAAGGAAAAACTTTACGATCAGGAGGAAGAGGAAGATGCATACCTTACGATTCTCTCCGAAGAAGCTGAGCGGTTAAATCGTTTGGTGGAAGAATTGTTCGATTTGGCGCAAATGGATGACGGACATATGAAATTAACCAAAAAGGATTTGGCGTTAGCCCCAATGCTTGAACGGATTGTTAAAGGCTTTGCTCTGCCGGCCCGCCAGCAGGGACTGGAATTGGACATGGACGTAGAGGAAGGACTGATCGTCCACGGAGATGAACTGCGATTGGAGCAGGTGTTCATGAATCTGATGACAAATGCCCTGCGTTATACGGAAAAAGGAAGTATCTCAATTCATGGCGGCCGCAGCTCCACTCATCAGCCGGTCATCACAGTCACAGATACAGGAATAGGAATCCCAAAAAAGGAGCTGCCATTTATTTTCGACCGGTTTTATCGTGTAGACAAGTCCCGTTCCCGTGAAGGCGGGGGCACAGGCCTGGGACTTGCGATTGTGAAGCAGTTAATGCATGCTCATGATGGAGATATTCAGGTTTCGAGTGTCCCGGGGGAAGGCACGTCATTTATATTAACGTTTGCCCGGCCCGGAAAAAATGAGCAGTAAAGAAAAAATTCAATGCTCTTCACAGTTTCTTCACATTAAGCGGGCACAATGAAAACAGGCAGGCGGGAGAGGGAAAATCAAAAAGAGAGGATGGTTTCAATGACCTACGAAGAATGCGTACAAGAATGTCTTCGATGCATGGAGCAATGCAACCGCTGTTTTGATGACTGCCTGAAAGAAGACGATGTGAAGATGATGGCAGAATGTATCCGTCTCGATCGTGAATGTGCAGATATGTGTGCCTTTGCAGCAAAAGCGATGCAAAGCAATAGTCCATTTGCGAAAGAAATCTGCGCCCTTTGCGCAAAAATCTGCCGCGCCTGCGGGGATGAATGCGCGAAGCACGGCGATCATCATCAGCACTGTAAAGATTGCGCGGATGCGTGCTACCGCTGTGCAGAAGCATGCGAACAAATGGCAAAATAGCATTAAGGAACGGGGAACCGTTGGACCACGTCCAGCGGTTTTCTTCTATTATTATATCAACAATGTACATAGAGTGCTGAAGGTAAAAGGAAGTGAAAAAATGAAGCATAAGGAAACCTACCGCATTCTGGTAGTGGATGATGAGTTTCCAATGAGACAGATGCTGCGGATCTACTTGCAGCACGGAGGCTATCAGGTTACAGAGGCAGCCGGAGGAGAAGAAGCGTTAAACCAGTGGCGAAAGCAGTCATATGACCTGTTAATATTAGATCTTATGATGCCTGGCACTGATGGCTGGGCGGTTTGTGAAACTATCCGGTCCTCCAGTGCGGTGCCGATTTTGATGCTCACAGCCCGGGCAGGGCTTGAAGACAGAGTGGAAGGTCTGGAGCTGGGGGCGGATGATTATCTGGCCAAACCATTTGAAGCCAAAGAGCTGCTTGCCCGCGTGCAGGCGCTGCTCCGTCGTTCGTATGATTTTCCCTTCTCATATGAATCGTCACAGGAAATTGAACGGGGGTCGCTGCGGGTGGATCCGGAGAAACGGTCGGTGTTTGTCTCGGATGAAGAAGTCGTATTGACCCCGAAGGAATTTGACCTGCTTCATACACTGATTGTGAAGCCGGGGAGGGTGTTCAGCCGGGAATTGCTGCTCCAGCAGATTTGGGGCATGGATTACATGGGGGATGTGCGTACAGTAGATACACATATGAAAAATCTCCGGCTCAAGCTAAACGCCTTCTATCACGAAAAAAATCCTGTTCACACTGTCTGGGGCGTCGGATATAAGTTTGAAGAATCATAGCACAGCTGTGCCAGAGCACTCAGAAGAGGGAAGGGGGAAAGGACAATGAAGTGGTTGGAATGGATAACGGCAGGAGTATTAATCATTGTTGGCCTGGGCTGCTTGACGATGTCTGCAGCATGGGCTGCGCCTTTTACGAACGTGCATACGTTTATGCATCAATTGTTTCTGGTGTGCTCCTGGGTGTTTCTGCCGCTTGGTGCTTTCCTGCTTATTTATTACACGCTGATGAAAAAATGAGGAATTTAGAAAGAGGACTGCGTGTATTAAAGCGGATCTATCCATTGGCTGATCTGTACGGTTTGATCGACAGGAAGGTAATAGGTTTCATGTGTTCGAATGTCTCTCACAAGCGGCAGGGTGGGAAGAGCTTCATCAATATCGACGATAACTGCCGTGGCACCGTTCGTTAATTGGACGGCGGCGCCTTTAGGAAAGATCCCGAGAAATTCGCAGAAAATGCGAATATATTCAGGATCCAGCGGCCCGGCTTCCTTTCGTAATAGATGCACTGCCTGAAGCGGGGATACAGCTCGAAGGTAAGGCCGGTCCAGCGATAGAGCGGAATAGACGTCGAGCACAGATAACAACCGGACAGCATCTGCAAGTTTGGATGCCGAGGTTCCACTCGGATAGCCGCTCCCGTCCAGGCGTTCGTGATGCCGGAAAGCCATGGAAGAAATAGATTCAGAAAATCCGCGGTCTTTTAATATGTTATACCCTTGTCTGGCATGATTTTTTAACATTTTCCATTCGGCCAGGGTAGGGGCTTTTTGTTTTGTTAAGACAGTACGGGGAATAGCAGTTTTGCCAATATCATGAAGCAGCAGCCCGCAAGCTATTTCACGTATATTTGGCCATTCCAGCTGACGGGCAGCCAAAGAACCGAGAAGAAAGACGTCAAACGAGTGGCGGTAGGTATACATATCCCAGGCTGCCAGCTGTTGAAATAACTGCCGAACACCCTGGTCCTTCATCAGCGAATGGAAAAGATGCTCCAGCCAATAATAATGGGAGGGCTGTTGTAATTTTCCGCCTAAACGAAAGCCGTCATCGAGGCCTGATGTATTTTTCAAAAACAAGCGGCGGTCTTCAGGACTGATCGGCATATCTATCTCACCTCATTTTCTGTGGGGTATAAGTATTACTGGAGCCTCGTTCGGCGGTTTAAATAAACCAAAAGCCCTTGGCTGAAGGGGCTTTTGGTCTGACAGCGATGCCACTTTCTGCAAAACGCCGGTTAGTGGCTGCTTAGTTCACTTTCCGTAAGCCATTTGTGATTTGTTACTTCTTCACCGTCCGTCGTGGTAAAGTCGACCATATAAACAGTAGTGCTTTCAGCTCTGTCAATATTGGCGGTGGCTCCGTTCATTCCCTCCATATGAGTGGCTTCAATTTCCGCTGTGTCTTCCGGCTGTAGCGATCCTTCTCCTGCGTTACTTAATTCTTCATAAATGATCCATTTATGATTTTCCACAGGTTCTCCGCCATCTGTGGGCTGAAAGGTAACTGCATAGGCGGTGGTGTCGTAAGCACCGGCGATAGTGGCGGTGGCACCTTCCATGCCTTTCATATGGCTGGCTTTAATTACTGCTTTATCGCCTTCCTCGAATTTAGGGTTTTTCGCCTGCTGCAGATCCTCCGGCACCTCTCCCGAACTGGAATGATTCATACCGCTGTGTCCTTCCATGGAGTCCCTCATTCGGTGATGAGAATCGTTCCGGTCATTGTTCATCATGCCCCTCATTTGCTGATGGCCTTGATGATCCATGTTTTCCATCATGTGCCCCTTAGTTTCCGGGCCGACGATACCATCAACCTGGAGGTTGTGCTCCTGCTGGTAGTGATTAATGTTCTCTTGTGTTTCCGGACCAAATATCCCGTCTGTTTCAGTTTCAATGTTCTGATTGGTTAATAGGCGCTGAACATGGTATACGTGCATGCTGGTATCTCCAGTGCGTAAAAGCTGCGTGTTTTCGGTCATGTGGCTTTGAAACGCCATCATGGTTTGGGGGCCTACAATGCCGTCCGTTTCGATACCCGCCTGTTCTTGAAAGCTTTTTACGCTTTGTTTCGTTTCATGGCCAAACAGGCCGTCCGCTTTGGTGGAAATCCCGTAATCCTGCAGCGTTTGCTGGAGCACGTGCACCATTGGTCCCTGCATGCCTTCCTCCATCATGCCGGAAGAAGACATCTCTTCATGGTGGTTAGACATGGAAGTGTCAGCATCCGGGGAATCACTTTGAGAAGCGTCGATCGTTACCGGGGCAAGCAAAAGGCCAAAAGTAACTGCCGTAGCCGCCCATTTTGTGTGTGTTTTCATGTATTGTTTTCCTCCCTGGTGTATAAAAGTGGGTACGCTAATAGTTGTACCTCTCAGGTATGGAGAAACTGTGAAGATCCCGTAAAAATCTTTATTTCAAGTTTTTTCTCTTCCTGTAATTGTGCGCGGCCGGTTTTCTGCAAATCACTATGTGCCAGGCCTGCAGGCAAAGCGTAAATGTACTGCAGTGTTGTTATTAAAGCAAAGCTGCTTCCATGATTATCTGGAAGCAGTTTTTTATGTTTTTAGTTGTTGGCAGGTATCAGGAACGGAAGTCCTGATCGCGATGGGGACGTTTGCGAATTATCGGCACCCATTTCATGTGTGTGCCGGTCCGCCAAATCCACTCCAAGGGGCCGTAGTAGAAATACTTCAGCCACAGCGGGCTGACGAGCATCTGTGCTGCAAACACCAGCATTCCGATGATGAACGCGAATACGTAGCCTGGAGGCTCCCATATGCCCATACCATTAAAAAACGTGCGGCCGCTCTCCCGGAACAGGCTCACAAAAATGACCGACTGCAGAAGATAGTGGGTGAATGTGATTTTCCCGACAGCGGCAAACGACGTCAGCACAGTAAAGGTGCCTTTGCTGCTTGTGCTTATCAAAAGCAGGCCCTGAGCAATTCCCACACTTACGAGGAAGGCATAAAAATCGTCCAGATGCTGAAGCAGGGGGGTGCCGGCACCGATATACATGCCGGTTTTTCCGATAATGCCGATAAGAAGAGATCCCAGGGTGAACAGCCATTTGCGGTCCCGGTTCTCCTGCGTACGTGAAAAGATGCCGTTTTGGTAGGCGTACATTCCAAAAAAGAAATAGCCAAGATGATCGATCATCGATGACCATTCAATCAACAGATATTCGACGCCGGTCGGATAAGTCCGGTCTGTGGGCAGGGCGTCCTTCAACCATTGCGCCGGGTTCATCTGCACAGACGTGTAGCCGTCCAGCAGGTCGATGCCGGTGGAGTAGCCGAGCCAGAACAAAAACGCGAGCCCGAGCAGCCGTATAAGGGTAGGATAGGGGTTCGTACCCTTCGTATGCAGTCGTCTGTAAATAAGCACGAGACTGATGCCAAACATCATTGCAAACAGCGGCCGGGCGCTGTCCTTAAATACGATGGCGACAGTTGTGTCAATGGAGGTACCTAGCCAGGTCGGATTTGCGGGGTTCACTAGCGCAAGCCCAAAGATATTGACGATAAAAATTGCGAACAAGGCAAAGCCGCGTATTTGATCGAGTGTGCTGATGCGTTGGGTTTGCTTATTAGGATATGTGGTAGTCACTGAAGATCCTTCTTTCTTATAAGGAAAATTTTTCTCTAAGAAGCCGGTAAGATACAAAACGTTTACATCAAGCCCTTAATATCGTAAGAGAAAAATGTGAAGAAAGTATGAAGCCCTGTACTTTAACGCTCAAAGGCAAAAATAATGTAAATGCGCTTGGAAGCGATTCCATATTATGGGATGATAAACGAAATGATGGATAAAGGGGAGGGGCATCTATTGACTGCTGATACTATATTTTTACGCTTTTTGCTGTTGCTTTTATCAATTTTTATTGTCATTGGAGTATTGGTTCCCTGGCTCGCCCGCAGATGGTATACCCGGCGAAACGGACATCCGAGAGAGAAAAGGCACGCCAATGATACTCATCGAAAATTGACATTTGGGATTGTCACAGCAAACCTTTTGATTTTGATATTTGCGAATGTCTCTGATTTGCTGCCCTGGGTTTTGGTTTTAATTCTGCTTCTTGGCTGCTTGGTCATTTACATTACAGGGAGCGCGTATTTATGGAAAAAAGAGAGCGCCAATAAAGACGATTACCGCTACGAGATGCTGGTTAACGGGGGATCAGTGATCGGGGGAGGCCTGCTTATACTGGTATGGACCGTATTTATATTTTGACGTGGCTGTTTACGTATATTATCCAGAAGCACGTACCAGCAAAGGAGAGTATGCATGGTTACTATTATATTGCTCTGTATCATGTCTGCGGGAGCAGGGCTGTGGGTTCGCGGCCGAAAGAAAGGATCACGGAGGAGAGTGTTTGTCGGAGCCCTGGGCACAGTAGCTCCGCTGCTGTACTTAGCCGGAGGCGGACTGCTTCTGCCGCTGGTCCCGCTGATTGCGTTAGGGGCTGTTTATCGGACGGGGAGCGCATCGAGTAGTTAGTGCCAATACCTCAAACTTAATAAAGAAGAGGGCGTTATTATACTGGAGAAGCTGGCTTACGCTTTTACTGCTTATCATGCCATTTATTACCTTAGGAGTCTAAATGCTGCAGGAAATGTCTGATAAATATCCAGCTATAACAAACGTTCAGTTTACTGCATAAAAAATTTAATTATTCCATTTCCTGGCGAACTTCTTCCAGTTTTTATCGGTTGCGGATATTTTTCAAATGTGCATTGTTGAAATCACTAATAAACCTGTGAGAGTATATAAAAATACTAAGCAGCCAAGCTTCTCACCCGGCATATTATTCCAGTAAACTCCCTGCCTGTCACTGAATAAACACGCTATCATAATTATCATGTTTACTTATATTCATCAGAGGTTATATATAAAGATATTAAAGTGAGCAGACAACGGAGCTGGAAGACGAAGGAAATTAAGCAGGCGCGCATTATACAAATATGACGATGGGGGAGCGGAAAAGACATTACGTAAAAAGTAATGGGAAACAAAGAAGCATGCGAATCGTGCTATAGCTTTGTGCTATGGAAAGGGGTATTTTTTATGCAGGAGCAATGCGAAAATATCACGCTGGACGACATTATGTTAACGTGTGACGGATACTTACATGTAGTAATGGAAGGAGAGCGGTCACTGCACTTGAAGGACAATGACGGCTTCCGCTATTACTACGATAAAAAAACGCAATGGATTTATGCAGATAACGGCCGGGGCGGCTGGAATTTTCTGAGCGTTGTTGAAAAACCACAAACCGCTTCATATAGAAGCAACCTGCTCGAGCGGGTGAAGCTAAGACTTAAAAAGTGGAAGTGGGCTTTTGATAATTAATAAAAATAGAACGAAGTATTTAAATGAAGATTAATGATAGACAGGCAGAGGCTTCCTTCCGGGGGCCTCTGCTTTTTATATGCGCAAAAAAGCGGCCCCCGTTTTGGAGGCCGCTTCCTGAAAAGGTGAGTTATTTCATTGCCTGCTGCATGGCGTCAAATACTTCCGTGTTCTGCAGGTTTCCGGAGAACGCTTCCTCGCCCGGGCCTTCAGCATAAACGGTAATATCCACCGCGGTATGGTCCTTGCTCGTCCAGTCGAAGCCGGCGCGTTCGCTCAATACGTGGTTAAATCCGGTCTCGAGCGTTTCGGCTTCCTCCACAATGGTTTGTTCCTCGCCGGTCAAGGTCATGCCGGTATGCTCTTCAAATACTTCGGAAGGAGTCTCCTCACCGAGAAGCACCTGCTCCTGCATGTCTGCGCCGGTGGCCTCCACGTTATTCAGAAGCGACGGATGGTTATCCTCCGTAGCCTCGCTGGCGCTTCCCCCTGTGTCGTGGTCACTCGCGACGATCACGAGAGTGTCCTCGTGCTCCTCGGAGTAAGCCGTCGCTTCTTCGACCGCCTGTTCAAAAGCTTCGGTATCAGACATCATCCATGCCGGATCGTTGGCATGCCCGGCCCAGTCAATCTGGCTTCCCTCCACCATGAGAAAGAAGCCATCTTCATCCTGGGACAGGTGGTCAATCGCCGAGGAGGTCATTTCTGAAAGGGATGGCTGAACGGGGCTCTGCTCCAGAGAAGTGTTTATGGCATCATCGGCGAACAGCCCGAGGATCCGGTCACCGTCTGCATCATTCATGGCGCGCTCGGTTTCCACATATTCAAAACCGGCGTCCGTGGCGTGGTCAATGTAGTTTTCGCCGTCCTCCCGGATGCCGCCCTCCGATTCCGGCAGAAAGTGCTCACGGCCGCCACCGTACATTAAGTCCAGGTTATCATTTTCAGTCATCTGCTTCGCGATTTCGGTGTAGTTGTTCCGGTCATCCACCGAGGAAGCAAACACAGCCGGAGTTGCGTGGGTAATTGTCGAGGTCGCTACGAGCCCGGTGGATTTCCCCATGTCGGCCGCCTCATCCAGAATTGAGGATTTGGATTCGCCGTCCGGTGTCATGCCAACCATTCCGTTATTCGTCCGTTCGCCGATGGCATAAGCCGTACCGGCAGCCGCAGAGTCCGTCACGACAGCGTCAGCAGAAGAGGTATCCACCTTGCCGGTCGTCATGTCCCGCTCTTCCCACACCGGCTCGCCGTCCTTATAAAGACTGTAGTTTTTCGATACGCTGTCCGAGAATCCGTCGGGAATCATGAGAATAACGTTTTGTGCCTGCGCTTCTTCAGCAGCCGGCTTCGTACTCCCTGCTGAATCGTCTTTTTTGTCGTTTTCCGATGCCATCGCGGTGCTTGCAACCAGTCCGCTTGCCCCCAGCAGTAAGGCTGCTTTCGTCGGACGCTTCCACTTCATCATTCAATGACCCCCTAAATAGTTTTAGCCGTGGATAACTCCACGTCCCCCACTATAGGGTTATTTTATGAAGCGGGTGTTAGCGGTGTTTAAACTTCCTGTAAAGGAAATAATGGAAATGTGTTAAATAATTTACATTTGAAATTTATTGCTTCAATTAAACAGATGTTTGACTGTTTGATCAAAGAAGTATAAGATTCAATTAAACAAACATTTAATTGTAAGAATGAAAGGAAGATTTGTATGGCTAAAACTAACGATCAGTGTGAAATATACTGCTTTGATCCGGAAAAGGTGGCCCGCGTCCAGAATCAGGTCGGGCAGGTGGATGCGCGCAGCGCTTCGCAGTGGTTTAAAGTGCTTGCCGACGAAACCCGGTACAAGGTAGCCTACGCCCTCAGCGTCGAAGGCGAGCTTTGCGGCTGTGATCTGGCCAATATCCTGGGAACCTCGACGGCCACGGTCTCTCATCATCTGCGGATCCTCCGCCAGGCAGGCGCCGTCACCTACCGCCGGGAGGGGAAGCTGGTGTTCTACACACTCGCCGGAAATCAGATTACTCACCTGCTCGGAGGCATGGCACCGGGAATGGAGGAGAAGCCGCTTGGCATCTAAAGAAGAAACCCTTGAACGAAAATCAGAGGAGAAAGGATGCTCGTGCTGCAGCGAAGAAAATACTAGTTCCTCATCAGCAACGGGCACTGGCTCCCGCAGCTTTTCGATCAATTTAACCCCGGTCGAAGAAACGTCCTGCTGCAGCTCGGATGATGCAAACGAAGAGGGAAGCTGCTGCACCCCAGAAGAGCACACAGACCAGAGGGAGCCAGGCAAAAATGCTCCAGCGAACGAATACACCTTTCAGGTGGAGGGGATGGACTGTCCTTCATGTGCGTCCACACTGCAAAAGGGCGTGTACCGTCTGCCCGGGGTGCAGGAGGCAAAGGTTCAGTACACGACCGGCAGCATGCAGGTGTCCACCGACGGGACGCTGGCTCCGGCAATGATCAGGCAAACGGTGCAGCGGCTCGGATATAATACCCAGCTGCCGGCAGCAGATACAGGAGAAGCCTATAACATTTACGGCATGGACTGCGGCTCGTGCGCCGCGACCGTCAGCAAACACTTTGCGCAGCTCGACGGCGTGAGGGACGTGCAGGTGCAGTTCGCGACGGGAAAAATGACGCTCGATCACGAGCTGCCTCAGGAAACGGTGAAAAAGGAAGTCCGCCGGCTCGGATTTGAAGCGGAGCCAGTCAACGACCGCAGCTCGCCTGCGAGCCGGCCGGAAGCCTCTCCGCTGCGCGGAATGACGAATACGATCGTCTCCGGCGTGCTCCTGCTGGCCGGTATTGCCAGCTCGCTGATGCCGGTCCCGGCGATCATTTCAATCATGCTGTATCTTTCTGTTATTGTCGTCGGAGGCTACAAGCCGGCGAAAAGCGCGTATTTTGCCATTAAAAGCCGGTCGCTTGATATGAACGTGCTCATGATGGGAGCTGCGATCGGAGCTCCGCTCATCGGGGAATACTTTGAAGGGGCGCTCGTCGTCTGGCTGTTTGCGCTCGGCAACGCCCTGCAGCAGTACTCGGTTGCTAAAACGCGCAAATCGATCAGCCATCTGATGGATCTGGCGCCGGCGGAGGCCTGGGTGAAGGCTGGGGACACATGGGCCCGGCGCCCGGTGGAGGAGGTCCGGCTTGGCCAGACGATGCTCATTAAGCCGGGAGAAAAGATCCCTCTGGACGGCACGATTCGCGAAGGACAATCGATGGTCGACCAGTCCCCGATTACCGGGGAATCGCTCCCGATCGATAAAGCATCCGGAGATAAAGTATATGCCGGTACGCTGAATGACTTCGGCAGCCTGGAGGTCGAGGTGACCGCACGTCCGGAGGATACGACGCTTGCACGGATTATTCATTTAGTGGAAGAGGCGCAGGAGCAGCAGGCACCGACCCAGAGCTTCGTGGACCGGTTTGCCGCCGTGTACACGCCGATTGTGTTTGCCGCTGCGATCGCCGTTATTGTCGTACCGCCTGTAATTGGCTTTGGCGGGTGGGCGGACTGGGTATACCGCGGACTGGCGCTGCTAGTTGTGGCCTGCCCGTGTGCGCTCGTTATTTCGACTCCTGTCGCCATCGTGTCTGCTATCGGCAATGCGGCCAAGCAGGGCGTGCTGATTAAAGGCGGAGCCTTTCTCGAGGCGGCCGGCACGCTGAATGCCCTCGCCTTTGATAAGACGGGGACGCTCACCGAAGGCAGGCCTGTCGTGGAAAAAGTATACGCCAAAGACGGCGATGCTGACCGGCTGCTGTCGGTTGCGTCGACCCTGGAGGCATACTCCAACCACCCGATCGCCCGCGCGATTACGACGCACGCCAAGGAACAAAAGGTGTCTTCCCTTGAAGGGGTGAACTTCTACGCTGAGCCTGGGAAAGGTGTATCTGGAACGATCCAGGGCAAAGCGTATGCTGCCGGGAAGCCCGAGTGGCTGAAGGAACAGGGCATTCAGACAGAGCAGCTCCAGGAGGAAATCCAGAAACTGCAGAACGAAGGCATGACCGTCGTTTTAATCGGAAACGGGGAGAGCGTTTTAGGCTACGTGGGCGTCGCCGACAAAATCCGGCCCGTGTCCTCGGAAGCGGTACGGTCGCTTCACAAAAACGGCATCCGTGAATTGACTGTCCTCACCGGTGACAATGAAGGCACCGCCGCTAAAATTGCCGGCCAGGCGAACATTGACCGGTATATGGCCGGGCTGCTGCCGGAGGACAAAGCAAAAGCAGTGCGAACGCTGCAGCAGGAAGGACGGAGAGTCGGCATGGTGGGCGACGGCATCAATGACGCGCCGGCGCTTGCCACTGCGGACATCGGTATTGCCATGGGAGGAGCCGGGGCGGATACGTCGATGGAGGCGGCCGACATTGTTCTGATGGCGGATAATCTCGAGAAGCTGCCGTATACGATCCGCCTCAGCCGCAAGGCGCTGCGCATCATAAAGCAGAATATCTGGTTTGCGGTACTAATTAAGGTGGCCGCCCTGGCGCTGATTGTGCCGGACATGTTAACGCTCTGGATGGCAGTACTCAGTGACACCGGAGCGGCACTCATCGTTGTCGCGAACAGTCTGAGGCTGTTCCGGCTGCGGGGATAAATGATTGTAATATAGGTACAAAAGCCAGGCGGACGCCCGCCTGGCTTTTTGCTGTCTACTGATTTAACGCCTGCTCGAGGCTTTCAATATTATCCTGCATTAAAGATACATAGGTGGCGTCGTTTTCAATGTCTTCTTCCATTACGGTTGAAAGGTTGTGCAGGTAGGCTACGTCTGCGCCAATTTCTTCCTGTACGGTTTCAGCCGTTTTGGACGGGATGTTTTGCTCCAGCAGCACCGTGTGAATATCGTTTTCCTCCGCGACGGCGACAATATCGTTGATTTCCTGGACGGAAGGCTCATCCTGGGCATTGATGCCGCTGACCGGGATTTGTTCGAAGCCGTACCGCTCCTCCCAATAGCCGTAAGCCGCATGGGACACAATAAACTGGTTGTTGTCACTGGTTTCAGCGACGTCTGCGAATCCCTGGTCAATATCCTCAAGATCAGATACAAGTGCCTCATAGTTTTCCTCAAACGTTTCCTGCTGCTCCGGCATTTGCTCGACTAACTCGTTTTTAATACTTTCCGCAGCCTCCTGGGCACGGACCGGATCGAGCCATACGTGCGGATCGACGCCGCCGTGGCTGTGATCATGATCTTCCTCGTGGCCGTGGTCATGGTCTTCATCATGACTATGATCGTGGTCCTCGTCACCGTGGTCATGATCGTGGCTTTCTTCCTCATGGCTGTGATTGTGTTCCTCCGACGTTTCCAGCAGGTCCATGTTATTTGTGAGCTCGAGCACCTTCACATTTTCGCCGTCTACGGTGCTTTTCGCTTCATCCGCGAAGCCTTCCATCCCACTGCCGGTCATAATAAACATATCGCCCTCGGCAATACTGGTCAGGGTCTGGGGTGTCGGGTCAAAGGAATGGGCATTGGAGCCGGGAGGGACTACGTTTTCCACGTTTACATAGTCACCGCCGATTTGCTTCGTAAAATCCTCCCAGGCAAACAGGGTCGTATAGACGTCGAGCTTTTCGTTTTGCGCCTGCTGATCTTCATTACTATCGCCGGAGGCGTTTTGCTGGTTATTGTCACTTGTACTGCAGGCCTGAAGAAGAAAAGCTCCTGCTATAATAGAAGTACTCAAAGATATTTGCTTCATCATTTATATTCGTTCCTTTCGTAAGCAGTATGCTGGCTGGGGGAATGATTAATGCGCGATCATTTCATGAGCAATTTCTTCGCCGTCCATGTCTGAGGGATAGTAGGTTGGCCAGTTTTCCACCTCCTCGAGCAGTTCGTCGTTGTCATCGCCCCAGTAGAGGTGATAGTGGCCGGCATCGGTCGGGTTGATATCGTGGTCGCTGAACTGGATATACTGAGGCATGCCTTCGTCGCCTTCATCGAGTTCAAAGATGTACCGGACCCCGCGGTTGCCCGCTTCATACTCTAAAATTTCATGGCCGCCCGAAACGTATTCGCCGCTCATTTCCTCGCCGTCCTTAAAGAAGGTAACGGTGCCGTTCTCAATCGTAATGCGGTCGACATCCGTCTGATAGCCTTCCTCGTAGTAGTCCTTATATTCTTCCTCCGACATTTCTTCGTCTTCCTCTGCCTTATGGGCGAACACGTCATCGAGGGTTCCGTCCTCCAAATACGGGTGAACGGACTGCCAGTCACCTTCCCAGTCGGATAAGGAACGATCCTCTACTTCATCATTGTAAAAAAAGCCGTCGTAAATGCGCTCGGATTCGGCGTCCTGGCCGTGACTGTGATCATGGCTGTGGCTTTTTTCCTCATCGTGACTGTGATCATGGCTGTGGTCGTGATCATGTTCCCCGCTGCCTGCGTCCTCATCGTCATTTTCCTGGTTCTGCTCCTCGGACTCCGCAGCATTTTCGCTACCGGAGCCTTCCTCCGAGGCGTTACCGCATCCTGTAATAATCATCGCGCTGACAGTCAGGGCGCTCAACCCTTTTAATGGAAATTTTTTCATAAATATCACTCCCTGTATTTAATCGGAATCATTACGATTTATTGGTTAAAAAATATACATGTATTAAAGGGAATTCGGAGAAACAAGCCAGGGGAAAGGATCGTAAAAGGTGCTTCCGTCCAGCTGCTGTTCCTCGTTCGTTAACAAACACGCCGTAAGCTCCCGGGTCACTTTCTGCTGATCCAGATGCTGGCCGATAATCACCAGCTCGGTGCCCTTGTCACCGACGACCGGGTCCCAATTGTGCTTTAACTCCAGCTGCTCCTCGAGCACGCGCTGCTGATCACCGGCAGGAAGGGAGGAGACCCAGTACGACACCGGCTCGAGCTGTATGGAGGTGCCGGCCTGCGAAAGTAAAAGCGCTGTCTCATTGCGGGTGACGCACCAGATTATGCCTTTGGCCCGGATCACCTGGTGGGGGAAGGCCTCCAAATATTCCAGCAGCCGCTCAGAATGAAAGGGGACCCGGCTCCGGAAAACGAAGGAGGAGATATGATATTCCTCCGTTTCCGGCTCGTGCTGCTGTTCGAGCTCCTGCAGCCAGCCCGGGGCCTGGAGAGCTTCATCAAATGAAAATTTCCCTGTCCCCAGGACCCTGGAGGGATCGACGCGGCCATACGCCGTTTCAATAATCTCTGCTTTCGGCTGAAGAGCCCGAAGCATGCCTGTTAAATGCTCGATCTGCTTTTGGGTCAGCAGGTCTGTTTTGTTTAAAATCAGCACATCGCAAAACTCGATCTGCTCAATCAGCAGGTCGGCAATTTCACGCTCATCATCGTCTCCGGTGCTCTGCCTGCGCTCCTGCAGCGTTTCGCCCGATGTATAATCGGCCCAAAAGCGGGCTGCATCGACCATGGTGACCATTGTGTCGAGCCGGCAGCTGCCGGTAAGGTCGATCCCCGACGCCTCATCCTGATATGTAAACGTCTGGGCGACAGGAATAGGCTCGCTGATGCCGGTGGATTCGATCAAAATATAATCCACGCCGCCGCGCTCCGCAATCTGGTGAACCTCCTGAAGCAGGTCATCCCGAAGCGTGCAGCAGATGCAGCCGTTCGACATTTCCACCAGGTTTTCCTCAGTGCGGGAGAGAGAAGTGCCGCGTTCAATCAAATCGGCATCGATATTGATTTCGCTCATATCGTTGACGATTACGGCTGCTTTCCAATCCGACTGCTCGTGAAGCAGGTGATTCAACAGGGTCGTTTTGCCTGAGCCCAAATAGCCGCTCAGGACAGTTACCGGGATGGGTGAAGACATAGCTGACGCCTCCTTATGTGTAATATAAATCGTAATTGTTACGATTTGTGTGCTTCAATTACTTTATAAAATATTTTTCGAGATGTCAACGGCGGTTTATGCATTTTTTTACAGAAGACTATCAGTGCAAAAAGAAAAACCCCTGTACAAAAGGGGTTCACCAGAAACTTGTGCAGAATCAAATTTTTAATCAATGGAGAGGGCTTCATCATTCTGGCTGATGCTGATTCCGCACGACTAAAACATCACAGGAAGCGCGGCGGACGGTGTTTTCAGAAACGCTGCCGAGAATAAAACGCTGCGTGCGACCCATTCCCGAAGCTCCGGCGACAATCAGATCCGTCTGATATTTGCCGGGAGCTTCGCTTGGGATCACTGTTTTCGGGGTGCCGTATTCGACGGAGTAGTGCACAGACTGAAGGTCATGGATTTCCGCCTGACTTAACGTCTGGTACTCCTCGAGCAGCTCATTGGCCCGCGCTTTATACTCGCTGATGATGTCTTTGGTGTAGGGCTCAAGCGATGAGAGGGACTGGGTATTCAGGACGTAAATGACCTGCGTGCGGCTCTCGTGTTTCTGTGCCATGTTCAGTCCGGCAAAAAAGGCGCTTTTAGAAACGTCGGAGCCATCGACAGCAATTAATACCGAACGGTACACCGCGGAAGTATCGCTGTTTTTTACAATCCATACATCACAGGAAGCACGCCGGACGATGCCGGCAGAGACGCTGCCGAACCGCTTTTTTTCAGAGGTGCCGGCACCCGAGCCGCCGGAGATGATGAGGTCCGGCTGAAACGACTTTGCGATATCTCCGGTGATGATCGTTTTGGGTATGCCTTCTTTTATAAAGATGCGTACATTTTCGATGCCTGCGTTTTCAGCTGTTTCCTTCCCCTCGGTGATGATCGCGCTTCCCTGTTTATTCAGGGCATGAAGCATTAAATCCGGGTACTGCTTCCGCAGTTCTTTGATGCTGTGGTAGTCGACGATATGACAGAGGGCGAGCGTACTGCCGTACGCCAGGGCAGTCTCAATGCCTTTGGCGAGGCCAGCTTTCGATTCCTCCGAGCCGTCAAGAGCGACAAGTATCCGCTGGTAAGGGAGGGACATAAGGCTTCTTCCTTTCTTGCATCCATCATCTGTGAATTGGTGGAAAGGGCTGCTTATTTTCCGTTACTGCCGGTACACATTTTGCGAAAGGTAGTGTACAGAATATAAATGAAGGAGGTTAGGGCAGTGCTCTGTATAAAACAAAGCCTGGAGCGGAGAGGCCGTGCGTACACTATACCGGTCCAGAGACCGATCGCAAACAAGCATATTTTTAAAACGCCAAAATCCAGAACAGAATACGTGCGGGCGGCCTTATGCACACGTTCGATCAGCTGTTTCATTATTCTCCCCCTTTTTCAAAGTATAGAGAAGCATTGACGCGGGTTAAATCACATGAGAGGGAAATCCTCCGAGGCCAAATAGTACGTAATCAATTTTTCATCCGCCGAGTATGAAGGACAGGAGGAAAGAGGCACGGCTTCAATAGCCACCACGCGCATCACCAGTTGCCGGAAACGAATTTCCTCTCCCAATTCGAAGCTGACCTCTGTGTAATGCTCGAGAAAAAGCTCCTCCTGCAATTCCAGGGCGCTGCCGATAAACCACAGTTTATTCGGCTGTTCTGCATTCTCTGCAAGATAGACGAATCGGACGAGCGAGTACCGTTCTGCCTGAAAGGGCTCAGGCGGATGTTTTTGTTCCGAGAGATTCATACGAAGTACTCCTTCCGGTGGTTGATTAGCGGCTTAGGCGAGCCAGGATAAAAAAATCATATAGGTTATGTAAAAAGCAGTAATAAGTGCCAGGGTCTTAATACCTCTGTAATTACCAGTATACACTGAAAATAGGGAATTGCATCGATAAAAAGTCCCTCAGCAATTACTCACGACTAAATGCACAGATAAAATAATTACTTTACCGAATGTATGCTTTAATGCAAAGGTGAATTTTATTCAATGAAGGCCCGTGGCAAAAGAAATAAGAAGAAGTTATGGCACTGAAAGCGTCTAATAAAGATTGGATTCTGTGTAAAAATAATGGCAGTATGGAACAGTTTACTGGCTGAGCCAGACGTGGTACATCAAGAGAAACGGCGGCCTGAGAAAGAAAAGCTATGCGAACAGGATGCACGTTGTCATCAGGTACACCTTCTCCGCTTTGTTTCTGGCGGGAACCGTCCTGGTAAACGTCT
This sequence comes from Marinococcus sp. LNHM3E3-2.2, assembly GCF_056034385.1. Lineage (NCBI taxonomy): Bacteria > Bacillati > Bacillota > Bacilli > Caryophanales > Bacillaceae > Marinococcus > Marinococcus sp. LNHM3E3-2.2. The sequence continues at coordinate 448,817 of NZ_JBQLIC010000001.1, forward strand.
TCCAGGAGTTTTTTGAGCCTTCCATTTATATCATCTTTTTACTGTTTTACGCCATTTATACGGGGATAAGCGTACATATGTGGAAGCGGGAAAGCGATAATCCCGATGATTACCGGTACGAGTGGTTCGTGCAGGGAGGGACACTGGCCGCCGCAGCCATTGGTCTTACTGCGGTCCTGCTGGCTCTGGAATACGTGTAAAATGCAGCAGAAAAAATTAAAAAGAAAGCCCGGCTGCGCAATGCTGCAGAGGCTTTCCTGTCGACTGGGAAAAGCGTGGAGTAAAGCTGGTGGAGCTGCGGAGGTGTTAGGACTCCTGCTTTTCCGGATGGTATTTGCGGTCATATTCTCTTCCGTAATGCTTCCGGGCATGGAATTCATGGATCAGCCGGATGGACGGCCGAATAAGAAATTGAAAGCTCGCCACCACAAACAGGGTCACCCCAAGAATGCGCCACGGGCCTTCAAAATAAAAGCAGATACTGCCGATAAAAAACCATAAGCCTAAAAGAAAATCGTTGATCGTATAGAGCGTGTGGTAGATTTTTTTGAAAAAAGGAGTATGGTTTTTCATTCGGCTTTCCACATACGCCTCGCGGGACGAGTTTTCCTGCACGTTGTTATGCTCTGTTTCTTCCATGTGCACTAAAAGCCCTCCTTTTTATTTTTTAATGCATCCAATATGGATATTAACGAATTCCCGGGGAACGAAACGTTTTTATTTTAAAAAAGGCATTGCACATAAGGTGGGCACAAAAGGTTTTCCAATAAAAAAGTTTATTTTTTCTGCAGTGTCCGGCAGTGACGCCGGTGGGATCGAAGCGGAGTATCTCAGGGCCAGTCCAATGACTTTCTGGACAGGTCCTGAGAGCATGAGGAAACCCAGACACATGCCTGCTGTACCTATACAGCAGGCATGGGAAACAGCTGAAGACGAGCAGGCAAGCTTCCGCCGGTAAACGAAGGAGAAAATAAAAGGAATAGAATAAATATGCTTATTTACTTAATCAACACTCTGAATTCTTATAAGCATGAAATTGATTCTATGAAGTAGCTGATTAATTTATCTGTTATAATAGCACTGCTGGCGTAAGCGCTTTATTTTTTAAGGGAATGAGGAATAGTGATGAAAAAAGTTGTAGTAACAGGTGGAAGCGGCCTGCTCGGCACATGGGTGTTAAAAGAATTTGTATCTCATGGCTATCAAGTACTGAATGCGGACGTGAAAAAGCCGGAGGGAAATATCTGTGATACGGTAATCGTAGATCTGACCGATCTCGGGGAAGTATACGGGGCGCTTCAAGGTGCTGACGCAGTGGTGCATCTTGCAGCAATTCCAGTCGCCTATTCGCATCCAAATGAAGTAACGTTCCGCAACAATACCTTGGCTACTTATAACGTGCTGGAAGCAGCAGCAGGGCTCGGGGTAAAAAATGCGGTTCTGGCTTCCAGTGAATCTTCTTACGGCATATGCTTTGCGAAAGAACGATTCGATCCGCAATATGTGCCTATTGACGAGGCGCATCCGCAGCTTCCGGAGGATTCTTATGGTCTTTCTAAGATAGTGAATGAAGAAACAGCCAAAATGATGCACCGCCGCACTGGCATGCAGGTAGTAAGTTTCCGTCTCGGAAACGTGATTGCTCCTCCTATGTATCAGAATTTCCCTTCCTTTATCCATGATGCTTCCCAGCGGGACCGTATTCTTTGGAGTTACATTGATACACGAGATGCTGCTGTAGCATGCCGCCTGGCGGTAGAGAAGCAGGGACTTGGTGCAGTTGAGCTGAATCTTGCCGGTGACGACACAAGTATGGATATTCCTAGCCGTGATTTAATGAAAGCAGAATTTCCAAACGTGCCGATCAAAGAAAATCTCGGCGAATTTGAAAGTTTACTGAACAGCGATAAAGCAAAAGAACTGCTGGGCTGGAAGCCGGTTCATTTTTGGCGTGACAACGTGAAAATTAAGTGAAACACTCATATCACGCTGTGTAATTACAAATCAGGCTGTTGATATTTTGGAGATGCTTCTGGTAATAATAGTAAATCAACACTCTATAGAACGAAAAGGGGCTGCCCTATTTTTGGGACAGCCCCTTTTTCTATGCGCAAATAAAGAAAGAGATGATCCCTTAATGATATGGTTAAGTCACGACAGCCTCCATACGAAAAGAATGATCTCTTATGTTTCCAGATGATAGACACACCGATGGCCACCATTCCAACCTCCCTGGAAGCCAGAATCCCCGACGGTGATCTGGTACGGATCGTTAATGATACGATTGACCGCCTGGCCGAGTGGTTGGAGAGCCCTCCGGAAACCTCCCAGGGGCGGCCGGCCTGCCAGCCTCCAACCATGACGAAAATCGTCATCTATGCTTACGCCCTGGAGTGGTATTTGGCCCGGGCGATCGCCCGACGGGCGTTAACAAGCGAGGAGGGAGCATCGACCTATGCCCGGCGCAAGATCGAAGCGGAAAGTGTGTTTGGGCACCTGAAAGCGAACCGCCGCTTTCGCCGGTTTGCGCTAAGGGGCACCGCCAAGGTGACCACAGAATTTGGGCTGTTAGCCGTCGCCCATAATCTGCAAAAGAAAGCGGAAACCATGAAAAAAGAAGCCGAAGAGTATTCTCCAGCTTCCGCTTAAACGAGCTATCGTTCAATTTTTGGGACAGCCCCGTCCCGAAATCGATCGAAGGATATCAGAAGACTGTACAACTCGGCGACGGTGCTTACGATCGGGTTCGGGGTAATATGCTACTACTGTATCCTGTTTGTGCTGTTTTTCCTGGTTGCATTTTTGTTTATTCCGACGTCGATGCTGCAGTCCAATTTAGGTGTAGGCCAAAACGTCGAATTCCCGTACTATCTGTCGCTTGCCTGGCTGGCAGCATCGCTTGCGACATGCATCGGGGCGCTCGGAGCAGGACTTGAAAACGAGGAAACGGTGCTTACGGGGACGTACGGCCACCGGCAGCTGCAGCGGAAAAAAGAAGTGCAGCGGGAAGAGGAAGAAAAGCAAAAACAGAACCGGGAACGTTAAATGGTGAAAAAGAAGCTGCCAGCTCAGCCGGCAGCTTCTTCATTAACATAGCGGATGTATTTGGTCAGCGTCAGCATGGACTGCAGCCCGAGCCGGTCCATCAGCGCTTCCGGCGTGACGCCGTTCTCCAGTTCACGCACGATATAGCTGTTGCGGAAATGAGTGGCGGAAATCGCCCGCTCGATGCCTGCGCGCTTTCGTTCCTCGCGGATCATTTTCTGAATCGCGACCTCGGTTAAATTTTTCGGCTGATCGTTCTCATAGCTCCAGCGGTACGTCTGGCGCTGAAAGTCGAACGCCACAAACAGCGGCTCCCCGTCAAAGGACGGCCGCACCGCCTGCGGAATCACGTCGAGGTAATAGTACAGCTGCTTCTGCAGCTCCTTCGTCAGCTGGAGCGTCCGCGGGTTGCCCTCGGTAATGTCGAGCTCCCCGCGGGTCAGGTGCAGGTGCTCGATCCGGATTGAGGCAAGCTCGTGCATGCGGAGGCCGTAGTCGTAAAACAGCCTTAAAATCACGATGTTTCGCGGGGCAAGCATCGGGCGCACGGCCTGCTGCTTATCCGACAGCCCGGAATCAGACTCGAGCGTGTCCATGAGCCGCTTCATTTCCTTCGGGGCAATCAGCTCTTCCTCCTTTAACACGTTCCAGACGCTGTCATCGACCGGAAGCTCCGCCATCGGGTTGGAGGCGATCCGTTTTGTATCGCGGAGAAAGCGGAAGTAGCGGACGAGCACAGTCTGGATGCGCTTCAGCGTCCGGAGCTGGTAGTGGCGCTCCTCGGCCAGTATATGAAAATAGGTGGTAATGTCGTCGGGTTTGACGGCCGCTTCCTCGCCGTCGAGCACTACATCGATGAACCGGTGAAAGTCGGCCAGGTCGTATTCGTAGCGCTTCAGCGTGCTCGGTTTGCGCCCCCGGGACTGCAGGAAGGAAAGAAAGGCCTGCATGCCGTCCGGAAGAAGCTCGGGTTGCAAATTCATCATCATTCCTCCTGCTTTGTCTGTCGATCAAGCATCGCGGCTTGTTTGTTTGGCACTTAACCCATATTATAGTATGTAGAGGACAGGAAAAACAGGAGGATCTAAACTATTGCAGGAATTTGAGAACCAACAGGTAGATAAAGAACGTGTTGTACTAATTGCCGTCCATAAGGATGATACTGATCAGGAAACATTTGAAGCGTCCCTTACCGAGCTTGAACAGCTCGTGGAAACGGCAGGGGGAACGGTCACGGCTGTGCTGACGCAGAACCGGCGTTCGCTCGATTCGAAAACGTACGTCGGCAAAGGCAAGCTCGAGGAAGCGGTGGCGACCGCTGAAGAGCAGGAGGCGGATCTTTTGATCTTCAACGATGAGCTCTCGCCCGGCCAGATTTCCACGATTACAAACCAGACCGGACTATACATTATTGACCGCACCCAGCTGATACTCGATATTTTCGCCGGACGTGCGGCGTCGAACGAAGGGAAAATGCAGGTGGAGCTTGCGCAGCTGAACTACATGCTGCCGCGCATCCGCGGGCAGGGCGAATCGCTCTCCCGGCTCGGCGGCGGAATCGGTACACGCGGACCGGGGGAGACGAAGCTTGAGACCGACCGGCGTCACATCCAGAAGCGGATGGACGACGTGCGAAGCAAGCTCAAGCAGGTGAAAAACCGCCGCGAGCAGTACCGCGAACGACGCAAGGAAAAGAACGTGCTGCAGTTTGCACTCGTCGGCTACACGAACGCCGGCAAATCCACGATTTTAAACGCGCTCACCGAAGCGGATACGCTCGAAGAAAACGCGCTGTTCGCGACGCTTGACCCGTTAACGCGCCGGGTGGAGCTGCCGTCCGGTCTGGAGGTGCTCGTCACCGATACGGTCGGGTTCATTCAGGACCTGCCGACGGCGCTGATTGCGGCGTTTCAGGCGACCCTTGAGGAAGTAAAGGAAGCAGACGTGCTGCTTCATGTGATTGACGGCTCGCACCCGAGGGCTGCCGAACAGGCGGCCACGGTGCGCCGGCTCTTAAAGGAGCTCGAGGCAAGCCACATTCCGGCGCTTACGGTCGTTAACAAGCGCGACGCCGCCGAGGACGGCCCGGTCGTCGCGGTGGACAAGCCGTCGATCTCCATTTCGGCCCGTAAGGACGAAGACGTGGAGCTGCTGCGGGAGTCGATGGAGAACGTGCTGCTCGAGCAGCTTCAGCCGTACCACGTGAAAATTCCGCTCGCCGACGGCCACGTGATGCAGCGGTTTAAGCATGAAACCGTCGTGCGCGAGGAAACGCTCGATGAAGAAAACGAAAGCTGGATTCTTTCCGGGTACGTGCAGAGTGACCAGGCGATCCACCGGGAGATCAAGCAGTATGCTAAAGGAGATGCAGGGGCAAAATGACACGCGATACGATGGAAAAAAAACAGCTGCAGCGGGCCGAGCACCGGATTGCGCCGCAGCTTGAAGCCATTGCGGAACGCGAGCTTGTGAACCAGCAGCGGGTGCTCGATATTTTCCGTGCGCACAACGTGTCGGCGTTTCATTTTCAGCACTCGACCGGGTACGGCTATGACGATACGGGGCGCGAGGTGCTCGACCGGGTCTACGCCGATGTGTTCGGCACCGAAGCAGCTATGGTGCGCCAGCAGTTTATTTCCGGTACGCATGCGATCAGTACGGCGCTGTTTGCGGCGCTCCGTCCGGGTGGACGGCTTTTGTACGCAACCGGCACGCCGTATGACACGCTGAACACGGTGATCGGCCTCGACGGCAGCGAAGCAGGGACGATGAACGAATGGGGCATCGGCTGCGACGTGGTGCCGCTCGGCGGCGGCCGGGTGGACATGGGCGCCGTGCACAAGGCGGTGACGCCAGACACGCAGGTGATTGCGTTTCAGCGCTCGCGCGGCTACGAAGATCGTCCGTCGATCGGCCTCGGGGAAATGAAGGAGTACATGGCGGAGCTCAAAGCGGCGTATCCTAACATTGTGCTGTTTGTGGACAACTGCTACGGAGAGTTCGTGGAAACGACCGAGCCGGGCCATATTGGCGCGGACCTGATGGCGGGCTCGCTCATTAAAAACCCGGGCGGCGGTATTACCCGTACCGGCGGCTACATTGCCGGCCGAAGCGATTTGATTGAAAGGGCGGGCGCAAGCTTTGCCGCTCCCGGCATCGGCCTTGAAGGCGGCGCGACGCTCGGCATGCTCCAGGAAATGTTTCAGGGGCTGTTTCTCGCGCCGCACGTCGTAGCGGAGGCCCATAAGGGAGCGGTGCTGACCGCAGCGCTGATGGAGGACGCCGGCCTGCAGGCATCACCGTCCTCCGGGGAGGAGCGGACCGACCTGATACAGTCCGTGCAGTTTGGCGACCGGGAGAAAATGATCCGGTTCTGCCAGGCGGTGCAGAAGTATTCCCCGGTCGACTCCGGCGTGACCCCGCAGCCGAGCGCCATGCCCGGCTACAGCGATGAAGTGATCATGGCTGCCGGCGCGTTCATTCAGGGCTCGAGCATCGAGCTTTCTGCCGATGGCCCGATCCGGCCGCCGTATACGGCCTTCGTTCAGGGCGGATTAACGTATACGCACGTGAAAATTGCCGTAAGTGAAGCGTTAAAAGCGATACAATAACGATAGAAGGACAGGTTCTCCGTGAGAGGGCCTGTTTTTTCTGTACATTTGCCGGAAAATAGGTGAAAATGTAAAAGATACAATAAGTTCTGAAAATTTTGATGTAAAAATAGCTTACATGAACTTGACGGAAAAGCTTACATCATGTAGGATATACTTAGTTTCAACGAAAGGGGGCGTAACGCATGAATGATCATGTACGCCGAAATACCCCTTTATTTCCGATTGGTATCGTCCAGAAACTGACGGAACTCACCCCAAGGCAGATTCGTTATTATGAAGAACACGGCCTGGTGTTTCCGACACGGACCGAAGGCAACCAGCGGTTGTTTTCCTTCCGCGACGTGGACCGTCTGCTTGAAATCAAAGCGATGATGGAGCGGGGCGTAAACCTTTCAGGCATCAAGGAAATCTATGAGTTAAAAACGTATTCAGAGGAACCGAAGCAGCCCTCAGCACCCAGAAATCACGATATGACCGACCGTGAACTGCGCAAGCACCTCCGCAAGGAAGTGATGATGGCAGGCAAATACTCACGGCCGTCGATGATTCAGGGACAGCTGTCGCGGTTTTTCGACTAACAGCAGGATTAACTTTTTTCCGGCTGCGGCCGGGGGAAAGATATAATAATTCACTATTCTAGTTTTTTAGAGAGGAGTCACAATTAACATGGCAAACACGAGAAAAGACATTTTAAAGTTTGCAGAAGAGGAAAACGTTAAGTTTATCCGTCTTCAGTTTACTGACTTGCAAGGAATTATTAAAAACGTAGAGATTCCGGTGGACCAGCTTGATAAAGCCCTGGACAACCTGATGATGTTCGACGGTTCTTCCATCGAAGGTTTTGTTCGTATTGAAGAATCCGACATGTACCTCTTTCCGGATCTTGATACCTGGATCGTCTTCCCATGGACCCCGGAAAAAGGCAAAGTCGCACGTTTAATTTGTGACATATATGAGCCGGGCAAGCCTGGCGAAGATCCAACACCATTTGCGGGTGACCCGCGCGGTATTTTGAAGCGTGTACTTAAAGACGCAGAGAAATTAGGCTTCAACGCCTTCAATATCGGGCCTGAGCCTGAATTCTTCCTTTTCAAAAACGATGAAAAAGGCGAGCCGACCACAACCCTGAACGACAAAGGCGGTTACTTTGACCTTGCGCCGACAGACCTCGGTGAAAACTGCCGCCGCGACATCGTACTTGAGCTTGAAGACATGGGATTTGAAATCGAAGCTTCCCACCACGAAGTGGCACCGGGACAGCACGAAATCGACTTCAAATACGCAGATGCTGTAACGGCGTGCGACAACATTCAGACGTTTAAGCTCGTTGTTAAAACGATCGCTCGTAAGCACGGCCTGCACGCCACCTTTATGCCGAAGCCATTGTTCGGTGTGAACGGCTCCGGTATGCACTGCAACATGTCCCTGTTCAAAGGCAAAGAGAACGCGTTCTACGACAAGAAGACCGATTCTCAGCTGAGCACAACGGCCATGCAGTTCTTGGCAGGTACACTCGAGCACGCGAAGGCGTTCACAGCGCTCACAAACCCAATCATCAACTCCTACAAGCGTCTTGTGCCAGGCTACGAAGCACCAGTATACGTTGCATGGTCCCTGCGTAACCGCAGCCCGCTCGTACGTATTCCGTCCTCCCGTGGCATGAGCACGCGTATTGAAACGCGCAGCCCGGATCCATCTGCGAACCCGTATCTTGCTATCGCAGCAATGCTTGCAGCTGGCCTGGACGGCATCAAGCGGAAGCTCGACGCTCCAGAGCCGACAGACCGCAACATCTACGTGATGGAAAAAGCAGAACGTGAAGAACTCGGCATCGAGGACCTTCCAGCAGACTTGAACGAAGCGCTTCAGCACCTGCTGAACGACGAAGTTCTCGTCAATGCGATCGGCCCTCACGCCATCGAGCACTTCGCCGAAGCAAAAGAAATCGAGTGGGACATGTTCCGCAGCCAGGTTCACCCTTGGGAAAGAGAGCAATACCTCTCCACTTATTAATCATCAGAAGTCCTGCAACCATAGGGTTGTGGGGCTTTTTTTGTGTTTGATAAAGAATAGTATTTTTCGGGCTGATCCAACGAATTTGCTCCGACTGCCGCAAAACTGCCCTAAAAATTTTTAGGACGATTCAAAGTAACGTATCGATGCAACTGGAACCTCGAACGAGCAGTGACAGAACCGATTCGAAATAAAAACAGGGGAACTGCTCCGTTTCCACAATGTATTAAGAAGGAAGAACATAGTGGTAAAAGCATTGACACAGTGTCAAAAGAATATGACGTCGAATCAAGTCTTATGCGGGATATATGGCGGTATTATGTATGAAAAAAAGCAGTGTTAACGAATATACACTTACCTGATTAAAGGGAGAATGGGGGAATGCATAAGGACTGGAATGGTATTATGCGAAATTCACGGCAATTCGCTCCGGCCGGCTGTACTTGAGTGAGATCTGTGGACCAGGCGAATTGTTTGCGGATTATTGGGATCAGTATAAGATAAGGCAAATTTAGGTTTTTATTTTTTTAAATTGTATTGTTTTTTATACTCTTTTAATGGTGGGTTCTTACGAAATAAAAAATAATCATAAAAGTGTTTTCGCATTGCTGAATTGAAGGTCACTATAGCCGTATCGAAATTTCTTTTATCCACAAATATTATGTCTAGAACCAAACTAGAATGAGCTTTTATTGTAAAAGCATCACTTGGAGGGAGACGAATGAGCTCTTGTTGCCCTGACATTGGTTTTTTAAATATTAAACGATTATTTTCAACTTCAGAAGGTTCGATCGTTTCTTGAGTATAAATTTTCACTGGTATATTATTTTTAAAAACTTTTAAATCGAATACCCCAATATCGATACTGCTAGGATTAGTAATTTGTACTTGAGTTTTCCAACTAGCTTCAAAAATAATATTTCTGCCGTCAGATTCTATAAAATCATAGAATATCTCTCCTTTTTGTACGTCTTGCACATAATCGCTAAAAGCAACATTTAATGTTTTTCTTGTTCGTGCTAGAGAAAGTATTGAAATGAATAGAGCGGTCAGGGCGAGAAAAGAATCGAAATTATTATTTATAAGCTCAGTCAAAATGAAAATCCTTTCACATTTTTTCTGGATTTATTTTAGCACAAGGAGACATTTTGATTAACAAACGAATGAGAGAAATCACAAAATCACATAGGATAAACATATAGAGTAGTTAAATTTTGATATACTGAAAGCAGAAGAACCGATGGTGTTAGTGGTCGGGCAGGGACGTGTACGCTGCCGGCTCATGGCAAGACCAGAATTGTCACACACCAAGGGAAAGTCAAACGGGTGGAATGGGATGAGGGGGAAGAGTTTTGAGTGAGTTCGCCGTAATTACTAAAGATTTAGAAAAAGAGTATATAAAATTGATCGAAAGAAACATGGAGAATTATAAAAACTTAATAAATTTTTCTAGGTATCAAAATAACCATCACTCAAGGATAACTTTTGCTGAAGCAGATGAAAATGACAAAAGTGTTTTAGCTGAAATCATATTCTTTGATTGCCTGGAAGAAATAATAACCTCCTTGAGTTACGCAAATGCAGCTTTTCAAAATAAGGATTTAAGCATCTCATTTTCTCTAATAAGAAAGCCATTTCGAGATTTACTCGCATGTATAGAATATCTAAGTTTTAATGCTGTAGAAGTAGTAGAAGCAATGATCTCTAATGACCTTAATGTTATAGACCCTTCAAAGAAAAAAGTGAAAGAAAAAATAAGAGATAACATGATACAACTAGTGGAAGCCAATCAAGATACATTTAACGGGATAACTGGAGAGGAAGTTAAAATTCTGCATAAACAGAGGTACGCTCTTGATAATGAGCCTGATACACTTTCTACTTATTTGAATCAATCTTTGCATTTAATTACTACGCGAGAAGCCTATAGAACGAAAAAAAATCAAATGAATTATTTGCCATCTTTGACCAGTCAAAAGGATGCTGATATTAGTAAAACAATCTATGTGGCCTTTGTCCCTTTCATTGTGAATTATATTAATCGGTTATTATATTTTAATATAATAAATAAATTTAATTATAGACAAAATATGATCGTAAACGAAGTTAAAAAAATTAGTGAATTAGAAAAAGAACAAGCTATTTTCATAAACAAAGTAATTCATTAATAAGTTTTACCAGCCCACTGGAGGATACTGAATGACGGAACAACGCTGTGGTTTGGTGTCCTATTTTTTGTTTTATCGTACTTAATTATAAGATTTATTTCAGCAACTTTGCTTTTTCTGTTTCAAATTCCTTTTCCGATAGAATTCCTTTCTCTTTGAGGTTGTAGATGCGCTCAATTTCGTCGTATTTATCGTAACTTGTGTCTTTTTCCTCGGAGTCGCCAAAATCTAGTTGGGCGGATGTTTTAAACTCAGATAATTTGCTGAACTTTTTACTGTCGCACTTGGCAATAACCACATGCTTCTCTTTCGTTTCTTTATTAACGAGAAAGAGGGCAGCAGTGGATAAATCTTCACCTGCTGTGGAACCAATAGCCATGGCATTAGCCCCTCGCTCTCCGCGAAGAAAAAGCCCTAAATCAGCGCTCTGAAGCGCTTTGTACTGTGATCTTTTAATATTCTTAGTGCGATCATAGTCATAAAATTCAAAAAAGCTAGTGGCGTTTCTCCCTAACTCTTTAAAATAAACATCCCCAGTTTCCAGTTGAATCAATTTAGCTGCTTTACCATAGAGACCAACCTCTTTATGTCCATTTACGCATTCTAACGATACTTTTTTAGATATTTTACTCTCAGGAAGTTCAGAAGCAGGAGCTGCCAAATTTTCTTCTATGTTTTTATCTGTTTCATTCGCTATAATTTGAGCAGCCTGGTAGTTCGATTCATTCTTGGGAAAGTGCAAAACCATTTCTTCATTTGCACCATTAAAAACAAACTTAATCTTTTTTGAATCAAAATGAATATTAGCGAATATCCCTTCGGAAGTAGAATAATTAATTACTTTTGGTTTTTTGATCCCTGTAGTAAAAATATAAACAAATCGAGAATTTGTTAAAGCGAGCAATTTAAAATCGTCCATCATTTTTGAAGATACACATAGAGCAATTAATTTTTCATCATTCTCTAACTCTTCCGATAGAAGTTTTGCTTCTTTTTCTAATGTCTTAAAAGCGAATTTCCCATGTTTCTTTAGCTCTGTATCTACTGCCTCGTAGTTATTCACAGCTATTCACCCCGGCTCTTTCTGGAATATTAATACTTTGAAACATACTCAGATTCAAAATATTTATAGGATTAGAATAAAACCCCTGCCGTAAAGCAGGGGAGTGGATATTTTATTCAAATGTAATGGTCTGTTCGATCGATTCCCCAACTTCATTAAAATCTTCATCGGTGGGTGCACCTATGCGGACAGTGATTTCTTCAATCTCTTCTGCCTCTGAGTTTTCAAGCACATACACGTTATATCCTTCTTGCGTCACTGCATCCAGGAATTCTCCATTAATGTGTTCGCCAAAAAAGGCATCTGGATCCAGCTGTTCACCGCTATTTGTCGTAATAGTAGCCTGGGACGGATAAAAATTAACAGGTTCTTCCTGAGTGTTTTCGACAGACATATCTAACTGGATGTAAGTAAGATCTTCGCTGTCAGTCTCTAAGATATCCTGGTATTCTTCTGTTAACTCACCATCAATCACTTTTGCAGATTCAAAAGTAGCTTCAAGGGGACCTGTCTCAACCGTGCCAATATCGTCAGTGCGTTTAACCATATTGAACGACCCAGCTTCACTTTCTACGGTATCGCCTGGCTGTGCTTCTTGATTCTCGTTCTCTTCTTCGCTCATGGTTTCGCCTTCGCTGTCATCGCTATCAGAAGATTCATCCCCCGATGATTCTTCCTGGTTGTTCTCTTCGTCGCTTCCGCTCTCTTCATTAGAAGAATCCTCGTTTCCATTTTCTGAGCCAGAATCCTCACCACCGCCACAGGCGCTTAGCGCAATCGTCGTAGTAGCAATCCCCGCCATTAATAAATACTTCTTCATGGAATTTCCCCCCTGTATATGTAATTTATTGAATCTATTTCATTTTAACAGCAAACGTACGTACCCTCAAAGTATTTCCTGCATCATAAGTCCTTGATTTTAAATTAAAATTATTTGATCTTAATGGTGGGCAAAGCTATAAAAAGATATTTTCTAACACTTCTCTGCATGACTTTCATACTGAAGTTGAATTAAGACGTTTGCTTCCCCTTTATAAAAAGGTAAAGAACCATAATTAAAAAATAAGGAATGATAAAAATGAATAAAGCCCATTTAATTACGGAGAAACTGGCGCTGGAGGAGGAGTACGATAAAGGCGAGGTTCCGCACGATGAATACACCGAGCGTGTGGAGGAGCTGCAGCAGCTGGAGCAGCCAAACTTTGTAAAATAAATGTAATGATAAAAAGGTAGAATACTATGATAATGTGTAGGCAGAAGGTGATAAAATGAGTAACTTTGCTTACACTAAGCGTGGAAAAACCAATGAAATTCTCATTGGAGCGTACAAGGAAATCGTCAATGCGTATTACGGGGAAGAAATTTATTCATTTAAAACCGAAGAGGAATTATTTTACAGCATTCAAACGTACCGCCAAAAAGAATATATTATCACCCGCCTGAGTGAATTACCCATCATCGACGCGATGTGGAAGAAGGAAGGGGCTGCCCGCTACGATACCGAGTAGCGGGTTTTTTCATGCTTAAATGAAGGCCGGGTTGAACCAGGGCTTCCACGTGAGGCAGGTATAGAAAAAATTCCTCTTACATAATATTTTTTTATCCCCCGAAACGAACAATCCATACAATATACAACATGGGGAAGATGAAAAATAAACTCGTTGTTTTCTCTAACATTCACAAAGAGGTGAAAAGCGTGAGCAAGCATCAGGAACTGCGGGCCATCATAAAAAAATGAGCGGACAGGATCATATTATCACGGTGCCGCGTATCTTTATCGAATATTTGGACGGGGATTTGAATACGGCGCTGGTTTTAAATCAGCTCGTGTTCTACGCCGACAAAACAAAGCGCACCGACGGCTTCTTTTATAAAAGCTACGGAGAATGGGAGGCGGAGACTGGATTAACCCGGCGCAAAATCAAAGGGTCGATCGATAAGCTGATCAACAAAGAGCTGGTCACCACCAGGCTGAAAAAAGCGAACGGGGCGCCGACGCTTCACTACGCACTGGATTACGACAAAATGTTGAATTCTATTATGACAAAGTGCTCTATTGCATCCGAACAATCTGTCACTAAACCGGATTTGGACAAAGTGTCGGATTCCATAACAGATGATTTGCAGTTGAATTCGACAGATGAATTAAACAGTAGTCCCCGCGCCGTCGGCACTGTTGTCCGGTTTTACGAAGAGAGTTTTGGCGGGACGATGACGGCCTATCACCGGGAGCGGCTGGGTGACTGGTGCGAGGCTATGTCCCCGGAGATCGTTCTTCGGGCATCGGAGACTACCATTCTTCAGGGCGGCCGCAGCCTGAAATACGCCGAGCGGATCCTGAATGATTGGCAGCGGTTCAGCTGCCGCACGCTTGATGATGTAGAGGAATACGAAGAAACGAAAAAACAGCAGAAGGAGGCACGCCGACATGGACGGAACAGCCAGAGGCATGCAGGAGGTACTCGACAGTCTCGAAAAGAAAGCAGCGGAAGTGAAAAGCAATCCGCTCTCGGCCGCGGATGGCACCGACCGGGAGGATGATTACCAGTGCCCGGTATGCAAGGACCAGACCGAGTGGCTGGAAAAGGTGGATGGAGTGGAAAAATGGGTCATATGCCCATGTATTCGCGAGCGCCGGACACAGCGGCTGCTCCAGTTCAGTGAAATTACTGAAAGCTTTCGGAACGTTACCTTCGGGCAGTTTCAGACCGACAACGTGGATCCGCAGGTAGCGAGTATGAAGGAAGCTGCGCTCGCCTATTACAGCAATTATCAGGATCTCCGGAAGCAGCGGGAGAACAGCATGCTGATTATGGGGGCTCCGGGCTGCGGAAAAACGCATATTCTGACGGCGCTCAGCAATAATCTCATGCAGCGTAAAAAGATCGAGGACGGGGACGAACAGCAGCAGGGTGTATCCGTCCAGTATTTTCCGTACGTTGAAGGGTTCAACGATCTGAGGGACGACTTTAATCTTTTGGAGCGGAAAATGGAGCGTATGAAAAAAGCGGATGTGCTGTTTATCGATGATTTGTTCAAGCCGGTGAAGCAGTGGACGAAGGACGGGTATCAGCGAATTCCCCGGGCCACTGCCTGGCAGATCGAGCAGATGTACGCCGTGATTAATCACCGGTATCTGAATCACCTGCCGATTCTCGTTTCCACGGAGCTGATCATGGAAGAGCTCGTGGATGTGGACGACGCGCTTGCATCCCGGATCGTGCAGATGTGCAAATCCTTCCTGGTGACGATCACCGGACCGAAGAATGACTTAAACTACCGACTGAGAGGGGTGTATTAAATGGTGCCAGCGTGTGGGATAGTAATGCAGGGAAGAAAGCTAAATGAAGCGGAGGAGCAGCTGAGGCGGGAAAGGGTGCGGAGGAACATGGAGCGCTTTAAAGAAGCGGAACGGAACTTTGAAAAGCAAAACTTGCAGCGAAGTAATGAAGCACCCAAATTAGTATTATTATGAGCTACATATTCAATGGAGAGCTGGATAAAACGTTTGTTACCGGCCAGACAATCGGGGGCATTACCATCGGGTTATTTATAGCCCCACACTTTCGGCAGGATCCTGAGGAAAAGGCCCACAGGATGATACGCATTAACAGGATTATCACAAACACGATATATATTTTTCTCGTAATATTTTTAATTATGTTCAGCCTGTATTATATTTCGGATTCTATCGATGGGAGAGCGCTGTCGTTCTTTGCGATTCCTTTAATCCTAACGTTAATAATCAAACTTATTTATCGGTGGCGGGTGAAGAAAATTTCAGGGTAGAAAAAACTGCAGCATGTATTCGCTCAAATTAACTGGCGCATACTGCATTAACCCCCGAGCACCTCTGGCCATCCACATTCATTTAATCCGACGATTCGAGTTCAACATCCTGATGCGGTTCGTTTTCAATCTCAATATCGCTATCCTCCGCGATGTCCCCTAAAACCAATGGAACTTCCGTAATTTGGGGCAAATCCATCGAAGCCGCCGTACAAAGCTATTTGGATTTTCATGCTTTTGCGCAGCTTCTTTTGTTTGTAGGGCAAAAAACCTTAAGAAATTTGTTAGGACTTTTGCATTCATATGTTTGGGAATAGAACGTGCGCTGCCACTACAAAATTCTTCGGCACTCCTGCGATCGTCCTTTTTTATGAATTAATGTAAGGAAATAGAAGGAAATCCTCCGGAATTGGCGAAAGGTATGTAGTGACACTACTATTTTAGGGGGATTGAAATGACAAAGACGATACAGGTAGGAGACACGTACCGCGATAGGAACAGTGGAAAGGAGTATAAGGTCACGAGTTATAATGGCAATTCAGTCCTGCTCACCAAAGAAGAAACGTCATTGGCTGTGATACCAGTTATCGACGAAGAGGTTCTTTTACCAGGATTTATCAAGGTATAAGCTGCTAATATTTTCGACGCTTTGGCGCTCTGCCAGGAGCGCTTTTTTATGTGTCCAAAGAAAAGATGCATATTTTTTAATCTGACCCCGGCCGGTGACAATGAGTACGTATTAGAAAATTAAAAAAACAAAAGGTTTCTTCCGGCCGGTTAAAGGCAATAGTGACCACTACTAGTAGTGGGAGGGATTTATATGAAAGAGGAAGAAATAACTGCAAAGATAGAGGAACTCGAAATGGGACTGGATCGTTCAAGTGATACGCTGGAAAACGATCACGACGTGCCTGTGAATAAAACAAAGGCGGAGAGCGGAGCGTCTGTAGTTTATGAATACGGCAGCAGGGACAAAACCAATGCCACCCAGGAGCCGACCAATCTTCGCGTGGAATTTGACAGGGCACAGAGCGAGGAATTTAATGCAAAAGCTGTTTTTCAGACAAACAGGCATAACAAGGAAATTGCAGGCGGGGAAAAGCCGTTTGACACGCTGTATTTATCGAATGGAAACGAAGGCACGTGGAGAATTGATGCAGCTGACGGAAAAGAGCTGGAACAGAATGATCTGGAAAAAATCATCGCCTATACCTTTCAAAGCTATTTACTGGAGTAAGTCACTGAAGCCGGTTTTCTGCTTAGTAAGCTTTCCTGCATAAAAACGAAAAAGACCCTGTGCGTACACAGGGCAAACTGAGGGAATATACCTTTGCAAATTCCAGTCGTATCTTTCATCCAGGGAGATGTTAGAGAAGTGGTACAATTTTAATTTTAAAGCGCTTACATTTTAAAATCACGAGGCAATAGTCCTTTTTTTGCAGATTGAGGCTTTTCTGTTGATAAAAAAGCCCCGCGGGGAACACGGGGCTGGTCTCAGGAGCGGGATGAAACGTTCATCCCACAAGTACTTTATCGGATGAACTGTATTCATTAATGAGTCCTTGGATAGAAATAATGTCAAAAATATTAAAAGAGCGGACTTCCTGCTGTTAACGGTTGCTCGCTTTTTGAACGGCCCGCTCCACCTCTTTTTCGGAAACGTCAAATTTGTCGGCGGTAGTTTCTACCGGGCTGGTACCCGTGCTTTCGTCGTATGCAGGCCCCGCCCAATAAAAGTACATGTCCAGCTGTTTTTTGGTCGGGTATTCCTCCCGCTGCTTCGGCAGCCCTTCATTGTTCATGGAGCCATAAAACGTGTTGATCTCGTGGTCGCTGTAATCGCCAGGTTCGTAATTTTCTGCCGCCGCGATTTCCCCGTTAGGGAAGTAATCCGTTTTTCCGTAAATGTAGCTGCCGTAATCCATCGCTTTTTCGGCATCCACAAAATTGATTGTCAGCAGGTGAAATTCTTCCTGGTCTTTTATATCCATGATCACTTCGTCACTGATGGTATCAATGTCCGTTTCATCAATCGACACAGGATCTG
Organism: Marinococcus sp. LNHM3E3-2.2; assembly: GCF_056034385.1. NCBI lineage: Bacteria > Bacillati > Bacillota > Bacilli > Caryophanales > Bacillaceae > Marinococcus > Marinococcus sp. LNHM3E3-2.2. Next base: position 466,556 of record NZ_JBQLIC010000001.1, read on the forward strand.
CGTCCGGGATTACATAATAATTCAGGTAAACGCCATGATCGTACGTGGCGTTTTCACCTGCGTGCACTGTGTACGAAGGCACTTCTGCTTCAGGAGCCCCGCCGGTCTGTTCTTTTTCATAAGCCGTGAATTCATCGTTCATGTCTTCGGACAGTACTGCGCAGGGTACGCCGTCGTTATTAGCATCAAGACCGCCGGGATCATTTTCAGAGCTGAACTCGTGCTCCGTCCAGTAGTCATATAAGTGTTGGTCATCTTCAAAATCGCTGCAGCTTTTTAACGCTGCTTCTTCATCCGCCGCTTCTGTTTCTTCTTCACGGAGGTTCTCTTCCGTGTTGCTTGCCGGTTCTCCCCCTAATACAGCGGCGATGACGCCGACAAGAAGAAGAGCGTAAACCAGTGAGGCTGTGACAAGCTTCCACCTCGTGCCTGTCCGGAGCCCGGGCAGGCGCCGCCATTTTCTTTTTTTCTGCATGAAACTCCCCCTGGATAAACTGCTTATCCCAATGTCACTATAGGCGGTTCGTCTGTTTAATAATTTTTAAGAAATGTTCTTCTTTCGATTTGAATTCAAGCTCGCTGACTTTGCTTAAAATAAAATGGTATTTAGAGATTTCGCCGCTGATTTTTAAGCCCCTTAAAAAGGCATCCGCCACCTGTCTGATTTCTGCTGTCTCCCGGGAGCTTTCAAACACGATGACGTTCCGGGTAACCTGTCTTGCGTTGTCGTTTGAGGCCAAGTGCGTAATTAAATCAAGCAGATTGTCGTAGTTGCTGGTTTTGGTGTTGTTGATTAAATCGACACTAATCAGAAAAACGCCCACTAAGCATCCCCCCTCGAAAGAATGAGCAGGCACATCTATGCCGTTTTAGTGCCGGCCCGCAGAAAACCCCGTTTCCCCTCCAACGGGGTCAGTCCTGCTTTGCCTGTTTCTTTTTCGCGTAAGCTGTCCAGCCGAGGTATATAACAATTAAAGCGGCAATTATGGAAGCCATTGCATTCCGCCTCCCGTCATTTGTTAAGCCTATTGTACCACAGGAAAATAGAGGAGGGGGTTGTCAAATACGCCTGCGGAGTGCCTTTTGAACGTACAGCTAAAATGAAGAAGGCAAAGGGGCGGTTACTGTGAATTACGAACCAGGTATGCGCTTGTTCAGCGAGACGAGGAAGCAGTGGGGTGTAATGATGCTTCAGAATCACCATCAGGGACCGGAGTGGTACTATGTTAAATTTACGCCGGTCCGCTCGGGGTGGCATCATGAAAGCGATCTGTGGGAGGCAGGGGAGGTGTTCGCCTGCAGCTGGATGCGTCACCGGGCCGGACAAATCTGATTGCGGCGGCGCCATTTTTTCTTAATTGGTGGTCGTTTTTCCTGATTAAATGTAAAATGGATGGCGGCGTTAAAAATTTGGGAGGGATCGTTATGTACACATCTATTATCTTTTTCATCGAAGACGGGGACCGGCTGATTGTGCCGAAGTCCAACGAGACCCCGAGCGTGGATGAAATTATTGAAAAGCTGAAAAAAGGAAAAAAGCAGGACCTGAAAATGTCCGAAGCATTCAGCGAATGGTTCAACACCGAAGTGGAATGCAAAAAAGTAACAAGCGTCAGCGTCAATTTCATTTAAGTGCGAGCATCTGCCTGCGGGCGGATGCTTTTTTCAATCGATTAAAAAAATTTCGGCGGATGGTTGTAAAAAAGAGCATCCGGACTCCTTTACTGTGTAGGACGGCAAAAAGCCGGCACCTACTCGCTTCAGGAAAGGATGATGAGCATTGGCACAAACATTGGGGCATCAGCTGATTACGTACGGGGAGGATCATCTCGGCACGCCATATGAATTCGGCGGCGACGGCACGGACACCTTTGACTGCAGCGGCTTTGTCCGCTACGTGATTGAGTACGTCACCGGCGAGATTATTCCGAGGACCGCAGCCAGCCAGTCGGAAACAGGCACGCCGATTTCAGACGAAGATCTGCGAACGGGAGATCTGCTGTTCTGGAAGGATACCCGCTCGGAGGATCTGAACCATAACGACGTGACCCATGTCGGCTTCTATGTGGATGGACAGACGTTTCTGGGCGCGCAGGGCTCCACCGGAGTGGCATTCGCCGATTCCACGCGGGACTACTGGCAGTCGCGCTACGTCGGGGCCCGCCGTGTCGTCGACAGTACAGCGGGGCCGCTCACCAACGTCGGCGGAAAGGGAGACCTGCTCCGGGTGATTGCCAGCCAGGTGAATTACCGCAGCGAACCGTCCTGGGACAGCGAAGCCGTTGCGGGTAAAGTTACCGAAGGAGAGGCGTTTACGATTGAGCGCCGCGTGCCGATGGAGGAACGCTCGGATCTGTTTGAGCTCCTGTCCGGCACGTATATTACGACGCATGAAAACTATGTGGAGGTACTGCCTCAGAGTTAAGGGAGGCCGTTTCCACAAATAGAAAGCAGGCCCGGCATATGCTGCCGGGACCTGCTTTCTATTTTTACTTTATTTACGTTTCACAGCCGACGCCGTCCCCGTCACGGTCCAGGTGGCCGCCGTAGCCCGGGTCGCCTTCGCGCACAGGGGCAGCTCCGGCTTCACGGGCAGCGTCGCAGTTTTCATAATACACGTCTTCAGAGGAGCTTTCGCTGTCGGAGGACCCGGACTCTTCCGCAGAGCCGGAATCCCCGGAGGACTCCTGTGATTCCTCGTCCTGTTCCTCGTACCCGTCGTCGGTCACATAATCCTCGAGCGACCAGATGCCGATGCCGGCCGACCGGGCTTCCTCCTCCGCGGCTTCAAATTCGTCAAGATATTCGGTGTTTGGCGGATAGACGGCTACCCGGGCAAGGCCTTCCTCAATCAGCTGCTGGTTGAAGTTTTCACCATCGACGAATACGTAGGCAAGCAGCCGGCCGTAGTAGTCCCGTTCTTCGACGCCGAGCTCAAGCCGCACGTCTTCACCGTCCAGCTCGCTTGTCGTAAATTCTGTAGCTTCCGGGCCGAATGGCTGCACGCCCATCTGTGGATGCTTCGTCTCCGGTGTGTCGACGAGAATGAGACGAATGCGCTCCTCGCCTCCTTCGTAATCCACATCGATGGTGTCGCCGTCGACAACGTTGGTTACTGTCGCGTTGGTATCTTCTTCAGCAGAGTCGGACTCGGTGTCTGATGCTGCTTCCTCATCGTTGCTTTCACTGTTATCAGAGGAATTACCGTTAGATGCTTCTTCGGTGTCGCTGGCGTCCTCTTCATTCGAAGCGTCCTCCGGCTGTTCTTCTTCCGCTGTTTCGTCGTTTTCACTGCCGGAAGCGGCCCCGTCCTCCGCACTCTCGTCATTTTCTTCTGCCTGCTCTCCGGCGTCTGCAGCACCTTCCTCTTCTGCTGCTTGTTCGCTCGTCTGTTCTTCCGATTCGTTACCGCCGCTCTCCTGGCCGGGCTCTTCGCTGCATGCAGTAAGAAAGAGCGTCAGCGCCAGGGTAAAGGACAAAAGCCTGACTGGTTTTTTCAATAGAATCACCCCGCTGCATAATTGGTTAGCATATAGATAGGAAATAGATGGACGTAATCTGCGTAAAAAGTAGCGGTTATTAGAGTTATTAACAGTGTACAAGAAAGCATGTGAAAAGAAAATAACTAATCCAGCAGTGCTTTTCGTTGCCTGTAGGCAACAGAATATAACTACAATAAAAAATACACGTTTTATATAGGGAAGGGGCTTTTTCCTTTGAGGCTGGAAGAGAACAAAAAGAACCCTGCGCCTGTGCAGCGCAGGGTTCGTCACCGATATTATTTCGGCAGGTAGTCGTTTCGCACAATCAGCACGTCGCAGGTGACCCGCCGCACAAGGCTCTCCGAGACGCTTCCGAGAAACAGGCGCTCAGCGCGCCCCATCCCGGAGGAGCCGGCAACGATCAGGTCCGCTTCGAATTTTTTGGCTGCCTCGGTTGGAATCACTACCTTCGGCGCTCCGTATTCGACGGAAAAATCAATCGCCGAAATGTCTTCTGCGGCACTTAAATTCCGGTATTCCTCAAGCAGTTCTTTTCCGCGTTCCCTGTACATCTGAACAATATCCTCGGTATGGTATTCGGCTGACGAAATAAACGGCGTATTCAGCACGTACACAACCTGCACGCGGCTTTTTTCCCGTTTAGCAATGTCGAGCCCGGCATACAAAGCGCTGGTTGAGACCTCGGAGCCGTCGACAGCGATCAGAATAGAGCTGTACGGCTTTGGCGGCTCTTCGTTTTTGACAATCCAGACGTCGCACGAGGCGTGGCGCACGATGCTTGCGGCAACGCTTCCAAAAACCCTTTTTTCAAACGTACCGGCTCCCGAACCCCCGGAAAGAATCAGGTCGGCTCCGAACTCATGAGCTATTTCGCCGGGAATTAACGCTTTGGGAGGCCCTTCCTTCATAAATGTCAGAACGTTTTTCACGCCCTGATCCTCCGCGCTTTTTTTAGCACGGTCCAGAATGTCGGTGCCAATACGTTCTGACGCGCTTAACAGATCCGGGGACTCCCGGCGGAGCTCGCGGATATTGTGGTAATCGATAATATAGCAGAACGCGAGCGCGCTTCCATAGGTGAGGGCGGTTTCAATCCCTTTTTGAAGTGCGTATTCTGCTTCGTCCGAACCGTCGAGAGCGACGAGGATGCGTTCGTAGTGCAGTGCCATTGCAATCAGTCCCTTCTGGCTTTTGGTGGTGTGTCTATAGTTTAGCTCATTTTTTTCTTCCTGCGTGTGAGGAACCTCACATCCAACGGAGACTTTTCAATTTATACTGGCCTCGTAAGCAGCTATAAGTGAAAACTATTCCAGCCTGAAGGGGCGTTGAAAATAAAGCACAAAGGAGTTTCGGTATGATGGATGGATTAAAGCAGATTGTCTGGAAGGAAATGCTGAATGAATGCGGCGGGGCCATTCCGCAAACCCTGCCGGAATTAAACGGAAGAGCGGAGCGAAACCAGGAAATCGCCTGCCTGCTTCCGTTTTATGTGTACTATTTTCATACGTATGAATGGCAGGAATACTCGTTAATGACAGAGCATGCGCTTCCGGGGACGCTGAACCACGCTGCCTTTATAGCGATCGACACGCCGTCGCTGCAGGCTTCGGCACAAATGAAGCGGTACTTTTACGGGCTGTCGTTTATCAGCAGGCTCCCGGCGGACGGGGAGACGGCGTTTACCCTGGAGGAATGGACGCTGCATGTATTCCGGAAATACTATTACTTAACAACAAAAGCAGCCCTTCCGGCCGGGGATGCGGCCGTAAAACAGAGGCGGACCGGCACGTGGACCTTCCGGGTTATGTAGGTACTGACGGCAAAAATGAGAGCGTTTGCGAAGCGTACAAGTAATAAAGGAGGACTGCTTGAATATGCAGAAGCACTACTACGGATATGCGGGAGAAAGCACGGCAGAAGTGAGGGAGGAGGAGTATATACGGTTTGTGTATATTTTTGACGAACCGGACCGGCGGGAGGAAGTGCTCTACATCGGCACGAGGGAAAATGTTCGAAAATGTGCCCGGGGGATAGACCTTTTAAATATCGAACTGGAGCTTGCGGACGCTGTCACGGTGGGAAGCCGGACGTTTAAAATTATCGGAATTGAACGGGTGCCTCCGTGTGAAACGGTGGAGCGCACGTTCCAGGGCGGCATGGTGACGTATTATTTTTCGGAAGCGGATCTGCCGTTGTCCTGAAGGGTGAAAAAACGGGCAGAAAATAAACATACAAAGGAGATGCGATATGTATAAAACAATTCTTGCTGCTGTGGATCCATCCGAGGAAGCGAAACGGGCTGCCCGGACGGCTATGCTGCTTGCCGGCAGGTTTGAGGCCACGCTCGTTTTCGCACATGTGGTTAATGAACGGGATTTCAGTGCGTTTCAGTATTACGTGCCGTCAGCATGGGACGAGACGAAAAAAAAGAACGAAGCAATGCTGCAGCAGTACGCATCCGAAGCCGAACATGCGGGAGTGGCGAAGGTGGAGACGGTGCTGCGCTCCGGGGCCCCCAAGTCGACAGTTCCAGCGGAGCTCGCCCCTGATTTCGGGGCCGACCTGATCGTTACCGGAGCTTCCGGCATGGGCACGGTGGAAAAATTAGTGATGGGGAGCGTATCGAGCGGTGTTCTCCGCCGGGCCAGGGAGGATGTGCTTATCGTCCGGAAGGAAAGCGAGGGCGGACATAAAAAAATTCTGATAGCCGTGGACGGCTCCGAGGAAGCGGCCCTGGCATTTGAAAAGGGCGTCCAGCTCGCGCTGCAGACGGAGGCGGAATTGTTTATCGTGCACGTGTACAACTCCAACCTTCTGTATTCTACCGTACTAAATACTGATGTGCAGAAGTTCATGGAGGACGATGACCGGAAAATGCTGGAGGATTACAAAACCCAGGCGGAGCGTCTCGGCGTCGCAAACGTAACGACGTCTCTGCTGTACGGCTCGGCAAAGCTGATTATTCCTCAGGAATACGCCGTGCAGCATGAAATTGATCTGATTGTGAGCGGGGCGTCCGGCAGAAACAGGACGGAGCGGCTGCTGCTTGGAAGTGTGGCGGAGGGCATTGCCCACCGGGCGATCTGTGATGTGCTGATTGTGCGGCAGCCGCTCGAGCATAGAGAGCAGTAGAATTATTTTCTGGAGTGAATCAGCCCGGTTTGATAGGCGTACTCCACCAGCTCCCTCCGGGTTTTCATCGCGAGCTTTTCCATTAAATTAGTGCGGTGGGCCTCGACGGTTTTCACGCTGATCACGAGCGTCTCGGCAATTTCTTTATTGGCGTAGCCAAGCGTTATATAATAGAGCACCTCCCATTCCCTCGGGGAGAGCCTCCTCGGATTGCCGAAGGCAGGAGGCGTGTTATGGGCCTGCACCAGGGCCTGGAAGGAAGCAGAGGCGTAGCGGTTATGCCGGGCGGCCGCCCGGATGGCCCCGTATAAATCGTCCAGGGGATCGGTATGCAGCAGGCACCCGGTGGAGGCGCGTTCGTACACCTGCTGCAGGAAAGCAGGCGTTTCCTCCCCGGAGACTAGAAAAACGGACGGAAGCAGAGGGCGTTCGAAGATAGCTGCTTCCGGTGAAAGCGTGCCCGCATCAATGACATAGACGGGCTTGCGGCCTCCGGTTGGTAAAGCCTCTGCAGACGGCCATCCGGCTGTTTCCTTAATGACGGTACAGTCAGGAGCTTCTTCGAGCAGTATTTTTAACGCTTTCTGGTAGATCGGACGTCTGCTTACTAAAACGATCGAAATCATGCGCTCACCTTCTTACGCTGGGGTTAGACGTTCATGCACAGAGCCTTTCGGGAATACATGCCTATAGCATTAACCATCAAGTGTAAAAAAAACAGGAGAAAATAATTAAGGGTTTTCCCTTATATTTTTTAGAAAACTCCTTTGATAGTATCATGGTAATACTATCGAAGGAGATGGAAATAATGAGCAGGCCCCTTCAAAGTCTCCCCGTGAACGAGAAGCCGAGCGGATCTTTTGCAAGTATGCTTTCTCCTGAAGAGTTTGACCGTTTTCAGGAGCGCACGCAGCTGGCGCACAAACGGGCCGGAACGTACCTGTATTTAGAAGGAGACCCTTCTGATTATTTCTATTTTCTCTACGAAGGAACCGTGAAAATTCAAAAAAGCACAAGTGACGGAAAAGAATTAACAATTACGCTGCTTGGAAGCGGGGACCTGGCCGGTGAATATGGCAATCTGAATGCGGTGCGCCATGATTTTTCGGCGAAGGTGTCAGCCGCCAGTACGATAGGTGTGATTAAAAAAACAGAAATGGAGGCATTGATTAAAGAATCCGGCGCCTTCTCCCTCAAGATGATGCAGTGGATGGGCAGCAACACGTTAAAGGAGCAGTCAAAATTCCGGGATCTGCTGCTGTACGGAAAAAACGGCGCCCTGGCCTCAACCCTGATCCGCCTCAGCACAACGCACGGCAGGGAGGTGGAGAGCGGCACCATCCTGCAGCTGAAGCTGACCAACACTGAGCTCGGAGAATACATCGGCTTATCCCGGGAGGGCGTGAACCGCTGCCTGAACGAGTGGAAAAAGGCCGGCGTCATTTCCTATGAGAACGGCCTCATTGTTATTCATAACATGCTCTATCTGCGCAGGCTGTGCAACTGCCCGCTTGACAACCTTTGCTCCAGCGAAATATGCCGTCTTTAGCCACGCCTAACGTCATAAAACCATGGTCCCCCGGTGCCTTTTTCAGGCGCCGGGTTTTTGGCGTTTTCCGGGATTATAACCGTACGACCATTACACTGCAGTCGGCATTTTTTGTAATATGCTCGGAAACGCTGCCAAGGAAAATTTTCTCGACGGCATTTAACCCGGTAGCGCCCGTGATAATCAAATCAACGTTGTATTTTGGCACAAGATCGCGCGGAATAGCTGTTTTTGGCGATCCGTATTCGATATCAGCCACCACATTCGTGATACCAAACTCCTCCGCCTGCTTTTTGTACTTGTCGAGGAGCTGGCGCGCTTCGTCCTCCACTTCACCGATGAGTGAGGAGTCATAGTTACTCATCGGGCGGTAGGAGTTACGGTTGATGACGTGGGTGATTACAAGCTGCGACCCCTGTGATTTGGCAAGCGGAAGAGCTGTTTCAAATGCGTAATCTGCCTCTTCAGAGCCGTCCACAGCAACTAAAATAACGTCCATTGTATGCATGATATGCCTCCTAAAGAAATTATTGTGTTTTCACTGCGTACTTCTAGCTGGTAAGCATATTTTCCTTTTAACGAACGCAAAAATTGTCCTGGGACCGATTAAGAGACGGTGCTGCCGGGAATTAAAACAAATAAAAGCTCGCTGGAGGTGCGTTAACGTGCTGACCGTTATTTCGGCAGAAACAGGCCATATGATCGAGATGGAAATCAGCGGAAAGATAACAGAGGACGATTATGAAACGTTCGGGAAATCGTTTGACGCCGTGAAGCAGGACGACACTCCGATCAATCTGCTTGTAGTGGCGACGGACTGGAAAGGAATGACGCCGCAGGCGGTTATGGAGGACCTGAAGTGGCTGAAGCGCATAAAGGAATTTCAAAAAATGGCGTTTGTCAGTGATGAAAAAGGCATCAAAGCAGTGGAATCCTTTGGTAAGCTTCTGCCTGGAGTGGAAACAAAGCATTTCGGGCACACAGAAAAGAAACAGGCACGGAAATGGCTGGCACGCTGACCAGTACCGCTTTTATTCATATAATATAATTATGTTAACTAAAATTATTGATCGAATTTCAGCCGTCGCAGAAAAAGGATTACCCCGGCAGTAAAAGCGGGTAAAAGTGACTAACGGCTATAATACGCACGTCAAAGGAGGCACCAACGTGAATAAAAAGCAGAAAAAACAGCTGGATAATTTAATTATCGAATATTTGAAGGACAGGGGAAAATCCCACGAACTAAAGGTGGCAGACGAGCTGTCGGAGCGGTTCGAAGGAAAGCTCCATGCTGCGACAGTACTTGTGAGAATCGACAGAATGAAAAAAAGCAACGAACTGCGTCATGAGGCCAAGGCTGTCCATGACACAATCGTCTGGGCAAAAAAACTGTAGTTTCATCACAAAAATAGGCGATCGCGGTTTTTAATCCGGCGACAACAGGGAAAGACAGGAATAGAAAGAATGGCAGATGAAAGCTTTGCTGTCGCACAGCATATGGAGGAGGACAATAGGAATGGAAAAACTGGAATTCCTATTTATAACATGCGATAAACGGGGAGAAATCCCGATAGAAAGCGGCATATTGACGATCGAAGACGACAATACATGGCAGGCGGAATTGATTAATTTTACCGGAGGCATGGATTTGTTTTCGGATCAGGGCAACGAGTTCCGGATTAAGGATAACAGCCTGGTGGAGTATGAAGGAAAAGGCAAAGCCTCAAAAACAGGCGATGAAGAAGCAGAAGGAAATATTGTTATTAAAGGCCAGGGGAAAATTAGCAAGTACTAATAAAGCATCCCGCCCGGGGTGCTTTTTCCATGAACATGCCAGCTTTAAAGGAGGAATTTTTATGGACACGTATTATAACCATCCTGAATACCGTCCGTTTTTCCCGAACGCACTGAACGCTTCGCATTCCATAGAAATAATGGATTTTGACGGGCTTGCCCTGCTTATTCAGATGACTGATAGGGCAGTGGAGTCGCCGCACCGGCCGGATAAAGCGAACCTGCTGCACTGGCTGTGGGACACCGGGGTCGATTATTTGGAGAAAAATGATCCCGGCGACCGCCAGCGGATGGTAATTACAGAAAAAGATCTGGATAACGGCAAGTTGATTACTCCCTATGAAAATCTTCTAAAAGAATTCGATGCTTCCGGCTACTGACCAGCAGCTTAAAAAAATTTCCCCCCAGGAGGTAAATATGTCATTTCGAAATTCAATAGGAAAAAATGTTAGAATCGCCCTCGCAGATATAGCTAAAGAAGATAAGGTTCTGCAATTGATTCTTGCGCCTAAAACGATGGAAAAGTTTATTATCGTCAAAATCGATTCCATCGATGAAATGGGCATATGGATCGAACACGAAATTGAAGCCGAGCTCGATGAAGATGAAGACGGGGAAAAGCTGCTGCAGACGCAGCGCGAGAAAAAGTTTGTCCGCTCAAAATTCTTGATTAAGTGGCACTACATCGAAGGGGCCTACGCGCCGCTTGACGATGACGTGAACAGCAAAATGAAATTTCTGCGCTAAAGGGAGGAGTCTTACATGGACGATTGGATTCATCAATTATCAAGCACGGCCCGCCAGAATAAAAAACAGGCGTCCACCGTGGAGGAAGAAAAACAGATGGAAAGCATACGCGCCTGCTCCGAGGAGCTTACAGGCATGTTTGATGAATTAATGGGAACCATTAACGGCCGGTCGGATTTAAAAGTGGAAAAAGTAAAAAGCAACAAGCATGTAAAATATTTTTACGGCGTTTCTGAGCTTATTATTGAGACCGGCGAGGTGTTCACCCGCAAAGGCTTTCTGGAAATGAGCTTTAAAATCCGTATCAACGACTCTGCCTACAACGTCAGCGACGTCCGTCCCCGCAGTGCTTATCTGAAGGACTTGAACACCTGCAGATGGGAAACGGAAACAGGCACTGTTTTTAATGACGAACAGGCATCAATGTTATTTAAGCAGGCTCTGCTTCCTTATATCGAAGAATAAAAACAACAGTTGTAGCCCGGATATGTTCCGGGCTTTTTTTGTGACTTTATTTCGATAGGCGTAGTTTAAAACAATCGAGTGTAGTAAAATATATCGCTTTGTATCAACACATAAGACAACGGAATATATACAGCGGTAAAAAAATGCTGGATCAGGTTAAAAGAACCAGAAAATAAATTCTGTAATTTTAGAAAAATAATAGTACTTTATTACTTGAAATTGAAGTATTATAAAGGAGAGGGGGATAAACGATGGCTACCGTGTATGTCAACCGTCATGTCCGTTATGTGCAGGTACTGTTAAGCGATGAGGGGAGTCTTTTGCACTGTTTGACCTGGGAAACCGATGACGGATTTGTCTTTGACATCCACGCGCTTGATGACAGCTCGTTTTCCCCGAAGTACGACAGGATTTATATGCCATTTGACCAGGAAACAATGACGCTTCACGGAAACACATATATTTTATATTAACCATCCGTCTGCTGATAATAAATGAAGGGTGCTCAGTGTTTTCGAACGTTTTATGTATTTTAAAATATACACTACAATATGTTGTGTGGAATAATTATTTGTAGTGATGTAATTGTTCCGATATCCGTTTTGTTTCTTTTTATATACATGTGTACCGGGGCAGAGTTAATGTAATTTCAAAAGGGTGTCGCTTGTATACCGCGGTGGTAATGTTTGTTTCCTATGCAATAGGGCGGAGGAGTGTTATGCTTTGGGCGGAACAGAAGTTGAAAGGAGCATGCGCTATCTCTCAATTTTCTTATGTGATCGATGAAGAAGGAAATGAAGTGTTCGTAGGGACTAAAGAAGACATTAGGGAAAAATTTCCGGCTAAAGAAAAGCATATTTTTAACACTGAAGAGGAATTGCTGAAAGGCATACGGGATTTTCGGGAAAATGAACGAATCATATCTGTCGTAAGCGACCTGCCGGTGTTAAACGAACAGTGGAAAGAGAAGGACAATATGTAACATGATTCGTTCAGGCCGGGACCGGACCGGGGGATATTTTTTATTACTTACAAGGGGACCGGACTTTTTCCAGGAAGTCCGGTTTTTTATTGGGTGGGGGAGTATTAAAGGCATTGGCGTAGTATAATGAATAAAGCACCTCCCAGTCTTTGTCAGAGAGGAAGATGATGATGAACAAAAAAAGAAATACCGCCTGGCTGCTGGCTCCGCTGCTTTTGCTTCAGGCCTGGTGGCTTTACCGGGAAGCCGAAAAGCAGGGCAAAGCCAAATGGAAGTGGGGTCTGTGGGGATTAACACAGTTTCCGACCCCGGCAGTGGCTTTTTACGTCATTCATAAATGGAAGAAGTAAGCCCGGCTGCTGCTCTTCCGAGGTTTCAAACCGGCGTCGAGGTGTAATAGCATAAAAAGAAGCCGGGACTTCTGCCGGCACATGCAGCACCTATTAGAGTGAAGGGGCGACAAAAATGAAACAGGAAACCCAGGAAATTAACGAAATTGTACTCGACGAATCGGAGCTGCGATTTGAGTCTGCATACTTGTATCTCGAAACGTCCGATCCGGACCGGATCGGGGAAAGCGCCTGGACGATGGCCATTTATAATGCAGAACAGGAGTTTTCCGAAGAGTTTATCAATCGAAACAGCATCAGTATACGGTTCAAAACTGAAGAAGCAGAGTATCAGGGGATCGTTCAATTTAAAAACATTGAAGGCGGCGGGAAGAAGCATTGCCACCTCGATGGTCTTGATGAACTGGTGCAGATATAAAGCAGGTATGACAACGGGTGACAGCGGAAGCTGGCGCCTGTTTTTTTATATGCACGAAAACCGGAAATCGGGGGAACGTTTAATACGTGCGAATTCGGGGATTATAGCTGTGAAAAGATGCTCAAAGATTGGAAAGGAGAGAAAGTCATGAGTCCGAGAAAAGAAGCAATGGCCCAGCTGGCCGGAAGAGTCGAGCGGGGGGAAATCGGCGCCGAATGGTCGCCGGTGGATGAGATCGAGCAGGATCGTTTTCAGGAGCTTGCGGAGCATGGATATGTTACGTATGACGATGCCTCCGGAGAAAAAGACCAGGCGGTTTACAGCGGTATTAAAATCACAAAAGAAGGCCGCGAGCTTTATGAAGAATACAAACGGCAGGTAGACGAATAGAAATTAACGCATCCCGCGGGCGGTTTTATACAAGCCGCCCTTTTAAAAGAATGAAATTCAGGAGGACGCGATGCCGACACTAGCACTAGAAGCTGTTAAAACAGTCTCCACAAATGAAGTTATTCAGGTAAATGAAGGTCACCTTCAGGCAGGCGGTGGACCGCTTGAACGTTGGACCGTTTCCATTACAGACTGCGACAACGAGGAATTTTTCCACCAGGCATTCGACAGTGCTTCTCCTGCGCTGGATTTATATTTTTACACCCGGGAAGGGTTTCAGTTTGGCGGACAGGCCTACATCACCCGGTCGGATCAGAAAAGCATAGAGCTTGAAGGAAGCAGTGCCCTTCAGGAACAGTCGTAATCGAATAAAAGGAGGATGATGATGACACAGGAAGCGGATTTTTCCCAGGAAGGGCTGAAAGGCTACCGCATACGCCCGCTTCATTTTGCCGGGGAATCAGTCGAAGTGTATAAGGACGAAGAACTCGTGCTGCTCGTCCAGGTGACCACCTCAGCGATGGCAGCCGAAGCGAGTTTAAAGGAAGAAAACGTACCAGACTGGCTGTGGAGCATCGGCCTGGATTATCTGAAACAGGAAGCGCCGGCGGAAAGGAAGCGTCTTGTTATTACCGTGCAGGACGTGACGGACGGAGAAATAAACAAAACGTACGACAATTTATTGAGAGATTTCGAAGCGCCCTCGAGCTGAGAGGGTGCTTTTTGTTTTTATTTATATAGAAGAAAATGGCTAAAGGCTTCTTTTCCGGCAGGCAGAGAGAGAAACGGTTTTCACTCATTTGGGAAGGAAATTCTTTCGGAAAAAAACGGCCGGGTGTCTTCTCGAACCGAAAAAACTGTGGTATAAATAAGTGGAGGGGGTGGATGACAGTGGCTTTAGTGGAATTCAAATGCAGAACGCAGCCGCAGGTGACCTATAGCAGTGACGGTCATGAAATTCATTACAAGGTGATTGAATACGCCGATGGCTATGAAGTGGTGCTTCATTCGATGAGTGATTTTCAGCCGGCCGATGAAAAACTGTTATTTCATCAGGGAAGTCAGGTCATTCACGCCAAAGAGCATACTTACGTATTAGATACCTGCGATTGTGTGTACAGCGGTGAACCCGATGAAACCATCGATCATTCGATCTGTCACAAACCGTATTCTAAATCCATGTAAACAAACGCTAAGCGGAGCTTTCCTTCCCGGGAGGCTCTTTTTTGTGGCAGACGCAGGGACAAAAAACATTCCGGAAAATAGAAAGGGGCATACAAATGCTGCATTTTGAAAAGAAAGATCTTCACAATTTAAACCACGCGGAGGCGCCGTACGTATCCATTTACCAATACGGAAAAACGGACATCAGCAGCCATCCATCCGACAGCAGCCGGGTGGGGCTCTCCAAGCAGGGCATGATGAAGCTGATGAATTACTGGATTGAAGAAGGCAACCTTGATGATAACGATAAGCAGCAGATTAAAGAGTGGCTCGACCAGTAACCTTTCAGGAGACGGGGAAGAAATTCGGGTTTAGCAGCAAAGGTGCAGGGAAAAGGAATCACAATTCACCAATAGAAAAACGAACTTCAGGCACGTATCGGCGCCGAAGTCGTTAAAGGGGGAATCGTGATGGCACGCCTGCTTGACTTTTACCACGGACCGTATGAAGGCAGCCCGGGAGAGTCTGAACATTTTAATGGACCGGTGCTTCACATCTTTGAGCGCGACCAGCTGCTGCTGTCGATGCAGATTACGGCAGAAGCGCTGGGGACAAATGAACTGAACGTAGACATGACAACGGTGTATGAATGGCTCTGGCACCGGGGGCTTGAATTTATCGAACAGGAAAATATTACGTCAGCCACAGTGATAGTGATTACGGATAGAGATGTTGAAGGAAATAAAATTGTTACGTCGTACCGGACGCTTGCGTGCCGGGCATAATAGAAACGGGGCCGCCTGCTTTAATGAAGCAGGCGGCCCCGTTTATGTGATTAAAAGATGGTGCGGAAAACGCCGGTGACTCTGCCGAGTATCGTACAGTTTTCTAAAATGATCGGGTCCATGGTGGCATTTTCAGGCTGCAGGCGGATAAAGTTTTCTTCTTTATAAAACCGTTTAACCGTTGCTTCCATTTCATCGGTCATAGCGACAATAATATCGCCGTTATCAGCGGTCTGCTGTTTTTGAACGACAACAAGATCCCCGTCAAAAATGCCGGCCTCTATCATGCTGTCCCCCTGAATGGTAAGCATGTATACCTGTTCTTCGTCGGTCACCATGCGCTCCGGAAGAGGGATGTATTCTTCTACATTTTCCACCGCAGTGATAGGCTCCCCGGCCGTGACTTTACCGATCACCGGCACGTACACAGCTTTGCTTTCGTGAATCGGCTCGCTGCCCTGGTCTTCAAGCTCAAGCACTTCAATTGCCCGCGGCTTAGTCGGGTCGCGGCGGATTAAATTTTTGTTTTCAAGACGGGCGAGGTGCCCGTGCACCGTTGAACTCGAGGCGAGCCCCACGGCTTCTCCGATCTCCCGGACCGAAGGCGGATAGCCTTTTTCTTTTACTTCTTCTTTTATATAATCAAGAATTTGCTGCTGGCGCTTGGATAGCTTCATCTCCGCACCTCCTTTTGAGGAATTTTTCTGAGTAAAGTATAGCATGAGGGGAACAAAAACGCAAACACCCGTTCTAATATTTCTGTTGACGGGAACAGGTATTCTGGTATACTGAATGAATATAAGAACATACATTCTCATTCAGGGGGAACATGCATATGAATAAACTCAAAACCTTCACTTCAACGGACTGGACGATGCTTGCTTTATTTGCATTCGCGCTTTTATTTTTGGTATATTCAGCGGACGCTTCGATCACTCCGGACACGCTGGGCGGCACGGAAGCAGACCGGCCGGCAGAAATCGTCTATGAACAGGAGCATCCGGTTTTGAAGGACAGGCCGGGCTATCAGGAACAGCCGTGGGAACGAACGGTTTCGTTTGACGCTGCCGAACAGTAAAACACGAACGGAAAGGAACGCAGACAAATGAAAGCATGCATCATTTACGCCCGGGTAAGTACGGAAAAAGAAGAACAGCAGTCCTCGCTTGCCAGGCAGCAGGAGGAGCTGGAGGCTCTTGCTGCAGCGAACGGTTGGGCGGTGCAGCAGACCGTGACAGAACAGGAGAGCAGCTATTCCGTGGAACGGGACGGGCTTCTCCGTGTGTTTGAGCTCCTCGATGACACCGGGGCGGATACACTGCTGATTACCGATGATACGCGGCTTGGACGCGGAAATGCTAAAATCGCCGTGCTCCATGAGCTGCAGAAAAGGGGCACGTCCATCTATACAGTAAAGGATGACGGGGAGCTCGAAATTGCGGATACCGATCATATGATTATGGAAATTTTGTCCATTGTGGAAGAGCATCAGCGCCGGCTGCATAATTTTAAAATTAAGCGGGGGATGCAGCGGGCGGTGGAAAACGGGTACCACCCGGAAGAAAACTTCGGATTAAACCGCAGCGGCGGCCGGAAGAAAATAGAGGTGCCCATTGAAGAAATTGTTAAGCTGAAACAGCGGGAGCTGACGTTTAAAGATATCGCTCTGACGCTCCGGGGCCTTGGCTATGATATTTCTAAAGCGACGGTGCACCGACGTTATAAAGAATATGAACAGCAGCGCGCGGAGATAGAACCGCAGTGATTTGTTTGCGGTACGGCGCTGTTTTTAATATAATAAAAAAGGAACGCCATTTTAAGGGAGGCAACTTATGCTTTCGAAAGAAAAAATTGACCGGATTAATGAGTTAGCCAAACGTCAAAAATCGTCGGGGCTGACTGCAGAAGAACAAGAAGAACAGCAGGCGCTGCGTCAGGAATATTTAAGTAAATTCCGTTCCTCGTTTAAAAACCAGCTCGAAAACGTAAAAGTGGTGGATGAAGAGGGCACGGATGTAACTCCAAGTAAGCTCGAGCGTGTCAAACGACGGAACCGCAGCTTCCGGCATTAAGATAAAAGAGAGGCCTGGTCTTAACAAAGAGCAGGCCTTTTGATTTTCTTCTTTCTCTATTAACACGCTTGTGTAATCGTTTTAAAACCTTTATCATAAAAGCGTACTAGAACACGGAAATTCCCGCGGGGTCAACTCATAAGTGCGGGTTTCCACCCAAAAATACATACAGTGGAGGGACATATGCATGGCAATTAGCACAGAACAGTTAGCAATTAACACGATTCGGACGCTGTCCATCGAAAGTATTGAAAAAGCCCAGTCGGGTCACCCGGGGCTTCCGATGGGAGCGGCGCCGATGGCGTACGCGCTCTGGACCAAATCCATGAACCACAACCCGGCCAATCCGGACTGGTTTAACCGCGACCGCTTCGTGCTGTCCGCCGGACACGGGTCGATGCTTCTATACAGCATGCTGCACCTGAGCGGCTACGACCTCTCGCTCGAGGAACTGAAAAACTTCCGCCAGTGGGGAAGCCAGACGCCGGGCCACCCGGAATACGGGCATACCGCCGGCGTGGAGGCAACCACCGGCCCGCTCGGCCAGGGACTGGCCATGGGCACCGGGATGGCGATGGCGGAGCGCCATCTGGCAGCCAAGTACAACACCGACGACCACGCCGTGGTGGATCATTTCACGTACGTGCTCTGCGGCGACGGCGACCTGATGGAAGGCGTTGCTTCGGAATCGGCGTCCCTCGCCGGCCACCTGAAGCTCGGCAACTTGGTCGTGCTGTACGACTCCAACGACGTGTCGCTCGACGGCGCGCTTCACCAGTCGTTCTCCGAAAACGTGCTGCAGCGCTATGAAGCCTACGGCTGGCACACGGTCTTTATCGAAGACGGCAACGACGTCGATGCGTTGGAAGCAGCGATCGAAGAAGCGAAGCAGTCCCCGAAACCGTCGATGATCGAAGTGAAAACTGTCATCGGCTACGGAGCACCGAACAAAGGCGGCACGAATGCGGCCCACGGCGCGCCGATCGGCGACGAGGAGTACAACCTGGTGAAAGAAGCCTACCAGTGGGACTACGACGCGTTTCATATCCCGCCGGAGGTGACCGAGCTGTTTGACGAAGTCAAGCAGGCCGGTGCGAAGGCCGAACAGGAATGGAACGAGCGGTTTGATGCCTACAAGCAGGCGAACCCGGAACTCGCCGGCGAACTCGAACAGGCGATTGCCGGCGAGCTGCCGGAAGGCTGGGATGCCAATCTGCCGGTCTTTACGGATGAAAAAGTAGCGACCCGTGCCGCCTCCGGCGATGTGCTGCAGGAAGTAGCGGCCGCCGTGCCGTCTCTGTTCGGCGGATCGGCCGACCTGGCCGGCTCCAACAAGACACTGATCAAAGCGGAGCAAGATTTCAGCCGCAACGACTACACCGGCCGCAACATCTGGTTCGGTGTCCGCGAATTCGCCATGGCGGCAGCGGTGAATGGCATTCAGCTGCACGGCGGTCTGAAGCCGTTCGGTTCGACCTTCCTGGTCTTTTCCGATTACCTTCGTCCGGCGCTGCGCCTGAGCGCGTTGATGGGGCTGCCGCTGACGCAGGTATTCACGCACGACAGCATCGCGGTCGGCGAAGACGGCCCGACGCATGAGCCGGTGGAACAGCTGGCGGCGCTCCGGGCGATTCCGAACCTGAACGTGATCCGCCCGGCGGACGGCAACGAAACGGTCGCTGCGTGGCGCGTGGCGATGGAAAGCGAATCGACGCCAACGGCGCTCGTCATGACCCGCCAGGGCGTACCGACGCTCGAAGACACGAAGGAAAAAGCGGTGGAAGGCGTCCGCAAAGGAGCCTACGTGATCGGCGAACAGGCCGAAAAGCCGGATCTCCTTCTCGT